>NZ_JAMBPS010000048.1:0-61280 GCF_024206515.1 Paraburkholderia sp. CNPSo 3281 | reverse complement strand
GTTCGAGTGGCCGGGCCAGTCGCTCGAGAACCTCTCGCACATCGAATGGCAGACCGAACAAGGCGGCCTGCGCACGGCGCTCGATGCACAGGGCCGGTTCGGACTGATCCGGCTGCTGGAGCGGGCGAAGGTCTCCCGGCAGGATAACGCGCGCTGGCTGCTCACGTGGACGCCGGAGGCAAGCCAGGGCATTGCGCTCAGGGCCCAGCTGCGCAGCGAGGCCGGCGCCGGACCGCTTGACGTCCTGCAACTGCGGCACTTTGCATTGCCCGCGCGCATCTTTCTGACCGGTAGCGCAAAGGCTGGGCCGAAGGCGACTGTCAGCGGTCCTCCGCCGCTGCCACCCGCAGCCATCGCGGCCGCGAACCACGCTGCAATGCCCCTGCCGCAAGGCGTTGTGCCGGAGGCGCAATGATGCTGGGCGAACTGTTCAGGACCCTCTTTCCGGCTGGAGATCCCACGGTGAAAAAACTGCCCGCCGCATCAGCCAGGTTAGAGGGCTCCCGGGCATGAACGGCCAAAAGCGCCAAGAGCCACGACAAAAAAGCACCGCTCGGCACCCAGCTCAAGACCCCTTCTCATGATTCACCTTATCGGCATGCCGAAAATCCTTAGAATGAATCCCATGCTTCTTAAGCAGCATCTGCAAATGTGATCGATTCATATCACAGCGCCTCGCAAGCTCCGCCACCGTGCCCCCAGTCTCCTGCAACCCACGCTCAAGAAACGCCCTCTCAGCCTCATCGCTAGCAGCACGCTTCGCATCGCTCAGTGACAGCGGCGCACCCGCCGCTTCAGCCTCCATCACCCGCAAAGCCAGCGCAGCAGGCTTAGGCCGGATATCATCGGGCAGATGCTCGATATCGGCCGTGTCGCCTGCAAGGCACGAAAGCCGATACACGAGATTACGCAGCTCGCGAATATTCCCCGGATAAGCGTACGTAAGCAGAAAGTCGCGCAGCTTGGGCGTAAGCTTCACTGGCCGTCGCTTGAGCTGCCCAGCAGCCTCATCGCCGAAATAAGCAATGAGCAGCGGAATCTCGTCGTTGCGTTCGCGCAGCGCCGGCAACGTCACATGAATCACGCTCAGCCGATAAAACAGGTCCTCGCGAAACTGCCCCTGTGCGGCGAGTTCGCGCAAGTTGCGGTTGGTCGCCGCAACGATGCGCGTGTCGACCCCAATGGGTTCATCGGAGCCCACCCGCTGGATCTCGTGCGCTTCGAGCACGCGCAGCAGCTTCACCTGCCCCTGCAGCGGCAACTCGCCGATCTCGTCCAGAAAGATCGTCCCCGTATGCGCGCTTTCGAACTTCCCTTTGCGATCACTCGACGCCCCCGTGAACGCCCCTCTGCGATGGCCGAACAACTCCGATTCGAGCAGGTTCTCGGGTATCGCGCCGCAGTTCACCGAGATGTATGGGCGGTCGGCGCGCGCGCCGTTGGCGTGGATCACCTTCGCCATCAACTCCTTGCCCGTTCCGCTTTCGCCGTCGATCAACACGGGCAGGTCGGTGGGCGCCGCCTTTTCCGCAATCTCCAGCGCGGCAAGCAGCTTCGGGTTGTCGCCGAATATGCCTTCGAAGATGAAGCTGCGCTCGATCAACGCCTCGCGCCGCCGGTGCGCGGAGGGCATGAGGGCGTCCGGCCTGGTCAGCGCATCGAGCGCTTCAGGCGCCTCCGCCGCCGCTTCGACGAAGCGCTCCTTGCGCGAGAGTTGCATGACTTCGTCGCGCAGCGCGTTCGACTGGTTCAAGAGTTTTTCGATGTCGGTGCGTTCGAGCCGCGGCGCCCAGCGCAGCGTGGAGCGCAGGATCTCGATCTTCTCGAGCAAGCCCGCATATGACACAACGGAACTGCCAAATCCGTGCGGGTCGAAGAGCTTCATGATGCCCCCAGCTGCTTTTGCACGAGCTGGTAATACATGCCCCTGCGCTCGACGAGTTCTTCGTGCCGCCCCTGCTCCACGATCGCCCCTTCGTAGAGCACGAGGATCTTGTCCGCCCGCATGATCGTGCTCAACCGGTGCGCGATGATGAGCGCCGTGCGGCCCTGGAGAATGTCATGCATGTTCGAAAGGATGTTGCTTTCCGACTGCGTGTCGAGCGACGAGGTGGCTTCGTCGAACACGAGCAGGCGCGGGTCGTGATAGAGCGCGCGCGCAATGCAAAGGCGCTGGATCTGCCCGCCCGAGAGGCCCACGCCGCGCTCGCCCACCACCTGCTCGTAGCCGAGCGGCAACTTGCTGATGAACGCGTGCGCATCCGCCATGCGCGCCACTTCCTCCATGCGCCGCCAGTCAGGCGTTGCATCGCCGCACGCGATGTTCTCCGCAATCGTGCCGGAGAACACGAGGTTCGTCTGCATCACGTAGCCTACCTGGGCGCGAAAGTACGCGTGGTCGATCGCGCTCATGTCGTAGCCATCCACGTTGATCTTGCCTTCGGTCGGCGCGTAGAAGCCCACCAGCAGCTTCGCGAGCGTCGTCTTGCCGGAGCCGCTGCGCCCGACGATCGCCACCATCTGGCCGCGCCCGACCGAAAAGCTGATGTTCTCCAGCACATAAGGCGTTTCGTTGCCGCCGTAGCGGAAATACACGCCGTCGAATTCAATGTCGCCCTGCAGGTCGGGAAGCAGCACGCGCGAACCCAGGTCGGCGGGCTTCTGCTCGGGCTCGATATCGAGCACGTCGCCTAGCCGCTCCATCGCGACCGCCGCATCGTTCATGAGGCTCCAGAGCCCGACGAGACCCATGAGCGGCGCGAGCACGCTGCCCATGAACGCATTGAACGCAATGAGCTGTCCGATGCTCAATTCCTGATCGAGCACGAGCGTGGCGCCCGCCCAGAGAATCACGATCGTGGTCGCGGCATTGAGCAACTGGCTGCCGAGACCGACCAGAATATGGAACGCCTGCGCGCGATACTGCACTTCGAGCGACTTCGCGTACTTGCGCTCCCACTTCAGGCGTACCGCTCTTTCTATCCCCATGCCCTTCACGGTTTCGACGCCGCCAAGCGTCTCCATCAGCATGGAGCGCGCGTCGGTGGACACGGCGAAGACTTCACGCGCGTAGCGCTTGATGCGCGGCGTGGCAATGGCGGTCAGCGCCATGATGGGAATCACGAACGCGATCAGCAGCAGCGTCAGCTTCACGTTGTAGAGGAACATGATCGTGAAGTAGATGAAGATCATCAGCAGGTTGAGCGCCGTCGTCACCGTCGATTCAGTCAGAAACGCGCGGATAGTCTGGTTCTCCTGAAAGCGCGCGAAGATATCGCCTGTTTTACGCCGCGCGAAAAACGAGAACGGCAACGACATGGTGTGCTTGAAGAACTGCGACATCATCGCGAAGTCGAGACTGCGCACCATGAAATTCGACAGATGCGCGCGTATCGTCGTCATGAGCTGCGTAAACACGTGCGAAATGATGAGCCCCACGATCAGGAGATGCAGCAGGCTCACATTCTGGTGGACGATCACGCTGTCGAGAATGTTCTGGATGATGAGCGGCGGCACCACGCCCAGCATCTGGATCACGAAGGTCGCGAGAAACAGGTGGGCAAGTATTTTCCGGTAGGGCAGCAGATATCCGATGAAGCGCACCCACGGCGAGCGCGTCGCCGCCTGCGCGCCCGTGGTCTCGCCCGCCGTGAACAGGAGGCACGTGCCGTTCCAGCCGCGCTCGAACGCTTCGACGCTCAGCTTGCGAAAACCGAGCGCCGGGTCGGCCACCCTCACCCACTGCTTCGACACGCCATATACGACGATGTAGTGGTAGCCCTCCCAGTGCGCGATGAAGGGCAACTCGAACCCTTGCAGCGCTTCGTACGTGCACTGCACGCCGCGCGTGGTGAAGCCGAGCGCTTCGCCGGTGCGCGCGAGACTGTCCAGCGTCGCGCCCTGCGTCGTCACGTTCGCGAGGTCGCGCAGCTTGCCGAGCGTCATGGGAATGCCGTAATGCCGGCAGATCATGGCGAGGCACGCCGCGCCGCAATCCATCTCTTCGGCCTGCTCGACCAGCACGAAGCGCTTGATCACGCGTTCGCTGAAGGTCGCGTCCGCCCCGCTGTCCACGGCAACGGGCCGGCTGCGGCGCTCGGCGAGCTTCTTCTGCCGCTGCAATTCGCGCTCGTTGAAGCGCACGCGCTCTTCCAGCACCTCGCGCAGCTTCGGGTTGCGCTCCAGCATGAAATGCACGGTCTTCTCGGGAATCACCAGCAGCCGGACATCAGTGAGCGCCGTGACGCTCGCGGGCTGATCCTGGCGAAGCAGGCACGCGCGTTCGCCGAAAATTTCCCCCGCGCCGAGCTTCGCAATCTGATAGACGCTGCCGTCTTCCTCGCGCGCAATAGTGACTTCGCCCTGGCGCACGACATACAGGCGCATGTCGCCGCCGGCGCCTTGATGGATGATCTCCTTGCCCGCGCTCACGCGCTTGACGCCCACGCTCGACACATACTCTTCCAGTTCGGCGCGCGAAAGCTTGCCGCGCAGGTCGAAGAGCCGCGTGACGAACCCGCCCGCGGAGCTGATGGCCACATAGCTCGTCACGAACGACTGCGCGGCGGGATTCGCGGCGAGCAGCGGTTCGAGCGCCGCGCGGGGGATGCAAAGCACCTCGGTCTTCGCGGAAGCGCGCACTGACACTTCGTGCCAGTAATCGCGCAGCATGGCGATTTCGCCGAACACTTCGCGTTCCTTGCGCACGCCGAGACTCATCTCCTTGCCGCGCTCTTCGGCGATGAGCCGCACGGAGCCCGAGCGGATCACATAGAGTCCGGCTGCGGGTTCGCCGCGCTTGCAGAGCGTGTCGCCGAATGCGTAGCTGTGCGTTTCGACCTGCGCGGCGAGACGGTCGAGTTCTTCGCGCGAAAAGAGCGAGAGCGGTTCGACCGATGCGAGAAAATCCACCAGCGACGGTGCGCTGGCAGGTAGGGGCGCCTGGGTGTCCATCAGCGTGGCTCTGCGCGCTCAGTGCGCGTCGATGATATGTTCTTGCGCGCGCTCCGCGAGCCATTCTTCGCGCAACAGCCGCCGCACCTCGGAAGCAACGTCCGCCTCGAGCAACGCCGGATGCTTTGCCGTCACGCAGAAAATTTCGAAGAACGAACCGTCCGGAGCGGGGAACGGGCCGAGCAGGTCGCCGACCTGCGCATTGAACACCTTCGCCTCGATGTCCGTTTTCAACGACCCGCGCAGCACCTTGCCGATCACGCCGCCGCGCTCGCTCGTGTCCGCGATCGAATGCTCGCGCGCCATTTCGCTGAACGCCTGCGGCTCGTCCTCCAGAATCGACATGACCTCGCGCGCCTTGCCTTCCGAGTCCACCACGATGTGGCTCACTTCGATGCTGTCGAATTTCGGCGAATTGAGCTTGAAATAGCTTTCGACCGCCTCGTCGTTGCAGATCAGGTTGAAGGTCTTCTCCTGATAGAGCGTGTCGGTAATGAAGCGCTCGAATTCATCGAGGCTGATGCCGAACACGTCCAGGTAGCGATTCATGTCCGCCGCGCGGTGCAACCCCCGCACGCGGCGAAACTGGTCGGCGCGTTGCTGGATTTCGTCGGGCTCCACCTTCACGCCCATTTTCTTCGCGGCGATGACCGTCAGCCGGTCGCGCACCTGCTGTTCGACCAGGCTCTCGAACTGCCCCGTGAGTTTCAGCGCGCGGATGAAATCTTCCGTGCCGATCGCTTCATCGTCGATCCGTACGATTGTCGTCATTGCGTTCCCCTGATTTCCGATTCCCGAATTTCGAACTGATTGGTGTCGTCAGCCAGCGATCTGCCGGAACGGGTCCAGCGCGAAATCGATCAGGCGCCGCTCGCGCACCACGATTTCGGCGGTTGCCGTCATGCCGTAGCGCAGCGGATACGTCGCGCCCCCAATCGAAAAATAGTCGCGCGCGAGACGCACGCGACCCTCGTAAACTGGCTCCTTCGTCTGCGCCTGCGGCTTCGTGGTCGGCGAAATATATTCGAGCATGCCGTCCACCACGCCATAGCGCTGATACGGAAACGCGTTGAATTTCAGCTTGACGGCCAAGCCCTCGTGCAGGAACGCGCGGTCCTGCTCCGCAATCGCCACCTTCACGACCGGGCGCGCGTTGGCCGGCGCAATGCCCCCGAGCGGCGTGTTCGCCTGGATCTTGTCGCCGGGCTGCGTCGTCGTCACGTCCGTAATCACGCCCGAGACCGGCGCGAGCACGAGCAGGAAGTTGTCCTTGTCGATGTTCTCGAAGCGGATGCGCGCCGCGGCGTCGGCGGCAAGGCGCGCGGTTTGCACCTGCAGGCGCAGCTTGTCCTCGGTATTGGCGATTTCGCGCTCCGTCGCGTCGTATTCGATGCGTAGCGACGTGAGCTGCCCGGCGCTGCCTTCGAGCTGCGCCTTCGCCTGGGCGAACTCGTGGCTCGTTTGCGCCTGTAATTCGCTGAGCCGCGCCTGCGCGATCCGGTAGTTGTTATCGGCCTGCAGGAACGCGCTGCGCTTTTCCTCGACCTGGCTTTGCGATACTCCGCCGCCGCCCGGCAGCGCAAACAGGCGCTCGTACTTGTCCTGGTCTTCCTTCGCGAGATCGCGCACGTGGCGCGCGTTGTCGATATTGCCGCGCGCTTCGTCGAGCTGGGCGTTCTCGGCCTGCTGGAGCTTGCTCGTGCCTTCCGCCACGCGCGTTTCATGTAGATGCGTTTCAACGTCCATCTGCGCCTTGAGCGCCTCGGCCTTGCGCTCCATGAGCGCCTTCTTCTCGGGGAATTCCTTCCAGTCGCGTTCGGCGTCGTCGAGTTTCAGGCGCGCGTCGAGCGCGTTGGTCGCCGCCTGGATCGCGCCGCGCGCGTTGATACGGCCAATGACGTCGTCCTTCTCCACGGGCTGACCTTCGGCGATGTAGATGTCCACCAGTTCCCCATCCACCGGCGCGTAGATGCGGCGCACTTCGGACTCCGGGGCGAGCGCCCCCTGCGCGCTCACGATGACATCGGCACGCCCGACGAACGACCACAGGAAGGCGCATACCACGAGCGCAACCATCGTGATGATCGTGGCTTCAATGAGGCGCCACGGGCGCGCGGTGAGGATCGCCACGCCTTCCTCGCTGTGGTCGCCCAGCGCCTCGCCAAGTGGGCGCGGCGGTTCGGGCGCCGCAAGTCCCCCCGGCATGCCGAGCGCCTTGCCCAGGCGCTCAATGAGCTGGCGCGGATTCACCATGCCCTCCCGCTTGCGCAAGCGTTTCGAGCGCGCCCGCATGGGCCGCGAACGGCGGCGTGGCGAAGTGAGCGGCAGCCAGACGGTCGTGCACGGCCTGCACGTGGCCCGCGTGCGCCTCGCTGTCGATCTGCTGATACTGGTCGACGTCGGCGCGCACGGCATCGAGCCCGGCGAGGCGCGGATAGCGCTGCGCGTAGTCGCTCAGCATCGCGGTGAGCGCGTCGAAGCGGTCGCTCGCGAGCGCGCTGTCGATTGCCTGGTGGATGCGGTCGAGCGCGGCCACATACACGGAGTCGTCGCTCTGCAGCTTGCGCAAGTGGCTGAGCGAGTCCGCATACACGACGGCAAACGCCGGCACATAGGCCGAGATCCGGTCGAATGCACGCTGATGCTCGCCGGGGTCGTCGTTCCAGCGGCTCGTCAGCGCATGGATCGGCGCTTCGTCGCGATAGATGCGGATCGGCGCCTGCGGGCCGCCCCGTCCCTGCACGAACGATTGCAGCGCGCCGATCCAGCCGATGTTTTCCACGAGCGGCGCGGCGTCCGGGTTGTGGCGCGCGAGTGTACGCATGTCTTCCACGATGGCGCGCGCACGGTCGAACGCGCGCGCGTTGATCGCGGCGACCCAGTCGGGCACGTCCGCCTTGATGAGCGCTTCCGTCCCCATCGCGCGCCACGTGCTGTCGTTCGGGTGGCGCGTGAGATATTGATCGGCCATGCGCGCCGCGCTTTCGAACTGTCCGCTCGTGAGCAACGCCTGCATGTCGCGCTGCGGCGCGCCCTGGAAATACGTGAGCGCGACAAGCGCGAGGATCACGGCAATCCCGCCGCCGCCCCAGCGCGCGAACGCGCCCATATTGATCTTCCCGCTGCCGCCCAGCGCTTCGCTCAGCTCGCTCAGGAAGACCTCGAGCCTGCCGCGCCGGCGTCGCGCGTCGTGCCCCGGTTCCGGCGCGGGGTGAGGCGCATCGGGGTTGATTTCGTCGTCCTGCGCGGGCGCGGGGGGCGTGCAGAAAATGTCGAGAAACGAGTGCGCGCTGCCAATGAAGGTCGTGCGGTCGGCGTCTTCTGCGAGCACCGACGCGCGGCGCTCGCGCGTCGCCGTCACGGTGGCATCGCTTCCACTCGTGCTCTCGAGGCCGACCCGGTAGACGAAGTGCTCGCCGCCAAAGGCGATCCGCTGGCCGTCTTCGAGCTTGACCGCGTGATCGTCGAGCCGCAGGCCGTCGAGGAACGTGCCGTTGGTGCTGCCGAGGTCTTCGACATACATCGCGTCGTCTTCGGCGTAGATGTGCGCATGACGCCGCGACAAGTAGTTCACCTGATGCGGATACGCGTCGTGATACTGCGAGAACGTCTCGTCGGCCTTGCTGACCAGGAACGGAAAACTCGTGACGACGATCTGCTGCAACCCGAGATCGGCGCGCTCCGGCGTGAGCGTCACCACGGTCGCCCGCACGGGCGCGCGTACCGTGCGCGGCGCGAAGCTCACGCGAAACGCGAGCGCGCCGGCAAAGCTGAGTTCGTCGCCGTCGTTGAGCACGTGGGGCTTCTGGGTGACTTCGATACCGTTGACCGCCGTGCCGTTCTTGCTGCCCAGGTCGGCGACGTAGGCCGCCGCGCCTTCGCGGAAGATGCGCGCGTGACGGCGCGAAACATCGACCACGACCTCGGGCCGCGCCGCGGCAAAAGGTGGCTGTGTCCGCCCGACTGCAAAAAGATCCTTGTCGATGCGGATTTCGCCCAGCTCCGCATGCGATATCGGCCGCAGCACGATATCGAACGTCCGGTCGAGCGATGTCTGGCTCTCGGCAATGGAAGCGGCGTCAGGCACCATGATTCCGCCAGCGATCAGCAGTTGTCAGCCAGGCCGCGCGTGGCGCAAGCGCCGCGTGCGCACTGACTCTCCGTGTGAAGCCGTGCGCCTTGCACATGGCGATCTGGGTGTGAGAAAAGTGTAGGCGACTGTTGGCTGGAGTCAAACAACTGGCGGGGCCCGCCGCAACGGGCGCGCTCACTTGACGGGCGCTGCCGGCACAGCGGAACTCGAGGCCACGTTGGCGACATCGACGTCGGGCCAGCCGCCGCCGATCGCCTTATAGAGGGTGACAGTGTCGCTCAGAATCAGCTCATGGTTGGCGAGAAGCGACTGTTCCGCATTAGCGAGCGAACGTTCTGACTCCAATACTTCGAGCTGCGACACGAGCCCTTCCTTCAACTGCGCCTCGACCTGCGCCGCGACGGTGCGCAGCCGCTCGTTCTGCTGCAGCAATTCGATGCGCTGCTTTTTATGCGCGTCGAGGTTCACGAGCGCGTTCTCGACTTCTTCGAACGCCGTGAACACCACCTGGCGATACTGCTGTTCGGCAACCTTGCCCTGGGCCTCGGTCGTCTTGATGTGGGCATGCACGCTGGGGTCGAACATCGGGAAGTCGATGCTCGGCATGAAGCTCAGCGTGAATACCTTGAACAGATCGGAGAGCGAGAACGCGGCTGTGCCGGCGCGGCCCGTGAGACTGATGGTCGGCAATTGCGCGAGCCGCGCGGAACCGACTTCATCATACGATTCGAGAATGCGGTACTGCGCGGCCACCACGTCGGGGCGGCGCCCCAGCAACTGCGCGGGCAGGCCCATGGGCACGTCCGGCAGCTTCACGCGCTCGCGCAACTGGCCCAGCGGCATCCTGAACTCGCCCGCGGGCACACCGACCAGCGTGGCAAGCGCATTTTCGGCGGTATCGCGCTCACGGTGCAGTTCCAGCAGTTCGTTCGTCACGCCATTGACTTCCGCGCCCTGCCGCAGCACCTCGGTTTTTGGCGCGACACCGTTTGCGTACATCTGCTGGTAAATAGTGAGAATCTGCTTGTTCCGCTTCAGCGTGTCTTCCTCGTCGCGGATCTGATCGTCGAACTGGAGGATCTGGAAATAAGTGCTCGCCACATTCGCAACGAGCGTCAAATAGCCTGCACGCCAATCCGCTTCGCTAGCGTGATACTCGGCCTTTTGGGCCTGCACGCTTTTTTCGACTTTGCCCCAGATATCGATGTCCCAGTTGACCTGAGTGGCGACGTTATAGGTCTTCGAGAGCGCTAGCCCCGTGCTCTTCTCATAATCGATACCCGCGCCCGCGTCGACCGTGGGAAGTGCACCGGCCTGCACTTCCCCGATCTGCGCGCCGGCCACGCCAATGCGCGCCGCCAGCACCCGGATATCGACATTGCCCGCAATCGCCTTTTCTATGAGTGTATTCAGGTAGGGATCGTCGAACTCTTTCCACCACTGCGGATTGACCGTATCGGCCGCGGAAAACGTGCGGCTCGTATGCGCCCAGGCGTCCTTCGCAGGCATGTCCGGGCGCTGATACGCAGGCGTACTCAGATCCGTGCAGCCGCACAGCGCCACCGCACACAACCCAGCCGTTCCGACGACGCGGGTCAGCCAGCGCGACGCGCCGCGACCTGCGTATGCGGCGGACGGCGAGAGCAGTGTGTTCACGATCGACTCCTTGAGCGGAATGCGATAAAGCACGGTGAAGGACGCGACGAAGAAGTGCAGCGGATGCGGTGGAGGGCGGCGCCGTGGAGGCGGGTAAGCCTCCACGGCTGGCAGCACGATCAGAAGTGGATCGTGTTGTGAGCCGTTTGCACGGGGTTGGTCGACGCGTGGAGGTTGTTCACGAACGCCACGTCGTTGCCCGTATTGGACAGGATGGTGTTCGTCTGGCCGATCAACTGCGATGCGGTGAAGTTGGTGGAGTCGACCTTCACGCTCGGCATCGTCGGATAGCAGACGGGCCACAGGCCCAGGCCGCCGCGCACGGCGCTCATTTCACGGCGGTCGAGTTCTTGTGCGACGCTCAGGTCGGCAATCATCAGCTTGCTCATGGCAGTTCTCCAGAAATGGATGGAACGGTGTTTGGGTTGTGAGCTGCAAGGTTGCTGGCTCGGGTCCAACAAGGCATGAGGCGTGCCAGGTGCACGAGCGCGCGAGCGCACGCCGGCGCAACGCCCGCTGCATAAGGACTGTTCTGGAATTCCCGGAGCCTTGCGCGCGGCGTGTGGCGCACGCGATCCATGCGTTGTGATGGGCGCGCGCCAACGCGTCGACCGGCTTATGTTGGCGTGCTTCGAACAGGGCTTTTCGGGGGAAGTGAAAGCGTCGCAAACGTTCGTCTATCGCCGCGGCGCGCGCGACCGGATCGTGTGGATCACTTAACGTAGATGGTGACTTTCTTCGAGTACACCGGCGGGTTGTGCGGCACGTGGTGCGCGTCGCCCATCAGCAGCTGCAGCGTATGTTTGCCCGGCGGCAACTGAAGCATGGTTTCGGTCTGGCCGGCGCCGAAGTGCAGGTGGTTGCGATCGGATGGAATGGGCTGATCCATCGGTGGCAAGTCCGTATCGACGAGCAGATGGTGGTGGCCCGTGTTGGGAAACTCGACTTCCGCAGGCGCCACGCCCATGTTGCGCAGCCCGAACCAGACGCGAAATGGCCGCCCGGCCGGCATGACCTGGCCGTCGTTGGGCCAGCCGATATAAACATGCGCGTTCGGGTCGGCCGGCGTCGTGCCTGCATGCGCCGCACCGCCCGCGAGCAGCACGAGGCTGGCAACAAAAACGAGGAACCTGTTCATGGCATGCACTCCCGCTTCTTTTGCGCTGCGGCTAAAGCCGGATGTCCTTCGCTACTTGACGGTGACCGTGATCTTCTTCGAGTACACCGGCGGATCGTGCGGCACGTGGTTGTAGTCGCCCATCAGCAACTGCAGCGTGTGCTTGCCCGGCGGAAGCTCGATCCGGGCTTCCGTTTCGCCAGCGCCGAAATGCAAATGATTGCGATCCGACGGGATCGGCTGGTCAAGCGGTGGGAGGTCCGTGTCGATGAGCAAGTGATGATGGCCCGTGTTCGCCTTGTTGATCCCCTTGGGGCAGACGCCCATGTTACGCAGGCCCATGCGCACCCAGAACTTGCCGGTGGGAATCGTCGCGCCGTCCGGCGGCCAGATGATGTAGACCTCCGCGCCGGGCGGCGACGGGGTGCGCTCCGCAAACGCGAGGCGCGGCATCAGGACGGCCGCTGCCAGGGCCAACAGGGTTGCTCTTCGTTGCATCTTTATGCTCCTCGTTCGGCAGACGGCGCGCGGCTTTCGAGTTCGGTGCGTGTTCTACAGCTTAGGACGGATTCAAGCGGATAGAGATAAATCGGCGCGGCGCGCGCGGGTGCCACCCAGTTACTGCATCGCCCGGCGTGCGTGCTATTTTGTAGTTGTGCGCAGGCAGTGCCTGTGCCGGCGGCGGCCCGCGTTTCGTGCGAGCGCGGCCGGCGACTGCCGCGGGGTAGCGCACCGTCGGCATTGAAAGGCGATGACGCCCGGGTATGCACCCGGGTTGGCACCTGATAGGGAGAACGAACATGTGGCGGCTAGTGTTGCCTGTGTGCCTCTTGATCTCGCTAGGCCTGACCTCGACGCTACGCTCGGCTGCGCCGGTAGCGCATAACCGCTCGACTCCGGCACGCGAGCAGCCGCGTCTCGAGCCGCAAGACCCTGGTGGATACGCAGGCGCCCACGCCGCGCTTGAGCGGGTCGCCGAGGCCAGCGCAGCGCGGCAACGCTATGGCGTCGCGATCGTGCGAGTCGGCCTGATGCCGAAAGACACCTCCCAGGAATACGAAATCACGTTCTGGAATTCGATCAAGGACAGTCAATACGCCAGCGACTACGAGGCGTATCTCAAGGCCTATCCGAATGGACGCTTCGCTCCGCTCGCGCAGGCTCGCCTGACGCGTTTGCGTGCGGAGGCATCGAAACCGGCTGCAGCGTCCGCCGCGCCCACACCGGTACCCGCGCCAGCGCCTCAGGCGAAGACACCGCCGCCCCCCGCCGCGCCGCCAGCCGCGCAGACCAGGGCAGCGCCCGCCTCCGCACCGCCGGCCGCGGCAACGGCTGCGGCCGCGGCGGCAGTCGCGGCGAAGGCCAATCCGGCGATTTCGAAACCGGGTCCGCACGACATTCAGGACTGCCCATCTTGCCCGGTGCTGGTTGCGGTGACGCCCGGCAACTTCACCATGGGCATCGACACCGACGATGCATCGGAGCGGCCCGCGCACCGCGTGACGATCAGCCATAGCTATGCGCTCGCGAAATATGCGGTGACCGTGGCGCAGTGGAACGCGTGCGTCGCCGCGAGCGCCTGCCCGCGCCTGTCGAACGAGAACAACGCCTCGCCGAACGCCCCCGTGCGCGACCTGAGCTGGGACGACGCGCAGCAGTACGTGAAATGGCTTTCGAAGGTCAGCGGCAAACCCTATCGCCTGCCGACGGAAGCGGAATGGGAATATGCCGCGCGCGCCGGCACCGAAACGCGCTACTGGTGGGGCAACGACATGCGCAAGGGCACGGCGAACTGCAAAGACTGTGGGCCGCCCTGGCACGTCGAGGCGCCCGACGACGTCGGCTCTTTTCCCGCCAATGCGTTTGGCTTCTACGACATGGCCGGCGGCGTTTGGGAATGGGTCAGCGACTGCTGGCACAACTCGTACAAGAACGCGCCGAACGATGGCCACTCGTGGGACGAGCCCAACTGCCAGGCGCGGGTGATCCGCGGCGGATCGTGGCGCGACGGCGCGGGCTATATGCTCGCCGCCACGCGCTTCAAATACGACAGCAGCGTTCGCTACGAAGCCAATGGATTTCGCGTAGCGCGCGACATGAAATAACGCAGATTACGCTGCGGGTCTCGCCTGGAGACGCACATGGCTTGCGATGTTCCGATTACTCGCCGGACATTCCTCAAGGCCATGGGGAGCGGCGCGGTCACGATGTCGGTCAGCTCCATCACCGCGTTCACGGCCGCCAGCCCAGCCGCACTCGCCGCGACGAGCGCCCATTCCGCACCACAGGCACCGAACGGCGCCCCCGACTGGGCGCCGGAGCCTGGCAAGGCGCGCTGGCGCATCGAGGGCGTGAGCAAGGTCACCGGCGCGAAGATCTACGCGCGCGATTACAAGGCGCGCGACTTCGACGGCTGGCCGAAAGAAGAAAACTGGCTATACGCCCTGAGATGCAATTGCGTCGACAAGAATTTCGAAGACTTCGACCTGAGCGTATTGCCGCACGATCTTCGCCCGATCGCCGTGGTATCCAACCAGACGTTGAATGACAATCGCATCTACCTCGCTGCCGAAAAGGATCCGGTAGCTAGCGAAGATATCTATCTTTTCGCGCAGAAGGGCAAACCCGCTAATTGCTACGGTCAGCCCGTCGCCTTGTTGATCTTCGAAGATTTCGATACGTATCGCCACGCAAGGAAACTGCTCGATTTCAACGAGTCGGTGATCCGTTACGGAGCAACGGTGCCGGAAAGCACCACGACCACCTTGTATCCATCCGCATCGAAGCTTTATGTGCGCGACGACGCGAAGTCGTTTTCGAACCTCCAGAGCAGTGGCCACGTCGACAAGACATTCACCGCCAGGTGCAACAGCATCAGTAAAGGCATTCTCAGTCTGGCCAGCGCCAAGGTCGACAGCAAGGCCTGGCACCAGTTCGATGGCGCCTTTAAAACGCCCGCAATCGATCCCGTCTTCATGGAACCGGAGTCGGGACTCGCGTGGTTTCAGGCGGATTCCGGTTGTCTGAACCTGGTGCTCGGCACACAATCGCCGCGCGGCGACTGTATATCCGCATGTAAGGTGTTCAAGGACAGCAATATCAACGTCAAGCACGTTCACGTGATCAGTTGCTACCCAGGCGGCGGATTCGGCGGCCGCGACGAATCGTATTTTCCCGTTTATCTCGCGCTCGCCGCGCCCTTCGCGAAGGGGGCGTTGCGTTGGCAGCAGTCGCGCCCTGAACAGTTTCAGGTCGGTTTGAAACGCGCGGAAACGGATTTCACGGAGTCCATCTGGCTCGACGATAGCGGCAGGCTCCAGGCGCTCGTCAGTTCCTTCAGCTTGAATGGCGGCGCCAAGGAAAATCTCACAGGCCCCGTTGGCGACCTTGCCGCCATGAGCGCCATGAGTTGCTACGACATTCCGCGCGCCATGGCGCAAAGCTTCGTGAGTTATACACCCGCGTTGTTCGGCGGCTCCCAGCGCGGCTTCGGCGGTCCCCAGGCCTATCTCGCCATCGAAACGCTCATGGACGAGGCCGCCCAGGCGCTGCACAAAAGTCCATTCGACATCCGGCACACCAACCTGCTCCGCAAACAGCACGGCAAAACGCTCACTGGCGCACCCATTCTGTTCGATCTGCAACTCGCCGACCTGCTGAACCGGCTCGAAGCGCACGAGCTATGGCGCAACAGGGAAAGCCTGCGCGCACAACGCCGCGCGCTCGGGTTGCGTTATGGCGTCGGGCTCGCCATGGCAAATCAGGCATACGGTACCGGCAAGGACGCCGTATTCGCGATGGTGCAGATTGAGCCGAACGCGGGCCTGCATGTACTCACGCATTACACGGACATGGGCAATGGCGCGGCGACCACGTTGGCCCTCGCGCCTGCCGCGTGCCTTGGGCAGAACGCGCAGAAAATCACCATGAACGAAGTCGAGGCGTTTCAGATTCCAGATTTCGATTACACCAAACTGGGCATCCTGGGCAAGACCGGAAGTAAAGCGATCTCGGCCCCCTTTGGTTCTTCGAGCGCCTGCCTCGGTGCGTTCCATCACTTTCAGGCCGTAGACCGCGCGGCAATGGTGTTGATGTTGCAAAGCGTGCTGCCTGCCGCACGCGCACTATGGCGCAACCCGCACATCGCGCGGCAAGACCTCAAGTGGACAAACGGAAAGCTGACCGCCGCGGGTCGCGAGCCCATTGGCTGGCCTGCGTTGCTCGACGAGATCAACCGCCGGCAGTTGCCTACCGTGGCCGCCGCTCACGTCACGTATGCGGGTGGGTTCTGGAAAAGCACGTACACGTTCGCGTCGGGCTCCTTCGAGATGGACTGCGACTTCATAGCCGTTGGCACCGATACGCACAATCTCAAGAGCTTGCCTCAAGGCAAGTTGCTGCCGCCAACCGATACGTTCAATTTCGGGCGCACGAACTATGCGCCTTCGGCCGCGCTCGTCGCGGTGTCCGTGAGCCCCGAAAGCGGCCACGTGAAGGTCGAACATGTCGTCACGACGCTCAGCGCCGGCCGCCTCATTTGCCCTGAGATCGTACAAGGCCAATCGCAAGGCGCAGTGGCCATGGCGATGAGCAATGTGTTGAGCGAGTCGTGTCCGCTGGACAATCACGGCCCCGGCAACGGCGAGTGGAATCTCGACCGCTACCTCATCACGCGCATGACCGACGTCCCACGGCAGGAACTGATCGCGCTGCCGCCGCCGGATGGAGACCATCACAGCGCGCGCGGCATCGGCGAGGCCGTGATGTGCCCCATTGCGCCGGCGCTGCTGAACGCGCTGGCCATGGCAACCGGGCATCGCTTCCGGGAAACCCCCGTCACGCCCGACAAGATACGCGAGGCCCTGAAGTGAGCGAAGCCGACGTCAAGATTCACGTGAACGGACACGCCGTCACGGTACTGGCCGCCGATACCGACATGAGCCTCGCCGAATATCTTCACGAGCGAATGGACCTGACGGGGACCAAGGTGTGCTGCGGCATCGGTGCGTGCCGTGCGTGCACCGTGGGCCTGCGCAGCAGCCGCGACGCGTTGATGGAAAAGACCCTGGCGTGTGCCACACCCGTGAGCGCGGTCGCGAATCAACATGTCTATACCGTGGAGAGCCTCGCGGACGGCAACAGGCTTTCGCCGCTGCAGCAGACTTTTCTCGAGTCTTTCGCGTTTCAGTGCGGCTACTGCACGCCTGGCTTTCTGATGGCGGCGACCGCCATGCTCGAACATGTGAAGGCGTACCTTATCAGCGCAAACCAGCTCGACGCGGAAATCGACACCTGGGTGGGGGGAAATCTGTGCCGCTGCACGGGCTACGTGAAGTATCGCGAAGCGATTCGCAAAGTCGCGCTAATGCAGATGAAAAGCGGGGGATGACCATGTCTCTGCGCGCCCGCCTGTTCGCTTTGTGCTTCCTCTTCGCCGTGCCGCTTGCTGCCTTTACCCATGAACAGACCTTGCTCGAATATGCCGATCAATGCGTGAAAGAAATTGG
The DNA here is from genome assembly GCF_024206515.1 of Paraburkholderia sp. CNPSo 3281. Classification (NCBI taxonomy): domain Bacteria; kingdom Pseudomonadati; phylum Pseudomonadota; class Betaproteobacteria; order Burkholderiales; family Burkholderiaceae; genus Paraburkholderia; species Paraburkholderia sp. CNPSo 3281. The sequence continues at coordinate 43,954 of NZ_JAMBPS010000048.1, read as the reverse complement.
CGAAATCCCGCCGTTCAACTGCAATGACGGAACCGATATTCCCATTACGATCGATGGGAAACCGCCTGGGCCAAATGAGTCGCCGACGCGATGCGACAAGCCTTCATTGCTGAGCCCACGCGCCGAAGCAAAAGGTCAATGCGTTCCGTTTTCAAAAATCCTGAATCTATCGCGCGGCAACACGCAAATTTCCGCGTACTGTCGTCGCGATGTGCTGCGCGAAGACAAGAGTCAGTTCTATGACCTCGTAGTCGTCGTGGTGCATCACTCAGGCAACGGCAAGACCTGCTGGTTCGCGTCGAAGCCGCCGCCATTGCCGCAATCGCAAGCTGACGTGCCCGCAAGTAGCGGCATCGTTGCGACCCGCGTGCCGCCGCCAAACGAGAGAAAGCCGCCATCGGGACAGCCCTCCGCAGTCGAATTCTGGGCGACACCCGCCATGGTCGCCTCCAGCACTGCGGACAACCCCACCTGTCTAAAATGCCACGACGCGGGACCCTTTATCTTCAGCCCGTATATCGGGCAGGTGTGGGACAAGGTGCCCACCGACCCATGGGGGAAGTATTCGAGCATCGGGCAGGCTTTCTCGTCGTATCACCTCATGACGATGAGCACACCCGGCAACACCTGCGTTGGCTGCCACCGCATCGGCAGCGAGCAGAGCTGTACGGCTTATCTCGGGCTTTCAGTGGGCAAGCGGAACGCGCCAGGAGGCGACCAGCTTGCCTCCAGTTATCCACTGAACCACTGGATGCCGACCGACAACGCGATGAGCAATGAGCAATGGGACAAGGCAAACGTTGCGTCGGTCGAGGCCTTGCTGGCCTGCTGCAGAGATCCGGCGCACAAAGACGCGAATTGCGCGTTCACACCCATGCCTTCGAGTTCGACTAACCGGGCATTGCACTGACCCAAACGAGGAGACCTGAAATGGCAGAGAACGTGAGCGCGAGCAACGTCATATCCGATGTCACGCAAACCCTGCAGACCTTCGATCTGCTCGAACTGCAGCAATACACCCGCGAGAAAAGCTACTCGAGCACGGCCAGCAAGGACTTCCATCTCTTCTACGTAGGGCGCGACGACGTTCACAACATTCTGAAGTACGTCCTTTCCCGCGCCAGCGTTTCCCTTTACATGAACATGTTCGGATTCGACGACGAAGAACTCAACGAAATCCTCATGCAACAGGCGCTCGACCCGACCATCACCATGATGATCACGCTCGGGTCGGCGTCTGGCGAGGGCACGTTCGTGATCAAGGGCGCGCCGGGAGGCCCGGGCTACCTGGCGCAAAACAACACGCAGACCATCTTTACGGACCCCGACACGATCAACCGGTTTCAGACCGAATTGATCGCCGAGCACATGACAGCGAAAGCGCAGGGCTACACAGTCGCCGCCGCGTCCACCACCAAAACCGCCGCGAAAACCACGGCTACCGCGGCGGTCGCCAAAAAGTCCGTCGCAGCGGCAAAGCGCAGCAAGCGGAATTAACCGCAATCAGGCGCCATCGTGCGGCCCGTGTTCAGGTCGGCATGCCGGCCCAATAAGACACGGCGTCCTGCCTGTCGAACACGAACGTCTTGAGGGCGACCTGGCTCTCGGGAGAAAGCGCGTCGAATTCGAGTCCGTGCAGGGTGAGTCCTGCCTGTGGGGTATCGGCGCGCAGATTGCGAATCACGGCGACGGCCTGGAACGTCGCCCCCACGTTACCCGCTTCGACGGGAAACACCACGCAAATGCGCTCGCCAACCTCGCCGATCTTGCGCCCGGCGGCGAGCGACATGCCCAGCACGCTGATATCGCAGCCAATGCCGAGCCGGTCCAGTTCCGAGCCCGTCAGGTCCACGCCATAGCGCACTGCGAGTTGCGTGCGCACGCGCACGGCCCGGCGTTCGCGCAGCCGGCGAATCGTGCCCGGTTCGGAGAGCACGAGATAGCGGAACGGATGCGTGCAGACCGCCTCGACGGTGCAGACGAGCCAGAACACGGCTTGTGTTGCGATCGCAACGATTTCGACCTGTTCGCCCTGGAACGGCTCCCACGCGGGTTTGGCCGCGGCAGGTGGCGTGACAAACATCGCGCCGCCCGGCCGGAAACCGATCAGCCGGCACGGCAGCATCTCGCGCCCCGTGCCCGCCTGGCTGCGTATGCCTAGCAGCGCGCCAATGGCGAGATTCATGTCGTCCAGCGTCAACGGCCCTTTGCCACGATCGGCTCGATCGGCAACGCCGTCTTGCGCATTCGCGAGATTCGCCACCTCCGCTGTGTTGCGATAAGGCTGGAAGTGCGCGAAGAGGAAGTCGCGCTGCTCCCCGTTCAGCATGCCGCCTTGCGGCAGTAGCATCGTTCCGTCATGGTGAAACACCGCCAATGGCAGCGGTGTTTCCAGGGGCAGCTGCCCAGGGTCCGCGAGGAGTTCCAGAGTTTTTGACGCAGTACCGCTGCCAGGCTCGTGAAGGTGCATGACCGATAGCGTGTGAATTTATTGGTTTTGTTCGACGCCTTCATTGTGACCGAAATATAGTGACGGATGTCAATAAAAATGCCGCTATCTCCGGCCTTGTTTAGCGAAATATTCATGCCACATAAAACCGGAGATTACGCGTCACAATATTTCTCTTTCCGGATCGTCTACACGGGTATGGAACCGCCGCCCACCCCGAGCCCGCTGAGTACGCAGGACCGCGAAATCGCCGACACCGTCGCCCGCGAGCGCCCGAGGCTGCGCAATTTCATCCGCCGCCGCGTGATCGACCAGGACGAAGCCGAGGACATTCTTCAGGACGTGTTCGAGGAACTGGTCGAGGCGTGGCGGCTGCCGGACCCCATCGAGCAGGTTGGCGCGTGGCTCTTTCGCGTGGCGCGAAATCGCATCGTCGACCGGTTTCGCAAACGTAGGGAAGTGTCGCTCATCGAGCCGCAAGAGGACGAAGGCGAGTACCGCCTCGACCTCGCGCTGCCCTCGCCCGACGCCGGTCCCGAGGCCGCTTACGAGCGCGCAGCGATGCTCGACGCACTGCGCGCCGCGCTCGACGAGTTGCCCGTCAGCCAGCGCGAGGTGTTCATCGCGCACGAACTGGACGGGCGCAGTTTCAAGGAACTGGCCGCCGCGAGCGGGGTAGGCGTGAACACGCTGCTGGCGCGCAAACGTTATGCGGTGCTGCATCTGCGCGAACGTTTGCGCGCGTCATGGGACGACCTCGACATTTGAACCGAAGGAGACTGGAATGAAGTTTCGTCGCAAAATGTTTGCCAAGGCGCTGCTGATGATTGCGGTCATCGCCGTGCTGGGCGGGATCGTCATGGGCCTGTGGAACTGGATCGCACCAGCGCTCGTGGCCAATGCGCATGCCATCGACTATCCACGCGCGATCGGCCTGCTGGTGCTGTGCCGGATCCTGTTCGGCGGATTCCGCGGGCATGGCGGCTGCCGCCGACGCATGCACTGGCACCAGTGGCAACAGTGGCAGCAGATGACGCCCGAAGAGCGCGAGCAGGTGCGCAATGGAGCCACGCCGCCCGCGCAGTAAGCCAGGGCCAGCCTCGTCCTGCCACGGGGGCTGGCACAATCCCTTCATTGTCGATCCGCCAGGAAGCTCCATGCCAGATGTCGCCGCCCGCCGCCCTTCACGCGTCGCGCCCCTCTTCGCCCTTTTGCCCTTCCTGCGCCCCTATGCGGGGCGCTGGGCGCTTGCCTTCCTCGCGCTCCTGACCTCGGCGGGCGCGACGCTCGCGCTGCCGGTGGCGTTCAAGTACCTGATCGACCGTGGCTTCGCCAGCGGAGATCGCACGCATATCGACCGCTATTTCATCGCGCTCTTCGTGGTTTCGCTGATCCTCGCCGCGGCGACAGCGCTGCGCTTCTACTGGGTCTCGTGGCTCGGCGAGCGGGTGACGGCCGACTTGCGGCGCGCCGTGTACGACCACGTGATACGCATGAGCCCGCAGTTCTTCGAGACGACGCAAACGGGCGAAGTGCTCTCGCGTCTGACCACCGACACGACACTGATCCAGACCGTGGTGGGCACCAGCCTCTCACTGGGCCTGCGCAACCTGCTCCTCACGGTCGGCGGCGTGGCGATGCTCGTCGCGACGAGCCCGGTGCTGTCGGGCTACATCATCGCCACACTGGTCGTTGTGGTCGCACCTATCGTCATCTTCGGGCGGCGCGTGCGGCGGCTTTCGCGCGCGAGCCAGGACAAGGTGGCGAGCGCAAGCGCTTTGGCGGGCGAAGTGCTCAACGCCATGCCCACGGTGCAGTCGTATGCCCAGGAATCGTTCGAGGCAAAGCGCTTTGGCGGCGCCGTGGAAGCGGCCTTCGAAACGGCGCTCACACGCATTCGGGCGCGCGCCGGGTTGACGGCCGTGGTGATCGTGTTCGTGTTCGCCGCCATCGTGTTCGTGCTCTGGCTCGGCGCGCAGGCAGTATTGGCGGGGCAGATGAGCGCCGGCCAGCTCTCCCAGTTCATTCTCTACGCGGTGTTCACGGCCGGCGCCGTGGGCGCCGTTGCCGAAGTGTGGGGCGATCTGCAACGGGCCGCGGGCGCCACCGAACGGCTGCTGCAACTGCTCGCCGCGCGCTCGCCCGTGGCGCAGGCGGCGGCGACCGTACCGCTGCCGGCTCACGGCGCGGGCATCCGGTTCGACAACGTTGGCTTCTCCTACCCTTCGCGCCCCGGCATTGCCGCGCTCGACGCCTTCTCGCTCGACGTGCGCCCGGGCGAGCATGTCGCGCTGGTCGGTCCGTCGGGCGCAGGCAAAACCACGCTCTTTCAATTGCTGCTGCGCTTTTACGACCCGCAATCGGGGAGCCTCAGCATCAACGGCGTCCCGACGCAACAGGTATCGCTCGCGGCGTTGCGCCAGGCGATCGGCGTCGTGCTGCAGGAGTCAGTGATCTTTTCGGGCAGCGTGCTCGACAACATTCGCTACGGCTCGCCCGACGCCACGCTCGAAGCCGTCCAGCGCGCCGCCGCCATGGCGGCGGCGGCCGGCTTTATCGACGAACTGCCGCAGGGCTACGACACGTTCCTCGGCGAGCGCGGCGTGCGCCTTTCAGGCGGGCAGCGGCAGCGTATTGCCATCGCGCGCGCGATCCTCAAAAATCCGCCCATTCTGCTGCTCGACGAGGCCACCAGCGCGCTCGACGCCGCAAGCGAACGGCTCGTGCAAACGGCGTTGGACAACGCCGCGCAAAACCGCACGACGCTCGTCATCGCGCATCGTCTCGCCACCGTGAAGCAAGCCGACCGCATTGTCGTCATGGACCAGGGCCGCATCGTGGCGCAAGGCCGGCATGCGGACCTGCTGCAGAGTTCGCCGCTTTATGCGCAGCTCGCGGCGCTGCAGTTCGGCGCGCAACACGCGAATACCGTCATGTAACAATCAGCCGCGCCGCTTCAGCGCGATTGCGTACATGCATCGTCGAACGTTCGCAAATCGAAGCCCCGCCCTGAGGAGGCGAAATTCTGCAGGTGCCGCGCAATATACTCCGAAGGGCTGAGGGCCTGCGAGGTTAGCTGTGGAGTCATCGCGTCCCCGTCGTGCGTGATGCACTGCCGCATGGCGAATTGATTGAAAATACCGCACACTGCATCACAACGTGATATACCATCGACTTGTATAACAACCGTCTCACCCATGCCGATCAGGATGGAGCGATAGCGAGGGACGTGTCAGTTCCACCCGATCCAGCGAAGCCAACATCCCGGCCGTTTGGGGCACGTTTTTTGCGCACCACCGGGAGCCCTGGCCATGCGTTTCGCATTGGCCATATCGCCCTTGCCTTGGGGGTGCGAAATGAATGCCGATCAACCGGGAGCCACGCTCCTTTCGGACGAAGACGCCCGTCGCCAGTTGCGCCGCGCGGTGATTGCCAGCACCATCGGCACGACGATCGAATGGTACGACTTTTTCCTCTACAGTATCGTCACCGGGCTTGTCTTCGCGAAGCTGTACTTTCCTGAATCCGACCCGCTCGTTGGCACCCTGCAGGCCTTTCTCATCTATGCCGTGGGCTTCATCGCCCGGCCAGTCGGCGCGGCCATATTCGGCCACTACGGCGATCGCGTCGGCCGCAAAGCCACGCTGATCGTCACGCTGCTGCTCATGGGGCTCGCCACCTTCGCCGTGGCCTTTGTTCCGACCTATGCCTCGATCGGCATCTGGGGCGCCGTTCTGCTCACGGTGCTGCGCTTCATTCAGGGCGTGGGCGTGGGCGGCGAATGGGGCGGCTCGGTCCTGATGTCGATGGAATGGGCGCGTACCAATTCGCACCGCGGCTTTGTCGCTTCCTGGCCGCAATTCGGCGTGCCGGCGGGACTCTTTATCGCCAATCTCGTGGTGCTCGCCGTCAGCACGTTCTCCGGAGACGCCTTCATGACGTGGGGATGGCGGGTGCCGTTCCTGCTGAGCATCGTGCTCGTCGCGATCGGCCTCTATATCCGGCTGAGCATTCTTGAAACGCCGATCTTCGCGAAGCTCCTCGCCGAGAACAAAATCGAGAAAACGCCGATGCTCGAAGTCATTCGCCGCCAGCCCAAGGACATTCTCCTCTCGGCGTTGGCGCGCATGGCCGAACAGGCACCGTTCTACATCTACACGGCCTTCGTCTTCACGTATGGCGTGAAGACGCTGCACGTTTCGCGTGACCTCATGCTCACCGCGGTTCTAGCGGCCGCTGTGCTGCAGTTCGTAACCATTCCGTTCTTTGGGCACGTGTCCGACCTGATCGGACGCAAGCGCATGTACATGATCGGCGCGGTGGCCGCGGGCATCTTCGGCTTTATTTACTTCGGCATGCTGGACACCAAAAATACGGCTTTGATTTTCGCGGCCGTGGTGCTGTCGCTGGTGCCGCACGCCATGCTCTATGGTCCGCAGGCGGCGTTCATCGCCGAATCGTTCACGGGGCGGCTGCGGTACAGCGGCGCCTCACTCGGTTATCAGCTGGCTTCCGTGATTGCGGGCGGCCCAGCGCCGCTGATCGCAACGGCGCTCTTCGCGTTCTACCGCACGGGCTATGCCATTGCGATCTATATCGCCGTGTGCGCGGTGATCAGTCTGCTCGCCGCCTGGCGCATGGGCGATTACACGAACAAGGATATTTCGCACGAATACGACGACGCGCGCGGAACAGGCGATCACGGGCACGCTTCCCACCCCGCGTGATCGGCTGCTGAAAGACATAGCGCGCCCCTGGTTGGCGAATCTGGCAGGGGCGCGCTTCTTTTTGCCGATCAAAAACGATCAGCGATCCTCAACGCTCAGACTTTCGGTGCCTTGTCGAGCGCCACGCCCGTCGTCGGGTCGAGGTACAGCTTGCGATCTTCGTGACCGCGGCCGCGGCGGTCGAAATCGAACAGGCCCATGATGCTGCCTGCCGTCGCATCGAACGAACCGCCGCCGATGCGCTGACCGTCAAGCCAGTTGTCTTCGATGAAACGCACCACGGAAGACTGGTCGATCAGCGTATGGTCGACGTAGTTCTCGCGCGCCCACGGCGAGATCACGATGAACGGAATGCGCGTGCCCGGACCACAGCGGCCGTTCACGGGCTTGCCGTTCAAACCGGCCGGCGCCGAACCCGTGCCGCAGATGCCGGCCGCGGTCAACTGGTCGGCAACGCTGTCGTACGAAGCGCTGGTGGGCTGCGCGTAGGCATGGTCGTACCAGCCGTCCGAGTCATCCCATGCCACGATCACGGCCGTATCTTCCCAGTCGTTCTGCTGCTGGAGGAAGTTCACGACCTTCGTGACGAACGCCTGCTCGTCGAGCGGATCCGAATAACCCCCGTGGCCATCCTGGTAGGCCGGGGCCTTCAGGAAGCTCACCGACGGGAAATTGCCCGCCTTCACGGCAGCGAAGAAGTCGTCGGTATCGTACTGGTGATTCGCCGGGTCGGGGTTGCCGTTCTTGCCCACGGTGTGGCCGATCGCGGCGAGCGAGCCCGGACGCAGATGCTGCGGGTTCGAGGTCGTTGCGTAGTACTGGAACCAGTTGTGGTGCGGAATATAGTCGGCCGTCGCCGCACCGACCACCGGCGAGAGCGTGCTGCGCTTGCAGCCGGTCGTGCCGTTGCTGTTCGTCGTCGCGAGGTTGAAGCCGCCCATGAAGCCGCCCCACGAGACATGACGCGCGTTCAGCAGGTCGCCGATATTCTTGCCGGTCATCTGCGCCGTGTCGGTCGCGCTCGAGCAGAGATCGTAGGCCGGATCGACATCGTTGATCATCGTAAAGCCGTTCTGCCCGTCGTTCACATAGTACGAACCGGCGGTCGAAGGCTTCTTCGTTGTGAGAACAACCTTCATGCCGTTGGTCTGCCCCGAGACCACTTCGAGCGCGCCGGGCGTCGACGGACCGTAGGTCGACGTATAGGCGTTGTCGCTCATCGCGAAGTGCTGGGCGTAGTTCCACAACGCCGTGACGGTGTTGCCGTCGTAATAGCCCATCACCTGGCCCTTCGTGCCGAACGCGCCAGCGCCGCCGCTCGTGCCGTTACCCGTGTACAACGGGAAGAGGTCGGCGCGGCCGTCGTCGTACGCCTGTTGCTCGGCCGTATAAGCGTGGTTCTGGTCGGCCGTGGCCGCCTGCGTGCGATCCAGACGGAACGGATTGGCCGCGCCCGTGCCATTGGCCGCATTCGTGAAGTTCGGGTTCTTCGTCAGCAGCGTGCCAGAAAGACCGTTCACTTCGGGCGTGCCGGGTTGCGCCCTGAATGCAGGCTCGCCGGACGGGTTGGTCGCATGCGGATAGGTTGCGAAGTAATGGTCGAACGAAACGTTCTCGCCATAAATCACGACCAGGTGCTTGATCGGAGTGGCGGTGTGATTGTGTTCCGGATGATTCTTGTCGTGATCGTCACCAGCACTCCACGCAACTGTCGATGCGAGTGCTGCGGCTGTGAGCGAACCAACTGCGACATGACGCCATTGCATTTTCGGCTCCTGGTTGGTTTCGTATTGTCGGGATCACCGTGAAGCCGGGTGAAGGCGTTATGCAGCTCGCATCGTGGCGCTCATGCCAGCTGAATGCGGAGGCTACACGGCATGAGGATTAAAGCATCGGGGTATGAATGCTCGGCGTCAGACTCCTTACGAAATATTTTCGATTGGAAAGTTTGGCGCTGAATCGTCATTCAATTGGCACTGAAGGCACTGAATCGATGGAGCCGGCCCTGGACTCAGGTATGAAGATTGCGCAGCGCTCACGCGCCGGTTAGCAAACAAGGTGAACTAGATTAACCGGGCCGCGACGCGGCGGCCCGAAAATGAACACGCGCCTATATGAAACTGACGCCGCCGTTGACGGCAATGGTTTGCCCCGTGACGAAGCCGTTGCCGACCACCATCAACACGACCTGTGCGACCTCGTCCGCTTCACCGAGGCGGCCAACGGGCAGCCGCTCGGCGACGTTCGCGGCTTTCAGCGGCGCGGCCATTTCCGTGTCGATGGGCCCTGGCGCCACGGCGTTAACGGTCACGCCCTCTCGCGCCACGCGCGCGGCGTAGCCTCGCGTCAAGCCTTCGAGGCCCGCCTTCGAAGCGTTGTAGTGAACGCCGACGGCACCTGCGCCGCGCGCGGCGACCGACGAGAGATTGACAATGCGGCCCCAGCGACGCGCGCGCATGCCGGGCAGCACCGCCTGTGTGCAGAGAAACGCCGACTTGAGATTGACGGCGAGCGTGTGGTCGAATTCGGCCTCCGTAAGCGACTCGATGTCGCTGAACGTGCCCGTGCCGGCGTTGTTCACGAGCACATCGACCGCGCCGAGGCGACGCTCGATCTCGCCGATCATGCGGGTGACCTCGCTGGCCGACGACACGTCGGCGCGCACCGCGAGCGCGCGGCCCCCGGCGCTTTCGATCTGCGCCACGACCTGGTCCGCTTCGTCAGCGCGCTGCCGGTAATTCACACCAACCGCCGCGCCAGCCGAAGCCAACGCCACGGCAATGGCGCGTCCGATGCCGCGCGAGCCGCCGGTCACGAGCGCAACGCGATGATTCAGGTCGGGTAAAAGAGCGGACATGGTGGACTCCTTCTGCGATGGGTTTCCATTTCACCGCCGCCCTTGCGCAAGCCGCTCGCCCTGACGCGCTCACGGCGCGGTGCCAATGCCGCCGCCCGGGCCCGCCAGTTCGCCGTCTACGCCTAACTCAGCCGCATGGCCGTGTACGTTCGCACGGCCGCCACGGCGCGAAAACGGCGGGGTGCGCAGCTTCGCGCGGCGACGCGGGCCGGAAACCGGGTCCAGATAGAACATCACGAGCGTGCCTGCCGCGGCCGCCGCCGCGAGATGGAACAGTGCCTTCATGGATGCCTCTCGATAGTTGCAACGCATGCAAAGCGCAGAGACTGGCGCGAGCGGTACAAGCCACCGCTCCTCCAATCCGCGCACCCACTATGCCGCTGACAACTGCGCGTGAGGCGCCGGCATGGCTTCCGCGCTCAGGAAAAGCCCTCGTCCCAGCGCGTATCGCGCACCTGCACCATGCCCGCTTCCACGCGCACCGCGAACACCGCAACGTCCTCATACGCGGGCGGTGCGAGGACCTTCCCCGTCTTGATGCAAAAGCGGGCGCCATGGCGCGGGCAAATCACCTCGTCGCCCTCCACGTCGCCGCCCGTGAGCACGCCGCCATCGTGCGGACAGGTGTCCTCGATGGCATAACAGGTCCCGTCGAGATTGAATACGGCGACCGGCGTACCCTCCACATCGACGCTGAGCACGGCACCCGGTTGAAACCCGGCGTATGGCGCCACGTCCACCCAGTCGGCCATGTCAGAGCATCCCCAGTTGCAGCAGCGCCGCTTCGGACATACGCGCTCTCGTCCACGGCGGGTCCCAGACCAGCTCCACGTTCGTCGCGCTCACGCCTTCAACCTCGTTCACGTATTCTTCAACCGTGCCAGGGAAGGTTTGCGCGACCGGGCAGCCCGGCGCGGTCAGCGTCATGCGGATCGTCACGCGACCCGTTTCCGCGTCCACGTCCAGCTGATACACGAGCCCCAAGTCGTAGATGTTCACGGGTATCTCCGGATCGAACACCGAACGCAGCGCGTCGATCACGCGTTCGCGCAGCTCGCTGCTCGCCGTTTGCGTATTCATCGTCATATGCCTCCAGGCACGCGCAGATTCATTCCGTCGAAACGGTCCCGCGCTCGTCGCGCAACGCGGCGTGCAGCGTGTGCCACGCAAGCGTCGCGCATTTGATGCGCGCCGGAAATTCGCGCACGCCCGCGAGCACCGCGAGCTTGCCGAGCCCTTCGGCCGAGACCGGGCGGTCCGTTGGCCCCGTCGCCATGGCGTGAAAGCGTTCGAACAGCGCCTCGACTTCCGCTTGCGTGCAGCCCTTGAGCGCTTCGGTCATCAACGAAGCCGAAGCGGTGGCGATCGCGCACCCCGCGCCCTCGAACCCGGCGTCCTTGACCACGCCGTCCTCGATACGCAGATACAACGTGACGCGGTCGCCGCACAACGGGTTGTAGCCTTCGGCGCTATGCGTCGCACCGGGCACGGTGTGACAGTTCCGCGGCCGACGGTAGTGGTCGAAGATCGTTTCCTGATACAGGTCGCGCAAGTCGCTCATAGCGGGAACACCTCCTCTACGCGCGCGAGGCCGTCCAGCAGCGCGTCGACTTCGGCGCGCGTGTTGTACAGCGCAAACGAGGCGCGCACCGTGGCTGGCACGCCATAGCGCTCCATCACCGGCATCGCGCAATGATGGCCCGTGCGCACCGCCACGCCGCACTGGTCGAGTATCGTGCCGATATCGTGAGCGTGCGCGTTCTCCATGACGAACGAGAGGATGCCCAGTTTTTCCTTCGCCGTTCCAATCCTTCTCACGTGCGGCATCGCGCGCAATGCTGTGTCGGCATACGCGAGCAGATCGGCCTCGTGCCGCTGCGCCACTTCCAGGCCGATCGCGCTGACGTAGTCCAGCGCGGCGCCGAGCCCGATCGCGCCGGCAATATTCGGCGTGCCCGCTTCGAACCGCCACGGAATGACGTTGTACTCGGTCTTCTCGAACGTCACGGAGCGAATCATGTCGCCGCCGCCTTGCCATGGCGGCATGGCTTCCAGTAGCGCAGCCTTCGCGTACAGCGCGCCAATGCCGGTGGGGCCGTAGATTTTGTGACCCGAGAACGCATAGAAGTCGCAATCGAGCGCGGCCACGTCCACGGGAAGATGCGCGATCGCCTGCGCGCCATCGACCAGCACCGGTACGCCGCGCGCATGCGCAAGCTCGATCATCTGCGCAAGCGGATTGACGGTGCCCAGCGCGTTCGACGCATGCGCCACCGCCACCATGCGCGTGCGTGGGGCGAGCAGGCGCCCGTAGGCGTCGAGGTCGAGCGTGCCGTCGTCGTCGATCGGCGCCACCTTCAGCAACGCGCCCGTCTGCGCGCAGACGAGTTGCCACGGCACGATATTCGAGTGATGCTCCATCGCGGTGATGAGCACTTCGTCGCCGGGCTGAAGGCGCGGCCGCGCGTAGCTTTGCGCCACCAGGTTGATCGCTTCCGTGGTGCCGCGCGTGTACACGATCTCCTTCTCGTGCGCCGCGTGAATGAACCGCGCAATGCGCGCGCGGGCGCCCTCGTAGGCGTCGGTCGCGCGCTGCGACAGCAGATGCACGCCGCGATGCACGTTGGCATTGTCGTGCTCGTAATAGGCCTGCTCGGCGGCGATCACGCTCGCGGGCTTCTGCGTGGTCGCCGCGTTGTCGAGGTACACGAGCGGCTTGCCGTGCACGCTTTCCCGCAGAATCGGAAAGTCGCGGCGCCAGCCCATGACCGCTTCGGTGTCGGGAATCCCCACCGGTTCGAGTAGATTCATGACAGTCCCCGCAGGTATTCGCCACCGGGCAGGCGTGCGAGCAGCTGTTGCGTGAGCCGGCTGCGCAGCGCGGCGCTTTCCACGCGATCCACACTCACGCGTGCGAACGACCACACGAGTAACGCGCGCGCCATGCGCTCGTCTATGCCGCGCGAGCGCAGATAAAAGAGCGGGCTCTCGTCGAGCTGGCCAACGGTCGCGCCATGCGTGCACTTTACGTCGTCGGCGTGAATCTCCAGTTGCGGCTTCGTGTCGATCTCGGCATTGCGCGAGAGCAGCAGATTGTCGTTGCCTTGATGCGCGTTCGTCTGCTGCGCGTCCTGGTGCACGATCACGCGGCCATCGAACACCGCATGCGAAGCGCCGTCGAGCACGCCGCGGTAGTATTCCCGGCTCGTGCCGCGCGGCATCGCATGGTCGATGCGCGTGTGATGATCCACGTGCTGCCGCGCGCTCACGAAATACAGGCCGTTCAGGTCGGCTTGCGCGTCTTCCGCATCGAGGCGCGTGTCGATCTGCGTGCGCGACAATGCACCGCCAAACGCGAACGAGTGCGAGGTGAAGTGGCTCGCGCGCCGCTGCGAAACGCCCACGTGCGCGATATGAAACGCGCTGCGCGCCTCTTGCTGGATGCGGCAATGCTGAACGTCGGCCTCTTCGTCGGCAACGATTTCCGTGGCGGTGTTGACGAAATAGGCTTCGTCGGTAATGCCCGCGAACTGCTCGACGATCGAGCATCGCGCCCCCCGCTCCGCCACCACCGCGTTGAACGGATGCATGGCGAGCGCGGCCTCGCTGCTGAAGAACAGCACGTGCAGCGGCCAGTCCAGCGCGCAGCCAGGTGGCAGGACGACCACGTAGCCGTCGCTGCGAAACGCGCCGTTGAGCGCCGCAAAGCCGTCCTCGGGCGCACGCCGCGCCATGATCGATTCGATCCGCTCAGGAATCCTGCGCATTGCCTGTGCGAGCGTGCCGACGAACGCGCCTTCCGGCAAAGGCGGCAAGAACGAGAGCTTCGGCACGTGACGGCCGTTCACGAACACGATACGCCCCCCGGCATCGGCGGGCACGAGGTCGTCGATCAGGCGGGCATAGTCAGTTTGCTCGCCGTCCGAAGGCATGAAATGCCAATGCGGCTTCGCAATCGGCATCACATTGGTGTACTTCCACGCTTCGAGTTGCGTGCCGGGAAAGCCGAGCGTCTCGAAGCGGTCGAACGCGTGCCGCCTCGCCTTGCGCAACCACGGCAGCTCGACGCCCGCCAGCGTCCCCGCCATCGTGCGAAAGGCTTCGCGGTAATGCTCGCGCGTTGATTCGCTCATCGTTGCTCCCTGGCGGCTGCCGTATGTTGCGTGCCGGCGCCTTGCCCCGCTGCCGGTCCGTCGCTATCCTGCTCGCCGAGCCAGCCATAACCCTTGCGCTCCAGTTCGAGCGCAAGCTCATGCGAACCCGAGCGCACGATGCGCCCTTGTGAAAGCACGTGCACCTGGTCCGGCACGATGTAGTCGAGCAGGCGCTGATAGTGCGTCACGAGCACGATGGCCCGGTCCGCGCTGCGCATCTGGTTCACACCACGGGCGACGAGTTGCAACGCGTCGATATCGAGCCCGGAGTCGGTCTCGTCGAGAATGGCGAGACGCGGCTCCAGCACCGTCATCTGCAGTACCTCGTTGCGCTTTTTCTCGCCGCCCGAAAACCCTTCATTCACGCCCCGGTACAGCAGGTCTTCCTTCATCTCCATGGCCGCCATTTTCTCCTTCACCAGCGCGAGAAAGTCCATGGCGTCGAGCTCCGCCTCGCCACGATGCTTGCGCTGCGCGTTGAGCGCGGCCTTGAGCAGATAGATAATGCTCACGCCCGGTATTTCCACCGGATACTGAAACGCGAGAAAGAGCCCGCGGCGCGCGCGCTCGTCGGGCGCAAGCGCGAGCAGGTCGCAGCCGTCGTACTGCACGCTGCCCCCCGTGACCACGTATTGCTCGCGCCCCGCCAGCACATGGGCGAGTGTGCTTTTGCCGGAGCCGTTCGGCCCCATGATCGCGTGAACCTCGCCCGCATTCACGCGCAAATCCACCCCGCGCAGAATCGGCTTGCTTTCCACTTCGACATTCAGATTGCGGATTTCCAGCATGCTTCACTCCCTCTTAACCTACGCTGCCTTCCAGGCTCACGCCCAGCAGCTTCTGCGCTTCCACGGCGAACTCCATCGGCAATTCCTTGAGCACGTCCTTGCAAAAGCCGTTGACGATCATCGACACCGCGTCCTCCTCACTGAGACCGCGCTGCCGGCAATAGAACAACTGGTCTTCGCCGATACGCGACGTAGACGCTTCGTGTTCGACTTTCGCACTCGGGTTCTTCACCTCGATATAGGGAAACGTGAAGGCGCTGCAGCGATCGCCGAGCAGCAGCGAATCGCACTGGGTGTAGTTGCGCGCGTTCTCGGCCGAGCGCGCCATTTTCACGAGCCCGCGATAAGCATTCTTGCCGCGGCCCGCCGATATCCCCTTCGAGAGAATCGTGCTGCGCGTATTGCGCCCGATATGCACCATCTTCGTACCGGTATCGGCCTGCTGATAGTGGTTGGTGAGCGCCGCCGAATAGAACTCGCCAATCGAGTTGTCGCCCTGCAAGATCACGCTCGGATATTTCCACGTAATGGCGGACCCGGTTTCGACCTGGGTCCACGAAATCCGGGCATTGGCCTCGCGGCAGTCGCCGCGCTTCGTCACGAAGTTGTAGATGCCGCCGCGCCCTTGTGCGTCGCCCGGATACCAGTTCTGCACCGTCGAATAGCGGATTTGCGCGCCTTCCAGCGCAACGAGTTCCACCACAGCGGCGTGCAACTGGTTTTCGTCGCGCATCGGCGCGGTGCAGCCTTCCAGGTAGCTCACGTAAGCGCCTTTGTCGGCCACGATGAGCGTGCGCTCGAATTGTCCCGTGTTGCGCGCGTTGATGCGGAAGTACGTGGATAACTCCATCGGGCAGCGCACGCCCGGCGGGATATAGCAAAACGAGCCGTCGCTGAACACGGCCGAGTTGAGCGTGGCAAAGAAGTTGTCGGTGTAAGGCACGACCGAGCCGAGATACTGGCGCACGAGGTCCGGATGGTCGCGCACCGCCTCCGAAAATGAGCAGAAGACGATGCCAAGCTCGCCCAGTTGCCGGCGAAACGTCGTGGCGACGGACACGCTGTCGAATACCGCGTCCACGGCCACGCCTGCGAGCATCTCGCGCTCCTGCAGCGGCACCCCGAGTTTTTCGTAAGTGCGCAGGAGTTCCGGATCGACTTCGTCGAGGCTCTTCGGGCCGTTCACCTGCGTATGCGGCGCCGAGTAGTAGGCGATGTCCTGGAAGTCGATGGGCGGGTGTTCGATGCTCGCCCAATGCGGCTCCGTCATCGTGAGCCAATGCCGGTAGGCGGCGAGCCGCCATTCGAGCATGAAGTCAGGCTCCTGCTTGCGCTCCGAGATAAGACGGATCACGTCCTCGGATAAACCGCGCGGCAACGTATCCGACTGTACGTCCGAAACGAACCCGTGCGGATATTCCCGCCGCAGCAATTCCTCGAAAGTTTTCGCTTGTGTATCCATGACGTTATTACGGTCTCCTTTACACTCATGACCTCATTCTAGAACTCATGGCAAAACCCTGGCATGGCCGGGGTTTAACCGGAGCGCATGGAACGCGAAGCAGGCACGCCCAATGCGAAAGACCCTGTTCACTGGCCGCAAACGCACAGTTGCGGGCATGCGATTCGCGACATCTTGCAGGGACATGACGACGAAAACTCACGGAGAAGCCATGAAGCCACCCCATGTTCTTGTCTGGGGCGCGATCGCCTGTGCGGTGCTCGCCGCCTCCCCGCGGTCAGCCGGCGCGCAGGCCCAAACGCCTGCTCATCCCCCTGCGCCGCCGATGGTGAGGCAGCCGGCAGCCGTGCCAGGCACGGCAAGCCAATCCAACCCCGACAACATGCCTGTGAAAAAGCCCAAGGGGCCCGCCACCCACGACAAGATGATGCGCAGCGACCCCGCCAGTGACGCTCAGGCCAAATAGCGCAAAAAGAGTTCACCCTTGGCCGCACCAGGCGCTACCCTTTAACGAAGGAACTCACGGAGGACCAGGATGAGAATCGAATTCACGAGTCGCCGTCACGCCGTCGCTGCCGCACGCGTAGCGTTCGAAGCCAACGTGGACAACCGCCCGGTATGGTGCAGCGTATCGCTCGACGCGCTGAACGACCGCTTCGGCAACACCGGCACATCGGCGCATGCGCTATTGAGCGCGTTCGAGGCGAACCGCCCAAGTATCGAACTGGCCGCGCGGCACGCGCTGGAGAAAAACGGGGGCCAGTCTGTGGAGCTCGAAACGCGCGATCTGGAGTAATCGCGCCGACGCAAGCGCAATCGAATTCGCAACAGGGTTCGAATCGTCAGCCGAAATCGGTCTGCTCCCGGCAGGCCTCGATACTTCCCCATAGAACGGAACAACGCTCGCCAGAGTGCCAGTTCCGCCAGTCGAAGTGTCCACAATGACTGGCTCTTCGCAGCTGCGCTAGCCAGCCGAGCGCCACGCGCCTTGCGCGCACGTCGCGAGCATCGCGCGCAAGCGTCCGATATCGGCGGGCTTCGCGAGATGCGCATGGAACCCGGCCGCCAGCGCCGCCGCGCGGTCGCTGTCCGAAACATGCCCGCTCAGCGCGACCAGCATCACGTTGGCGTGATCCGGTATGGCGCGCATGCGCTCCGCCAGTTCGTAGCCGTTCATGCCCGGCATGCCGATATCGACGAGCGCGAGATGCGGCTTCCATTGCCTCAGCACACTGAGTGCGCTCGTGCCGTCGGCCGCCGTTCTGACTTCATGCCCCTCCAGCTCGAGCAACGCGCCGAGTGCGAAACGCGCGTCGGCATTGTCGTCGACGATGAGCACGCGCGCGGGCCCGTTGCCCGCCAGCACGGCGGCGAGCGGCTTGACGGCTTCGGCGCCGCCCGTTCGCACGGGAATCGAGAGGCGCGCCAGCGTGCCGCGTCCGATGCCGTCGCTCGTCACGAGAATCTCGCCGCCGTGCAGCTGCGCGAGCCGCTGCGCGATGGGAAGCCCGATGCCGAGCCCCCCTTCCAGCCGCGCACTCTTGCCCGCGAATTGCGCAAACGGCTCGAAAATGCGCGAGAGCACGGCCGGGTCGATCCCGATGCCGTTGTCGCGAATCGAGATCTCGACGCAGCGCGCGTCGCCTGCGCCCTTTTGTTCGACGATGAGCGCGATCTCGCCGCCGTCGGGCGTATAGCGCACGGCATTGGAAAGCAGGTTCACGATCACCTGCGTGAGACGCGCCGGATCGGCGAACAGCCGCAGATCGCCGGCGAGCGGACGCACGCTCAGCGTATGTCTGCGGGCCTCGGCGCGCTCGCGGATGGAGGCGAGCGCGTCGGCAAGGATGTCGTTCAACGACGCATCGGTGGGATTGACGCAGAGCTTGTCATGATCGAGGCGCGACGCATCCTGCAGTTCGTCCATCAGACGTTTGAGCTGCGCGATCTGGCGCTGCGCAACCGCAAAGTATTCGCGCTGCGGCGCGCGGTCTTCGCAGATCATCTGGAGCGCCTGGAACGCGTTTTCGAGCGGCGCGAGCGGGTTGCGGAACTCATGCGCGAGCACGGCGATCACTTCCGAATAGCGCTGCGTCTGCATGCGACTATGGTCGCGCGCTTCGACCAGATCGAGCGCCGAGCCGGCCACGGCGGCAAACTCGCTGAGCACCCGCTGGTCTTCACGGGAGAAGCGCGAACGTTCTTCGAGCGAGGCAGCCCAGATCGCACCCAGTTGCCGTCCTTTCGAAACGATGGGCAGGATGAGCGCCTCCTGCACGACGGCGCACGCGGGGGCGAGAACCGGGAAATCGTCGCTCAACGCGGTGAAAAGCAGTGGCTTGCCGGCTTCGAGCACGACGGCGCACGGACAGTCGTTCCAGTGGATTCGGGTTCCGGACAGGTTCGCGAACTTGCCGGCCACGCTGTGCCACCGAAAGTAGCGCTCTTCGCCTTCGCGCTCCAGCAGACTAATGCCGGCCGATTGCGCACCGCACAGACGCATCGCAAAGTCCGCAATCCTCTGCAACAACATCTCACGCGAATCGAGTTGCGCGGTGACCAGCGCGAGAAGCGCCTGATTCTCGCGAGCATGGTCCGGCGCGCGAGACGGCCGCGCATCGACATCCGCGATGGCGGGCGACCTGCTTTTCGGTGCCATTGCGGTCTCCTCCGGTGGCCCGATGAAGCTATGAGTTATGGCGTATGTAAATATTCGCGAAATGTCGCAGCGGTGAAAAGCGGCAACTATGACAGGTGAGTGACAAAAACCGCCCGGAAACCCCGGGCGTTGTCTTTGGAGTGGACGCTGCTTCAGACCTTGCGCGCCCGAAGATATTTGAAAAACTCTGCGCCCTCCTGCAGGCGCCGCTTCATCATCTCCCAGCTCACCAGCATCTCGCGGACGATTTCCCAGATCTTCGACGGCCGGAAATAAAAGCGTTTGTAGAACTCCTCGACGCCAAGGTAGATCTCTTCGCGCGACAGGTGCGGATAGCCGATCGTCGAGGCCTGGGTGCCGGCCGAATTGATGAGCGTGATGACCTTGGTATCGTTCAGCCAACCATTTTCGACCGCCTGCTTATGGAGCACCGTGCCGGGATAAGGCGCGGCGAGCGAGACCTGAATGGTATGGGGATTGATCTCTTTCGCGTACTGAATGGTCTTCTGGATCGTCTCGTGCGTCTCCCCCGGCAGGCCGAGGATGAAGGTCCCGTGAATCTTGATGCCGAGCTTGCGGCAATCCTCGCTGAACTGGCGCGCAAAGTCCGTGCGCACGCCCTTTTTGACGTTCACGAGAATCTGGTCGTCGCCGGATTCGAAGCCCACGAGCAACAGGCGCAAACCGTTGTCCTTCATCACCTTGAGCGTCGAGTACGGCACGTTCGCCTTGGCATTGCACGACCACGTCACGCCTAGCTTGCCAAGCCCGCGCGCGATCTCTTCGGCGCGCGGCCTGAGATCCGTGAACGTGTCGTCGTCGAACATGATCTCCTTGATTTCGGGCATGTTGTCCCGAATCCATTTCACCTCTTCCAGCACGTGCTCGACCGAGCGCGTGCGATAACGATGGCCCCCCACCGTATGCGGCCAGAGGCAGAACGTGCAGCGGGACTTGCAGCCGCGCCCCGTGTAGAGCGAGAGATACGGATGCTTGAGATAGCCGCTGAAATAATGCTCGGACGTGAGGTCGCGCTTGTAGATCGGCGAGACGAAGGGAAGCTGATCCATGTCTTCGAGTATCGGCCGGGCGTCGTTGTGCATGATGCCGCCGTCGGGCAGACGATAGCTCAGGCCGAGGATCGATTCGAACGGGCGCCCCTGGGAGATCTCGAGACAGGTGAAATCGAATTCTTCCCGGCACACGAAATCGAGCGCGTCGCTCGCGCTCAGCGAACCATGAGGATCGACCGCCACCTTCGCGCCGATCATGCCGATGAGGATCGTGCTCTTGTGCCGCTTCAGGTGCTCGCAGAACTGAATGTCGCTCTGGAACGAAGGCGAACTCGTGTGAATGATAACCAGCTCGTATTCCTGAGCAATATTCAGGGTCGCTTCGAGCGTCAGGTCGTCTGCGGGGGCATCCACCACGCGGCTGCCTTCGACCAGCGCGGCGGGCTGGACAAGCCACGTGGGATACCAGAACGAGCGGATTTCGCGCTTCGTTTGAAAGCGCGAGCCCGCGCCGCCATCGAAGCCTTCATAGGAAGGTGCCTGCAGAAACAGCGTTTTCATGAATGCCCTCGGAGAAAAATCGTGAATTTGTCTCGAAGCCTACAAAAACATGACACTTTTGCTGGATGGCGGCTTTGCCCGGGTCAAGAATACTACGACTTGCTGCCGCGGCACGTCGAATAAACGTCTGTACCAACTTATCGAAACCCCCACTTAACAAGGCCGCCGCCGAATGAACACCGCAGCACACCGCATTCGTCGGCATGAGCGATGCTTTCTGTACTATATTTTTCTGGCATCCGCAGCAGCAATCACAGCGCTCCAGATCGGGAGGCGATGTATGTCGCGATATCACGACAGGCCGGAAGGCGTGCCGGTTGGCAATGGCCACCGTATCAGCCCAGCGGACTTTCTGCTGATGGCAGGCTTTCTCGCCTACCGCGCCCCGCTCGCGTCGGTCGACGCCCGCGCGGCGGCCCGGCGTATTCTGGATGCGGTGCTCAGTGCGGCCGCTGCGCATGGCTTCGCGGATTCGGCAGCGCTCGAATCCTTGATGGCGAGCGCCGAAAAATCGGCAGACGTGCGCAGCCTCGCGGAACAAGCCAGCGCTGCCGTTGGCGACACGTTCGCTTACATGCAGGTGATTCGCGGTGCGGGCGTCGCGCTGGAAGCGGACCCTTATACGCTGGTCGCTTGAGACCGGTCGTTCCCGCGGCAGCGCGTATGCGCAGGACCGTCTGCCGCGAAGTGCTGAAGCGCCGCGCCACTTCGCTCACCGAGAGCCCGCTGCCCAGCGAACTCATCACGCGCGCGCGGTCGTGCGCCGAAAGCGAGGCGGGCCTGCCCGTGGGGCGCCCGCTGCGCTGCGCGGCCTTCAGGCCGTTGCGGCTGCGTTCGCTGCGCGCCGCCGCCTCCATGCGCACCACCGCGCGCCGCATCTTCACCGCTTGCGGCTCAGGGCACCCCGCGAGATCGACGCCGCCCAGTTCGACACAGCGCAGCCCATCTTCCCCTTGCGGCAGTTGAGCAGCGTGGCGAGCACGTCTCGCGCGTTGCAGCCCAGGGTGGAAAGCTGCAGAACCACGAGTTCGTCCTCGGGATCGATGCGTCCGAGCAGCCTCGTCAACGCGGGGCGCTCGGCGGCCGCCACATAGGGTGCCACCGTCTCCACCGCCACATGGTTGAGCGCGACCGTGTAGCCCGCCTTGTCGAGCTGGATCAGTTCCCGCTCGGGAACCTCGCTGTTGCCTGCACCGTTGATGTAGACGCCGCGGCATCTGCCTTGCTGTTTCGCCTGGAGCAAACGAACCGGGAGGACAGGCCGATGACACAATCCACGCGCGCCGCCGCGGCCATCGCGAGCGTCGCGGCGGGCGCGGCGCTCGCGATCTGGTCCACGCGCGACCTGCGCGAATCGGCGCACGCGCGTGCGGACGGCAAGCATGTGGCCGCGGCGCGCAGCTTCAATCATGGGTCGGCGCTGCTCGCGCTCTCCGTGCTGGCCGACAGCGCCATGGAGCACTATCGCGGCTCGTTCGAAAACCGTGCGATGTACCTGCCGCCCGCCGTGGCGCTCTGCGCGCTCGCCGCGGCGCTGCACGGCGGCGCGGACCGGCGCGCCGCCTCGCACCGGCTGCGTCATGCGATCCAGCTCAGCAGCGCCGCCACCGGCGTGACGGGCACCGCGTTCCATCTTTACAACGTGACGAAACGGCCCGGCGGGCTAAGCTGGCACAACGCCTTCTACGGCGCGCCGGCGGGTGCGCCCGTCGCGCTGGTACTCTCCGGCGTGCTGGGCGCGATCGCCGAGCAGTTGCGCGACGAGCCCGAGCACGACCCGCAGCTCTTCGGCATGCCCGCGGGCAAGGCGCTCGCGCTGGTGGCCGGCGCAGGGCTGCTCGGCACAGCGGCCGAAGCGGCGTTGCTGCATTTTCGCGGCGCATTCCAGCATCCGGCGATGTATGCACCCGTCACCATCGTGCCCGTGAGCAGCGCATTGCTCGCGCATGCGGCGTTGGCCCCGCCCTGCCATGCGGCCCGCGCGAGCGTGTTCGCGCGCTTCTGGCTAAGACTCACGACGGCGCTCGGCTTTGCGGGATTCGGCTTTCATGCAAACGGCGTGGCGCGCGCGCAGGGCGGCTGGCGCAACTGGTCGCAAAATCTGTTTGCGGGGCCGCCCTTGCCCGCGCCGCCTTCATTCAGCGCACTCGCACTCGCCGGGCTCGCCGCGTTGCGCATGCGGGAGACCGAACGATGATCCGAACGCCAAGCTATCCTGGCTACGACGTGCTCGCAAAACGCGACACGCCTTCGTGGGACGCCCCCACACGCGCGGTGATCGACGTGCGCGTGAACACGCCGAACCGGGCGCGCTATCTCGCTCCGTCCCACTGGCAAACGCTGGTGGCGCTGTGCGACACCATCGTGCCGCAGCCCGAAAACGCCAACGGCAAGGACGCGCCGCGCGTGCCGGTCGCCGCGCTCGTGGAAGGCAAGCTGCTCGACGACCGCCGCGACGGCTTTCGCGACGCCCGCCTGCCGCCGTTGCGCGCCGCCTGGGAGACGGGGCTCGCCGCCCTCGATGCGGAAAGCGTGAAGGCCTACGGCGAGCACTTTGCGCAGTTGCACGACGAACGGCGGCGCGCGCTCGTCGCCCGCATGCAGCGTGGCGAACTGCACAGCCGGGCCTGGCGCGACATGCCTTGCGACCTGTTCTTCAAGAAGCGCGTGCTGCACGACGTGAGCGCCGCGTACTGGTCGCACCCGCTGGCGTGGAATGCGATGGGCTTTGGCGGCCCGGCGAATCCGCGCGGCTACGTGCGCCTTTATACGAACCGGCGCGATCCGTGGGAAGCCGTCGAAGCCGCCGACGAGAGCGACGCGGCGCGCGAGGCCGCACGCAGGGAGAACGAGCGTGTGCGCTGATCTCGCCGACATCACCGACGCAAACGAAGCGCCGCGCGGCAAGCACGGCCGCGCGCCCGACGTGTTCCGTCGCGGCGGCTGGATGCCCATGCGCGAATACGCGCTCGACGAGGCGGTCGATTTCGCCATCGTCGGAACCGGCGCGGGGGGCGCGACGCTCGCCTGCCGGCTCGCCGAAGCGGGCTTTCGCGTGGTCGCGTTCGATGCGGGCGCATGGTGGCGGCCGCTGGAAGAATTCGCCTCCGACGAGACCCACCAGGCCAAGCTCTACTGGACCGACGAACGCATCTGCGACGGCGAGAATCCCTTGCAGCTGGGCAGCAACAACAGCGGCCGTGCGGTCGGCGGCAGCACCGTGCACTTCGCCATGGTCTCGCTGCGCTTTCGGCCCGAATGGTTTCAATCGCACACGAGGCTCGGCTATGGCGCGGACTGGCCGCTCGACTGGCGCGAGATGTGGCGTTACTACACCGAGGTCGAACAGGCGCTCGGCATCTCAGGGCCGGTGAACTACCCGTGGGGACCCAAACGCCCGCGCTACCCATATCGCGCGCATGAAATCAACGGCGCGGGCCTCGTGCTCGCGCGCGGCTGCGAGGCGCTCGGCATTCCCTGGGCGCCCACGCCGCTCGCGACGCTCTCCGCGCCGCGCGGCGACGCGCACCAGTGCGTCTATCGCGGCTTTTGCGTGACCGGTTGCTCGACCAACGCGAAGCAGAGCGCGCTCGTCACGTGGATTCCGCGCGCCGTGCGCGCGGGCGCGGAAATCCGCGATCTCGCGATGGTGGGCCGCATCGAAACCGACGCGTCGGGGCGCGCCGCCGGCGTGCATTTTCATCGCGACGGGCGCTGGCAATTCCAGCGCGCGCGCAACGTAGTCGTGGCGGGCTATGCCATCGAAACGCCGCGCCTGCTCCTGCTCTCCGCGAACGGACGCTTTCCCGAAGGCCTCGCGAACCGCTCGGGGCTCGTCGGCAAGAATCTCATGGTGCAGACGAACCAGGCCGCGTGGGGCGCATTCGACGACGAAATCCGCTGGTACAAGGGGCCGCCTTCACTGGCGCTCACCGAACACTGGAACTATCAGGACGACGGCAAGGACTTTCACGGCGGCTATTGCTACATGAGCCAGGGCCCGCTGCCGCTGGTCTGGGCCGCGACGCAAACGAGCCGCGGCCTGTGGGGCGACGCGCTCATGCGCGAGATGACGAAGTACAACCATCAGGCGGGCCTCAAGATGGTGGGCGAGACGCTGCCGCAGGAACGCAACCGCGTGACGCTCGCCGACGAGAAAGACGCGCTCGGCCTGCCCGTGGCGCGCGTCACCTGGTCGATGGGCGAGAACGACCGCCGGCTCGTGAACCATGCCCTCGACTTCATGAGCCGCGCGCTCGCCGCGGCGGGCGGGCGCGACATCTGGACCCAGGACGACGACACTTGCCACCTGAACGGCACGGCGCGCATGGGCAGCGACGCGCAAACGAGCGTTGTGAATGCGGACTGCCGCTCATGGGACATTCCGAATTTGTGGATCTGCGACGGCTCCGTGTTTCCGACCGTGGGCGGCGTGAATCCTTCGCTCACCATTCAAGCCGTTGCGTGCCGCACCGCCGACCGCATCCGGGCGCTCGCCGCGCGCGGCGAGCTTTGATGGCCACCGCGGGCACGCGTCGTGCGTTGAAGCAGAGGGATTTCAAAAGGAGGCCGCCATGCCACTCAGCAAGGGAAAAACTCGCGAAGCGATATCGAAGAACATCAAGACGGAAGTGAAGCAAGGCAAGTCGCAGAAGCAGGCCGTTGCCATCGCGCTCAACCAGGCGCGCAAGTCCGGCGCGAAGATTCCGAAGAAGAACCATAAGTGATCCGGCGCGCCGCTCACGCGGCGCGTCGTTCATTGCGCGTTTCGTTCTGCGCTTCGTTTCGCGTTGGGTTCGTTAGCCATCCTCGCCAACTTCGGCAGGCTCCGGGCAGGTCCGGCAACTCGTGCGGCTCCGCCTGAGGGGCGCCGGGCTGGCGCTCGTCGGGTGCCTGGCTCGTGCAGCGAAGCGGCGCGCACGGGCATGCCGGGTGCGCAAGCGAAAAACATTCTGGACGCCTGCGCTGCTGCGCCGCTCATGACCCCACTCGCTTACTTCCTGCACAGCGCGGGCCCCGCATCGGGTCCGGTGCAGGCGCTCGACTGGGGCCTCGCCGTCCTCTGCGTGGGGGTGTGCATCGTCATTGCGTTGTTGCTCTATCTGGCGATGCGGCGCAGGCGTCGCGGTCATGCAACGCACGACGAAGCGTTGTCACAAACGAACGTCGCCGACGAGCAAGGCGAACGCACGGCGAACCGTATCGTCGCCGTCGGCACGGCGATTTCCTCGGTGCTGCTGCTGGGCGCGCTCGTGGCGATGCTGCGCGTGCTGGCCGCGGTGGCCGACCCGCCGCGCGCGCCCTCGCTCACCGTGACCGTCACGGCTTACGACTGGTGGTGGAAAGTGACCTATCGAACGCCGGCGGGCGCGAGCTTCGTCACCGCCAACGAAATCCATATCCCTACGGGCGAGCCCGTACGCGTCGATCTGCAGAGCGCCGACGTCGTACACGCGTTCTGGGTGCCGGCGCTCGCGGGCAAGACCCAGGCCATACCGGGCCAGGTCAATCACCAGTGGATCGAAGCAGATCACCCCGGCGTATGGCGCGGGCAGTGCACGCAGTTCTGCGGGCCCCAGCATGCGCATATGGCCATGGAAGTGGTGGCGCAAACCCCCGCCGAATTCTCGCACTGGCTCGATGCCCAACAGCGGCCCGCCGCGGCCGCCCAAAGCGGCGCGGCGCAGCGCGGCGAGCAGCTTTTCGCCGCGCGCTGCGGTGGCTGCCATGCCGTGCGCGGCACGCAGTCGGGCGGCGCGCAGGCCCCCGACCTCACGCATCTCGCCTCGCGGCGCCTGCTCGCCGCGGGCACGCTCGCCAACACGTCCGTCAACCGGCTCGACTGGGTCGCGCATGCGCAGCAGCGCAAACCCGAATCGCTCATGCCCGACATTGCCCTCACCCCCGCCGAGGCGAGCGACCTCGGCGCGTGGCTCGACACACTTCAGTGACATGAACGATATCCCGGCCTCTCCTCCAGCATCCGAGCGTCCCGCCAGCGCGACGGTGCCGCGCCGCCCGCGCGCGGGGCGCCTCTCGCGCGTGCCGGAAACGGGCACGGCGCCGCTCGACGAAGCCACCTTGCGCCGCCTCGAGGAGATCTGGGAAACCCGCCCCGGGTGGCGCGGCTGGCTCTCCACGGTGGATCACAAGACCATCGGCCTCCGCTACCTCGTCACGGCGTTCGTGTTTCTCGTGCTGGGCGGCGTGGAAGCGCTCATCATGCGTGCGCAGCTCGCGCGCCCCAACGAAACGCTGCTCACGCCCCAGCAATACGACCAACTCTTCACGATGCACGGCGTGACGATGATCTTTCTCTACGCACTACCCGTGCTGAGCGGCTTTTCGAACTACCTCTGGCCGCTTGTGCTCGGCTCGCGCGACATGGCGTTCCCGCGCCTGAACGCCCTCTCGTACTGGCTCTTTCTCGGTGCGGGCATTCTGCTCTACGCGAGCTTTCCCGCAGGACAGGGCGCCAATGCCGGCTGGTTCAACTACGTGCCGCTTTCCACCGCCGCCTACGACCCCGGGCCGAACATCGACGTCTACGCGCTCGGCATGGTGCTGCTCGGCATTTCCGCCACGGTGGGCGCGGGGAACTTCGTCATCACGTTCCTGCGCATGCGCGCCAGCGGCATGTCGGTGGCGCGTCTGCCCATTCTCGTCTGGGGCACGCTCACGGCTTCGGCCGCCAATCTGCTCGCCGTGCCCTCCGTGAGCGTCGCGTTCTTCATGCTCTGGCTCGACCGCAACGCGGGCTCGCACTTCTTCGACACCACTGCCGACGGGCGCCCCCTGCTGTGGCAACACCTCTTCTGGATCTTCGCGCACCCGTGGGTCTACGTGGTCGTGCTGCCCGCCATGGGCATCGTATCCGACGCGCTGCCCACGTTCTGCCGCCGCCCCATTGTCGCCTACGCGGCCGTTGCGCTCTCAACGGTCGCGACCATGCTCGTGGGCTTCGAAGTGTGGCTCCATCACATGTTCGCCACAGGCCTGCCGCCACTCGCGCTGGCCTTCTTCGGCGCCGCCAGCATGGTGATTTCCGTGCCGAGCGCGATTGCCGTGTTCGCATGGATCGCCACGATCTGGACCGGCAGGCCCGTGTTCAGGATGCCCTTCTATTACTTCGCGGGATTCGTGCTGATGTTCACCGTGGGCGGCGTTTCGGGCGTGATGACCGCCGCCGTGCCGCTCGACTGGCAACTCACCGACACCTACTTCGTCGTGGCCCACCTCCACTACGTGCTGCTCGGTATCAACGTGTTTCCGGTGCTGGGCGGCCTCACGTACTGGTTCCCGAAGTTCACAGGAAGGCTCATGAACGAGCGCTTCGGTAAATGGACCTTCTGGGTCACGTTCGTCGGCTTCAATCTGGGCTTTTTCCCGATGCACATCTCGGGTCTGCTCGGCATGCCGCGCCGCATCTATACCTACCCGGAAGGCATGGGCTGGGACACGGCCAATCTGCTCACGAGCATCGGCGCGTTTGTGTTCGCCATCGGCATCGCCATGTTCATCGGCAATGCGCTCGTGAGCGCGCGGCGCGGCGCTCGCGCGAGCGCGAACCCGTGGAATGCGGCGGGCCTCGAGTGGGCGACCTCGTCGCCGCCGCCTCCCTACAACTTCGCGATCCTGCCGAGCGTGCGCTCGCGAGACCCGCTGTGGCAGCCCGACGCGAACGTGCCGCGCCCGGGCTACCTGCTCCATCGCGGGCGCGAGGCGCTGGGCGTCACGCCGCTCACGGGCGAACCCGACGTCATCCTCAAAATGCCCGAAGACAGCTACGCGCCCTTCGTGCTGGGCGTGGCCTCGACGCTCGCGTTCGTCGGGCTGCTGTTCCATTCGACTTCGTTCACCGCGCTCGCCGGGCTCGCGTGCGGACTCGCGCTGCTCTCGTGGTTGTGGCCGCGACGCTCGCTCGGTCAGCGCGAACCGTTTGCGCCGCAAGGCACGACGCCCGCCGGCAAAGTCGCCGAGACGACCGCGATCCGAAGCGAAGACGAAACCCTCGCGCTGCCCGTTGGCAGCGCCGGCGAACATGCGGGCGGCTGGTGGGGCGTGCTCACGCTCGTCGTGACGGAAACCGCGCTGTTCGGCTATCTGATCTTCTCGTACCTCTATCTCGCTTCGCAGAGCGCGCAGCCCTGGCCGCCCGAAGGCCTGCCCAAGCTCGGCATGAGCGGACTGAACACGGCGCTGCTGCTCACGAGCAGCGTGTTCGTGTGGCTCGCGGGGGCGTTCGTGCGGCGCACGCGTTCGTGGCCCGCGTTCTGGTCGATGATCGTCGGCATTGCGCTCGGCGTCGCGTTCGTCACGATCCAGTTCTTCGAGTGGCACGGCCGGCCCTATGGGCTTGCGACGAACCTGTATGGTTCGCTCTACTTCACGATTACGGGCTTTCACATGGCCCACGTGATGGCGGGCGTGCTGATGCTCGCCGCGCTCGCGTTCTGGATCGCGCGCGGCTATTTCGA
The DNA here is from genome assembly GCF_024206515.1 of Paraburkholderia sp. CNPSo 3281. NCBI lineage: Bacteria > Pseudomonadati > Pseudomonadota > Betaproteobacteria > Burkholderiales > Burkholderiaceae > Paraburkholderia > Paraburkholderia sp. CNPSo 3281. The sequence goes on along the minus strand of NZ_JAMBPS010000048.1, from coordinate 14,807 downwards.
CGGCAGACGCGATGCGGCGCTCACCATTGGCGGCCTGTACTGGCACTTCGTCGATGTGGTGTGGCTCATCATCTTCTCCGTGCTCTATCTCTCGCCTTACTGGATGCGAGGACGATGATGCCACCCGCCGCTCCCGCGCCACCGGCCCCGCCAGCGCCCGTTCCCGCGCTCACGAGACCCACGCTCCGGCATCATATTGCCGTGTGGTACGGCATTTTTGGCGTGCCGGCCATCTGGGCGGGCCACGTGCTGTTCTGCCAGACGCTCGCGGCCACCGCCTGCGCGGGCGGCGTCCCGCAACGCAATGGCGAGCCCTGGCAGGTCGTGCACTGGACACTTGCACTCGTCTCCGCCGCCGCGTTCGCGCTGGCGCTCACCGGCGCGCTGCTGGCGCGGCGCACGTGGCGCGAAAGCGCCGCCGTCAACACGCCGCAGCGGGACACCTTCCGCTTTCTCGCGTGGAGCAGCACCGCCGTTGCCGTCGCATTCACGATCGCGCTCGTGTTCACGATATCGGTGCTGTTCGCGTTGCCGCTCGAACGGTTATGCGGGGCGCTGCGATGAATGCGCGCGCCCGTTCGAGCGCTTGGCTCGCCGCCCTCGTGCTGCTCGCCGGCTGCCACCGCGACGAGCCGTTTGCGACGACGAAACCGCCGCCCGATGCCGCCCAGATCGCGCTCGGCGAAAAGCTCGCAAAGGCGGGCGATTGCGCCTCGTGCCACGATTCCGCCAAACGTGAGCCCTTCGCCGGCGGTCTCGCCGTGAATTCGCCGTTCGGTCCGATCTACGCGAGCAACATCACGCCCGACCCCGTGCACGGCATCGGCGACTACACGCCCGCGCAGTTCGCCGCGGCCTTGCAGCGCGGCGAGGCACGTGGCGGCAAGCGGCTCTATCCGGCGATGCCTTATCCGTCGTTTGCGGCGCTCCACGCAAGCGACGTGAATGCGCTCTACCAGTATTTCATGTATGGCGTGAAGCCGGTGCCGAACACCGTGCCGCAAACGCATCTGCCGTTTCCGTTCAACCAGCGCTGGGTGATGCTGTTCTGGCGTCTCGCGTTCGCACAACATGGCCGCTTCGAGCCCGACCCCGCGCACTCCGCGCAGTGGAATCGCGGTGCGTGGCTCGTGCAGGGTCTCGGCCACTGCGGGGCGTGCCACACGCCGCGCGGGCCCGCCTACAACGAAATGGGCTATACGCAAAGCAGCCCGCTCTACCTCACGGGCGGCGTGACCGACCACTGGTACGCGCCGAATCTCACGGGCGACCCCGGCAGCGGTCTTGGCCGCTGGAGCGCCGACGACATCGCCGCGTTCCTGCGCGACGGCCACAACGACCGCGCCTATGCGTTCGGCGCCATGGCGCCCGTGGTGGGCGCAAGCACGCAATACCTGGGCGACGACGATCTGCACGCCATCGCCACCTATCTGAAGTCGCTGCCCGCACGCGAGGCGAGCGGCCAGTACGCCGATTCCGCCGCCGCGCGCGCCTCGACCATGGCGGCGCTGCACGACGGCACGCCAGAGCGGCCTGGCGCGGGCCTCTATCTTTCGTACTGCGCGAAATGCCACGGCGCCGACGGCGCCGGCAAACCCGACAAGGCGCCGCCGCTTGCGGGCAGTGCACTCGCGCTCTCGTCCGACGCGACCAGCGTGCTGCGCCTCATCGTCGAAGGCAGCCAGAGTCCGCAAACCAGCAACGGCGGCACGCCGCGCAAGATGCCCGCGTTCCGCACGCAGTTCACGGACAGCGAAGTCGCCCAGGTGGCGAGCTTCGTGCGCGGCGCGTGGGGCAACAACGCCCCGCCCATCGCGCCCGCCGAAGTCACGCGGCTGCGCGACGCGATCCACCGTTGACTTACACACACTAGCGCGAGGCGCAGCGCAAGGGCATACGGCTTGCGCGCATTTTTGCGTCACTATGCCCTGAACCCGCAATGAACCCCGCAGCCCTCATGAACCCGATGCCGCTCGTCGTTACCTGGCCCGATTTCGCGGCCCGGCTGATCGTGGCCATCGTGGGCCGGCGCGCTGATCGGCCTGAATCGCGGCGAAGCCGGCAACGCGCCCGGGCTGCGCACGAGCTTGCTCGTGTGCCTCGCCGCCTGCCTCGCCATGCTTCAGGTGAACGTGCTGTTCGTTCTGCATGGCGTCGAGCACATCGAGCATCGCCTGCCGCGCGGCAAACGCGCTTACATCACGCTAGGGCACGATGCCGGCGACGATGCCCGCAAGCTGTTCGACGACGCGTTGCGAGGACGCCGCTGCCGCGTGGTGCTGCTCGGTGTCACGCATCTCACGGCGGAAACCGCATCGCACCAGCGCCTCGACGCTTCGTTCGAAGTGCGCTGGCAGGCGCCCCCGGCGACGACGCCGTGGAAACCGTGCTTTCCTCGCTCGTGGCGCGAGTGCACGAAGAAGCGTCGGGGTCGATCGAGCGATGAGCACAGCGATGTGCTCGCGCCGGCTCACCTGGCGCGGCGATGGCCTTTCGCCGAGCCGCTCAGCAGCATCGCCGTCTTCACCACGGCGAGATGACTGAGCGCCTGAGGAAAATTGCCCGCCAGCCTTTGCGCGCCCACGTCATATTCTTCGGCGAGCAAACCGACGTCGTTGGCCACGGCGAGCACGCGCTCGAACTGGGCGACGGCCTCGTCCCGGTCGCCGCGCAGGTACAGACAGTCGGCCATCCAGCACGAGCACGCGAGGAAGGTGCCTTCGTCGGGCGCTTCGTCTCCGCCGCGCCGCCAACGTCGAATCAGCCCGCCTTCGCCGAGCTCCGCGCGAATCACGTCGATGGTGGCCGACATGCGCGGCTCGTCGGCGCGCATGAAGCCTACCAGCGGCATGAGGAGCACGCTCGCATCGAGCGCCTCTTCGCCGTAACCGCGCACGAAGGCGCCGCGCCGGGCGTTCCAGCCGCGTTCGCAAACCTCTTCGTGCAGGGCCCTGCGCATCTGCAGTGCGCGTTGCACGAGCGGGTCGCCCACGCCCGGACCCTCTTCACACCAATGTTTGATGAAGCGGTCGAGCGCCACCCACGCCATGACGCGCGAGAGCGTGTAGTGCCGTGCGTGGCCACGCGTCTCCCAGATTCCCGAGCCCTGCTTGGCGCCATGATCGAGCAGCCAGCCGATCAAGCGCGCTTCGAATTCGGCTTCCTCCTGCGCCGCAACGATGCCGGCGCGCCGCGTGAGATAGAGGCAATCGAACGCCTCGCCGAACACATCCGGCTGATACTGCGTGCATGCCGCATTGCCGAAGCGCACGGGCCTCGCACCCTGCCAGCCCGCGAGGCGCTCGAGCTCGCGCTCGCGCGGCACGTGGCTGCCATCCACGCAATACATGACGTGAATACGTCCGCGCGCGTGGCCGATCGTGCGCAGCAGCCAGTCGCGCCAGGCACGCGCTTCGTCGTGAAAGCCCGCTTCGAGCAGCGCTTCCAGCGCGAAGCTCGCGTCGCGCAACCAGCAATAGCGATAGTCCCAGTTGAGCTCGCCGCCCGGCGCCTCGGGCAAAGACGTGGTGGGCGCGGCGACCATCGCGCCCGTGGGGCGGTAGACCAGCGCGTAGAGCGTGAGGAGCGAGCGCCGCACCGCTTGCGGCCAGAGCGTGCGATCGTTGTCGAAGTGGTCGATCCAGCGGCGCCAGTGGCGCTGCGTGTCGTGCAGCGCCGTGACGGAGGATGCCGGATCGACGCCCACGGCCTCGCCCTGGCATAGCGTGAAAACGAAGCGCTCGCCGGCGCGCACGGTGAACGCGGCTTCGAGCGCCTGCGCGTGAACGCGCAATGGCACATCCGCGCGCAAGGTCATTGGGCCACACGCTGCGTGCAGGGTCGCCGCGCCGCTAGCGTCCATCGTGGCTGGCGCAGCGGGCCCATCGGCGCCTCGCGGCTGCATGAGCATGTGCATATCCACACTGCCGTGCGCGCCTTCGACAATGCGCATGATGCACGCCTCGCCGGTCTCGGCCACCATGAAATCGATCACGCGCGCGCTGCCGTGCGCGCCCTCCCAGCCGGTTTCGACCACGAGCGTATCGCGCTGGTAGCTGCGGCTCGCGCTGCGCGACGGACCGGCGGGCGCAAGGCGCCAATGGCCATCCGCTTCGCCGCCGAGCAGCGCAGCAAAGCAGGGTTCGCTGTCGAAACGCGGCCAGCAGAGCCAGTCGATCGAGCCTTCGCGAGCGAGCAGCGCTGCGCTGCGGCCATCGGCAAGCAATGCGTAATCTTCGATGAGGGGTGTTCGTGTCATGGACTAGGGCGCGCGAATGGGCGCGATCAAGCTTGCGCAAGCACTTCGGATTCCCGAAAGGTTTGCAAGCACAATGAGGGCATGTCCCTCTACGATGGCTTCGCACCGTCGTTTCGCGTTGCAGTGGCCCCGGCGCCAGCTTGCATCGATTACGCGTAAGGCTTGAAACGCGTGCGAGGCGCACCATTGGCTTGCGCCGAGTGGTCCCGGTCACGCACTGGATGACGTCTCGCAGCGCCGCATTCGCGCAACGTAGTCAATCAACGCGCGATCAAAGGCGCGCCGCGAGCATCGTCCCGGCCGTCCATCAATGACTCCTTGTGCGCGCATCACTTCTTGCCCGGGATGACGCTCGCCATCACCTGGCGCGCCGTGTTGGCAATCATGCCGCCCTCGTCCGGGTCGCCTTCCATGAGCGCGCGCGCGAAATGGCGCGCCTGCTCGATCGTCACATGCGGCGGCAGCGGCGGCACGTCGGGATCGGTCTTCACTTCGAGCACCACAGGCCGCGGCGAAGCAAGCGCCTGCTCCCAGGCGTCGCCCAGCTGCTCCGCGTTGTCCACGTAGATGCCCGTGAGCCCCACCAGCTCCGCAAAACGGTGATACGGCACGTTGGGAATGTCCTGCGAGGCTTCGAATTTCGCGTCGCCCTGCATCACGCGCTGCTCCCAGGTGACCTGATTCAGGTCCTCGTTGTTGAACACGCAACAGATCCAGCGGGGGCTCGTCCACTGGCGCCAGTACTTCGCCACTGTCACGAGTTCGGCCATGTTGTTCATCTGCATGGCGCCGTCGCCCACGAGCGCGATCACGGGCCGCTCGGGATGCGCGAACTTCGCCGCGATCGCGTACGGAACCGCCGCCCCCATCGAGGCGAGACCGCCCGACAGCGAACACATCATGCCGCGCCGGATCTTGAGGTCGCGCGCATACCAGTTCGCGCACGAACCCGAGTCGCTCGTGACGATCGCGCCGTCGGGCAGGCGCGGCGAAAGCTCGGTCACCACGCGCTGCGGGTTCACCTTGCCGCTCGTCGCCGCGTGCGCGCGCTCCTCGAGCACGCGCTGCCAGCGTTCGCCCGCATGGATGAGGCGGTTGCGCCAGCTCGTGGCGTTCTTCTGCTCGAGCAGCGGCAAGAGCGCGCGCAGCGTGGCCGCGCTGTCGCCCACGAGGCTCACCTCCATCGGGTAGCGCACGCTGAGCATGCCCGCGTCGATGTCGATCTGCACCGCGCGCGCGTCGCCTTCCTTCGGCAGGAATTCCGAATATGGAAAGCCGGAGCCGACCATCAGCAAGGTGTCGCATGAGGACATCATCTCGTCGGTCGGCTTGGTGCCGAGCAGGCCGATGCTGCCTGTCACCCAGGGAATGTCGTCTGGCAGGACGGCCTTGCCGAGCAGCGCTTTCGCAACGCCCGCGTGCAGGCGCTCTGCCACGGCGACCACGTCGTCGCCGGCGCGCAGCGCGCCCGCGCCGACGAGTATCGCCACCCGGTGGCCCGCGTTGAGCACCTCGGCCGCGCGCTTGAGGTCCGCTTCGCGCGGCACCACCTCGGGCGCGGAATAGCCCACGCCAGAATGCGCCGTGCCGTGCTTGCGCGCGGGCGGCTCGTATTCGAGCTCCTGCAGGTCGTTGGGCAGCACCATGGCCGTGACCGTGCGCCGCGAGAGCGCGATGCGCACCGCGCGGTCCACGACGTGGCGCACCTGCGCGGGCACGCTGGGCTGCTGCACGTAGGCGCCCGCGACGTCCTTGAACATGGAGACGAGGTCGAGCTCCTGCTGATAATGCGCGCCGAGCGCGGCGCGCGCCTGCTGGCCTGTAATGGCGAGCACGGGCATGTGGTCGAGCCGCGCATCGTAGAGCCCCGTGAGCAGGTGCGCCGCGCCCGGCCCCGAGGTGGCGATGCACACGCCCAGTTCGCCCGTGAACTTGGCGTGCGCGCTCGCCATGAAGGCGGCCATTTCCTCGTGGCGCGCCTGCACGAATTCGATCTTGCCCTGCGCGCGCTGCAGCGCGCCGAACATGCCGTTGATGCCGTCGCCGGGATAGCCGTAGATGCGCCGCACACCCCATTCGTGCAGACGCTCGATGATGAAGTCGCTCACCGTGATGGTCGCCATGTGCCGTTCTCCTTGCGGATGGTCCGAATCATTTAGCTAGACAGCGATGTCCCAATCGCGTGCCTCTCCCGCGGCCGAGCAGCGGCCGCCACGCCCACAACAGCGTGCGCGCGTTTTTCGGTCGTGTACCTGGCTTGTCCATTTGATCTTTCCCTCCCACCCGCGCTCACGCCGGCACCGCCAGCGTCTGCGCCACGCGCGACCACACGCGATGCTGCCCGGCCGCTTCGACGAATTCCTTGAGCACGCGCTTGAGATCGGCTTCGTCGCCGCTCGCGACGCCGTCCGCGTGATCGGGCAACTGCGCGGCGGAAAGCACGAGCCGCCCCGTATCGACCGCACCGATCACCTTCAGATGCTTGAACGCTTCGAGCACGAAGTGACGCGCATCGCCCGACTGCGTCAGTGCCTCCGTGGCCTTCTCGCCGCCGGGGACGAACACCGCGTCGAACATGACGGAAGGCATGCCGGTGAGGGTCGCGTCGGGCGCGATATCGCCGATCGGCGCGAGCGTGGGCGCGATGACGAGCGCTGTTGCGCCTTCCAGCGCAAAGGCATCGCGCAACCGCTTGAGCATGGCCGGATCCGCGCCGGGCGCGGTGAGCAAGGCGATCTTGCGCGTCTTGATGCCGGGCTGCACGCGGTTGAGCAGGCTGAGCGAGGGCGAGCTGGCCGTGCGCGGCTTACGGGGCTTGGCGCCCGCTTTTGGCTTCGGCAAGCCGAGCGCCTGCGCCACGCTTGCGGCGAGGTCTGCGTCGATATTCGCGAGAATGGCGTTGACCTGGCGTTCGCGTATTTCTGGCTTCGTGACCTTGCCCAGTTCGAAGGTATAGGCGGCCTTGATATGTTCCTTCTCCGGCTCCGACATGCTGTTGTAGAACATCGTGGCCTGCGAGAAGTGGTCCGCGAACGACTCGCTGCGCACGCGGATTTTCACGCCATCCATGCGTTCCTGGTAGCTTTCGAAGCCGCCGTCCTTCGGCTGCGTTTCCTTGGGCCAGCCGCCGCTCACCGAATTCGGTTCGTACGACGCCTGGCCGACGTTGAGGGTCTGCCGGTGCATCGCGTCGCGCTGATTGTTCTGGTACGGGCAAACCGGCCGGTTGATCGGAATCTCGTGAAAATTCGGGCCGCCAAGACGGCTGATCTGCGTATCGGTATAGGAGAACAAACGCCCTTGAAGCAAGGGGTCGTTCGTGAAATCGATACCCGGCACGATATGGCCTGGATGGAACGCGACCTGCTCCGTTTCCGCGAAGAAGTTGTCCGGATTGCGGTTGAGCGTCATCTTGCCGATGATCTTCACCGGCACCTCTTCTTCGGGCACGAGTTTGGTCGGATCGAGCAGATCGAAGTCGAATTTGTGCTCGTCGCTCTCCTCGATGACCTGCACGCCCAGCTCGAACTCGGGATAGTCGCCGCGCTCGATCGCCTCCCACAAGTCGCGCCGATGAAAGTCGGGGTCCTTGCCCGCAATTTTCTGCGCTTCGTCCCAGAGCAGCGAGTAGGCACCCAGCACGGGCCGCCAGTGCCACTTGATGAAACGCGCGCGGCCTTTGGCGTTGACGAAGCGAAACGTATGCACTCCGAATCCTTCCATGGTGCGCAGGCTGCGCGGTATCGCGCGGTCGGACATGGCCCAGATGACCGTATGGGCGCTTTCCGGCACGAGCGAGACGAAGTCCCAGAACGTATCGTGGGCGGTGCCGCCTGTGGGCATTTCGTCGGGGGCTTCGGGCTTCACGGCATGCACGAAGTCGGGAAACTTGATCGCGTCCTGAATGAAGAACACCGGCACGTTATTGCCCACCAGATCGAAATTGCCCTCCTCCGTGTAGAACTTCGTGGCGAAGCCGCGGATGTCGCGCACGGTGTCCGAGGAGCCGCGCGGGCCCTGCACGGTCGAAAAGCGCACATAGACAGGCGTTTCCTTCGCGGGGTCCTGCAAAAAGCCCGCGCGCGTGAGTTCGGCTTGCGACTCATACACGCGAAAAACCCCATGCGCGGCGGAACCGCGCGCGTGCACGATGCGCTCGGGAATCCGTTCGTGGTCGAAGTGCGTGATCTTCTCGCGCATGATGAAGTCTTCGAGCAGCGAAGGGCCGCGCGCGCCCGCACGCAAGGTGTTCTGGTTGTCGGCGATCTTCACGCCCTGGTTGGTGCGCAGCGCCTCGCCGTCCGCTTGCGCGCGGAACGCTTCGAGGCTCTGCGATTTCGCGTCGGTGGGCTGATGCTTGCCGCGGGGGCGATTGCGGTGTGGCATGGGTGGGCTCCTGGTGAGTGTTCCGATGGGCTCGCCGCAAGGTGTAGACGAGCGCGAATGCCACCGGGAGCGCAAGCGTTGTGCCGTTGAGCTCGCGCTGGCACACGCGCCCCAACGCGGGCCCACGGCACGCGATTTGCGCGCCTGCCCGCAATAAGGAACGCGAGGACGGGAGCACACGATGGCGGCATGGATCGAGGCAATGGACGTTGCGGCGCGCGACATCCCGGGGTTCTGATGGGGCGCGACGCGGAGTAGACGGCGCGCGGGACCGCGGCGCTCGCCTGTCCTGGCTGGTCGGACAACCCGCTCGTTGCGGTGCAGGCCGAACTCGCCGAGCGCTGCGACGCCGTCGAACGGGTGCGCATCATCGACCGTATCGAGAACGACTTGCAGGAGGCGTTTCCCGCGGTGCGTTGGGTGTTTTTCGAGCCGGAACTGCGCGAGCATGGTGAGCACCCGCTATAGGTTCGAGGGCGCAATCGCAACGCACCCCCAACCACCAGGCAAGCGCATTGCGCACCGCATGATCGCGACCACCCAGACCAACCCGCCCTGACAACGAGGCCGTCATGCACACAGCCACCCGCACCCGCGCCCCGCGCACACACGACGCAAAGGCGAGACACGAAGACAGGCATCTTCGCAGCGAAGCCGCGAGCCCGCCCGAAGCCGTGCCGATCGAACTCACGATCAACGACGCGCACCATGCGCTGCGCGTCGAACCCTGGACCAGCCTGCTCGACCTGCTGCGCGAGCAGCTTCATCTCACCGGCACGAAGAAAGGTTGCGATCACGGCCAGTGCGGCGCGTGCACGGTGCTCGTGGACGGCGTGCGCATCAACGCGTGTCTCGCGCTCGCCGTGTCTTACGACGGCGCGGAGATCACGACGATCGAAGGGCTCGCGCAGGACGGCGCGCTACATCCCGTACAGCAGGCCTTCATCGACCACGATGCGTTTCAGTGCGGCTACTGTACGCCGGGCCAGATCTGCTCGGCCGTCGGGCTGCTCGCCGAAGGCCACGCGCATTGCCGCGACGACGTGCGCGAGCAGATGAGCGGCAACCTGTGCCGCTGTGGCGCGTATGTGAACATCGCGAACGCCGTGGAAGGCGTGCGCCGCGCGCAGCACGTCGCCAGCGGCGAACAGGAAGGAGACGCACCATGAACCGCTTCTCGTACGCGCGCGCGAAGAGCGTAGCCGACGCCGTGCACCTGCACTACGTCACCCCCGGCGCCGAGTTCCTTGCCGGCGGCACGAATCTCGTCGATCTGATGCGCGAGGACGTCATGCGCCCCGCCGCGATCATCGACATCACACGGCTGCCGCTGCGCGACATCGAAGCGACGAAGGACGGCGGCCTGCACATCGGCGCGCTCGCTACCAACAGCGCGCTGGCATGGGACGCGCGCGTGATCGAGCGCTATCCGTTGCTCGCGCAGGCGCTGCTCGCCGGGGCATCCGCGCAGATCCGCAACGCGGCGACCGTGGGCGGCAATCTGCTCCAGCGCACGCGCTGCCTCTACTTTTACGACCCCGCCACCTGCTGCAACAAGCGCGCGCCGGGCACAGGCTGCGCCGCGCTGGACGGCGTGAACCGCATGCACGCAATCTTCGGCGCCAGCGAACACTGCATCGCCACGCATCCATCGGACATGTGCGTCGCGCTCGAAGCGCTCGACGCCACGCTGCACGTGGCGGGCCGGGGCGGCACGCGCACGCTGCCCTTCGACAGCCTGCACCGCCTGCCGGGCCACACGCCGCACCGCGAAACGACGCTCGCCGACGAGGAACTGATCACCGCCGTCGAACTGCCGCGCGAGGGCTATGCGCAGCACTGCAAGTATCTGAAGCTGCGTGATCGCCAGTCGTATGCGTTCGCGCTCGTTTCGGTCGCGCTCGGCGTGCGCGTCGAAGACGGCACGATGCGCGCGCTAGGCTGCGCGCTGGGCGGCGTCGCGCACAAGCCCTGGCGGGACCGCGAAGCGGAACAGCGACTGATCGGCCGCGCTACCGACGATACGCGCGCCATCGAGCGCTACGCCGACGCCCTGGTCGCGCACGCCGACCCGCGTTCCGGCAATGCGTTCAAGGTAGATCTCGCGCGGCGCGCGATCGTGCGCGCATTCGAACAGGCGCTGGCGCCCCGTGCCGCGGGCGACGGCGCAGCAGACGCCGGGGAGGAATCAGCATGAGTACCGCCTATGAATCTCGCCGCGCCGCGAGCCCGGTCGCACGCATCGGCGCGCCGCTCTCGCGCGTGGATGGCCGCAGCAAGGTCACGGGCGCCGCGCGCTACGCCGCCGAATTCACGGCCACGGGGCTCGTGCACGGCGCCGTCGTCAACGCCACCATCGCGCGCGGCGAGATCGTTGCCATCGACGCGTCGGCGGCGCTCGCGCTGCCAGGCGTGCTGCACGTGCTCACGCACGAGAACCGCCCCGCGCTCGCCGAAGACGACGCGGCCTGGAAGGATCAGATCGCACCGGGCGGCACACCGTTTCGCCCGCTCGCCGACACGCACGTTGCCTTCGCAGGCCAGCCCGTCGCGCTCGTGGTGGCGCAAACGCCCGAACTCGCGCACTACGCCGCGTCGCTCGTGCGCGTGCGCTACCGCAGCGAGGCGCATCAGACCGAACTGGCCCGCGTACTGAAGAACGCAGTCATTCCCTCTACCGAGAAGGGCGGCTTCGAACCGCCGCCAGCACCGCGCGGCCACGCATACCGGGCGCTCGCGCACGCCCACGCGCGCATCGACGCGTTTTACAGTACGCCCACGGAATTTCATCAGCCGATGGAGATGCACGGCTGCACCGTCGTGCCTTCCGCCGACGGGCGCTACACCGTCTACGAGAAGACCCAGGGCGTGAGCAATACTCAGCAGTACCTAATGAAGGCATTTGGCCTGACGCAGGACCGCGTGCGCGTGATTTCGCCGTTTGTGGGCGGCGCGTTCGGCTCCGGCCTGCGGCCGCAATATCATCTGCCGCTCGCGATGATGGCGGCGCGCGCGCTGCGCCTGCCCGTGCGTGTGGCGCTCACGCGCGCACAGATGTTCACCTTCGGGCACCGGCCCGCCTCGATCCAGCACGTCGCGCTCGCCGCGCAAAGCGACGGCCGCCTCGAAGCGATGATTCACGAAGCCGTGGGAGATACCTCGCAGTTCGAGGACTTCACCGACGTGGTCGTCAACTGGACGGGACGGCTCTATCGCGCGCCGAACGTCCAGCTCGGCTACAAGCTCGGGCGGCTCGACGTATACACGCCCCTCGACATGCGCGCGCCCGGCGCCGCGCAAGGCCTCTACGCGCTCGAATGCGCCATGGACGAACTGGCCGTCGCGCTGAACATGGACCCGCTCGAACTGCGCATCCGCAATTACGCCGACGAAGACGCGAACAAGCAGTTGCCGTATTCGAGCAAGGCGCTGCTCGACTGCTACGCGCAGGGCGCCGAGCGTTTTGGCTGGGGCGCGCGCATTGCGACGCCGCGAGCCATGCGCGAGGGCCACGAACTGGTGGGCTACGGCATGGCCACGGGCATCTGGGAAGCGCTGCAGACCGAAGCGACCGTGCGCGCCGTGCTCAATGCGCAAGGCCGGCTCGAACTCGCCAGCGGCACGGCCGATATCGGCACCGGCACGTACACCGCCATTTCGCAGATCGCCGCCGACGCCCTGCACATGGCCATCGACGACGTGGACTTCACGCTCGGCGACACTGCATTGCCCCCCGCGCCGATCGAAGGCGGCTCGTGGACCGTGGCTTCCGTGGGCAGCGCCGCATCGCTTGCCTGCACGCAGCTGCGCTCGCGCCTCGCGCAACTGCTGCCCGCGCACGGCGGCGTGACGTTCGCCAATCTCGACCCCGCCATGCTGGACGAAGCGCTCGTGATCGAAGGCGGTGAGGTGTGTTTGCGCGAGAGCGCCGGCCGGCCCGATACGCGCGCCCGCATTGCCGACGTGCTCGCCGACGCGGGCATGAAAACGCTCGAAGAGCAGATCACGCTCAAGCCCGAGGCGCTCCAGAAGCAGTATTCCATGGCGACGCATTCGGCCGTGTTCGCCGAAGTGCGCGTGGACGAAGCGCTCGGCGTGGTGCGCGTGGCGCGCGTGGTGAGCGCGGTCGCGGCGGGCCGCATCGTCAACCCGAAGACGGCCGCGAACCAGATCGCCGGCGGCGTGGTGTGGGGCATCGGCATGGCGCTGCACGAGGAAGCGCAATTCGACCATACGCTCGGGCGCATCATGAACCACAACCTCGCGGAATATCACGTGCCGGTGAATCGCGACATCGGCGAGATCGACGTGCTGTTCGTGGACGAACACGACGACGTGGTGAATCCGCTCGGCGCGAAGGGCGTGGGTGAGATCGGCGTGGTGGGCGTGGCCGCCGCGGTGGCGAACGCGATCTACAACGCCACGGGCAAGCGTGTGCGCGACCTGCCGATCACGCTCGACAAGCTGCTGTGAAACCGGTATGCACCCCGACACCATGAATGCAACCCGAGTCACGCGCCTCGAAGCCCGCGCCTATACGATCCCCACCGACCGCCCCGAAGCGGACGGCACCATCGCCTGGCGCTCCACCACGCTCGTGCTGGTCGAAATCGACGCGCTCGGCTTCACCGGCGTGGGCTATACCTATGCGCATGCGGGGGCCACGGCGCTCGTGGAGAGCGTGCTCGGCGACGCCGTGCGCCAGTACGACCTCTTCGACATCGCGCGCATCAACCTCGAAATGCAGCGGGCCGTGCGCAACATCGGCCGGCCGGGCCTCGCGGCCTGCGCCATTTCCGCAGTCGATGCCGCGCTCTGGGACCTCAAGGCGAAGGCGCTCGGCATTCCGCTTTGCGCGCTGCTCGGCATGCAGCGCGAGCGCGTGCCGGTGTACGGCAGCGGCGGCTTCACGAGCTATGACCTGAAAACGCTCACGAAGCAACTGCGCGGCTGGGTCGAGGACGACGGCTGCGCGTGGGTCAAGATGAAAGTCGGCTCGCATCCGGGCGACGATCCGGCGCGCGTGGAAGCGGCGCGCCAGGCGACAGGCAGCACGACGGGCCTCTTCGTCGACGCCAACGGTGCGTATGAGATCAAGGAGGCACAGCGGCTCGCGCAATGCTTCGCGCAACAGGACGTGCAGTGGTTCGAAGAGCCGGTCTCCTCGGACGACCGCCGCGGCCTCGCCGCGCTGCGCGCCGCCCTGCCCGCGCGCATGGCGCTCGCGGCGGGCGAATACGCCTACACGGCCGACGACTGCCGCGAGCTGCTGGAAAGCCACGCCGTGGACGTACTGCAGGCCGACGCCACGCGCTGCTGCGGCATCACCGGCTTTCTGCAGGCCGACGCGCTGTGCGATGCGTGGCATACGCCGCTCTCGGCGCATTGCGCGCCGGCGCTCCATCTGCACGTGGCGTGCGCGGCGCGCCGCCTCGTGCATATCGAGTGGTTTCACGATCACGCGCGCATCGAGGCCATGCTGTTCGAAGGCGCACCGCGCCTGCGCGCCGGGCATATCGCGCCCGACCTCGCGCGCCACGGCCATGGCCTGACGTTCCGCCACGCCGACGCCGAACGCTACGCGGTGCGCTGACGCGCCGTCATTCAACTGTCAGGTGGCCGCGCGGGCACCTGCTGCCAGCCGCCGGGGCAGGTCCGCACGTACGGGTAGTAGGTCTGTGACGCGACGCAGTAGTACCAGACGCCGTATGGCGCCTCGCCACCCTGCCCGCCCTGGCCCCCGCCTTGCCCGTATTGCTCGTTTTGATCGTACATATTGGCGCCGCCGTACTGGGGCTCGGCCTGGGCCTCGCCCTGGCCTTGTTCGATCCACTGTGTGGGCTGCGAGAAGTCGCCGGAAACGTAGGGGTAGTAGATGCTCGCGATGTACGGCGGATAGTAGTACGGATAGAAAGGATAGCCGTAGACGAATCCCGGGCCGAAGTAGAAGCCGACGCTCGCCGAACCGCAGCAGCCATACCAGCCGTGATAGTAGCCGCCGTGATACCAGCCGTAGCCGTGGTAGTAGCCGCCATGGTAATAACCGCCGTGATACCAGCCGCCGCCGTGATAGCTGCCGTGATACCCGCCGTGGTAGCCGCCGCTCCAGCCGCTACTGTGATTCACGCCGCCATAGCCGCCCCAGCCGCCGCCACCGCCACCG
>NZ_JAMBPS010000047.1:0-61526 GCF_024206515.1 Paraburkholderia sp. CNPSo 3281 | reverse complement strand
CCATGCCCAGCCGATTCCAGTTGATCAGGTCAGCCAGCCGCACCAGCGGATGTTTCAGGTTGATCTGCTCACGCAGGGGCTGCCGGAAGAAATCTCCCTCTGTCACAGGCGTCTTCGGACCCATCCGCACCTCGTCAGGATTTGCAGGATTTCGGCATCAATATGCCAGGTCTCTGCAAATCCCACAATGCTATTTCGGCCTCGGAGCCTTGCCGCATAAGCCTTCGCGGATTGTTCAAGGCCGACTAACTACGGTCAGTGGAACACCGCGCCATTCCCTATACAGTTCGAGATGAATCAATACTATAGAGGTGATGGTCTCGAAAATTACTTCCATTATGCAGATCAGCAAAAGGGATTTGCTACGTATATAGAAAGCAATCTATTTCCAGAAGGAGTGGCTACCGCAGCCGGAATGTGTTGCGTAGCTCACATCACGGACCCGAAGTCTACAGCGTCGGCCTCAATCATTCCGGATTATCGAGGTGATCCGGAGATGGCAGTTATAAATCCTACCAACCTGATAACAACAGACTCGGTCGATGCAGTAGGGGATATGCTGCAGGCATTGGGGCGACGAAATATCAACTTACTAAAGCGATAGATTATTCCTGTCTTTTACAAGGTGGCTCCGTCATGTCAAAGCTTTTTAGACTCTTTGTGCTGCATGGCACTGCAATTGCTGGGCTATATATAACCCCAGCATCCGCGCAGACATGCTCCAACGAAGCAGAATGCCGGCAATCGGCAGGTGCCAAGCAAATACAGTTGCTAACGCCTGTTGTAGTACCAATACAATATGACTATCCAAAACTAATTATCCATAACCATGGGCCAGATTTCGACACTGACTATCAAGTTCCTAACGGAACAACGATAGTTTACGACTTCTACACGGATCGCAATTCCTTCAACCTTCCCAGCCAGACGTCGATTATCACGAACGAAATAGCGCGGCTCGATCCAGCGAAGGGTTTTACAATTCTCGTTATTCACCGGACCCGTGATAACTTCGCAGCGGGCGGCGGCGCATCGGTCTCGCTACTCAGTTCGGCGGATAATACGGCTTATGCCTCCTTCATGCTTGGGTCTCAACCAAGTGCGACAGGGCAGAAGTGGTCCTTTGGTAAAAGCTTGCTGCAAAGTAAGCGTCCTCAGACAGCTTACTGGCAAAAGCCTTGGGACATGAACATTCTCGGACCAACCGGAAGCTTCTCGGGTACCGAATGGGTTTATTACACGTTTACGCCGGACGGTAAGGTCAAAATCGATCTGTTTGCGCCATATACATACTCTCTTGCCTTCACGGCGTATCAGTGGGATGAGGCGGTACTTGACAGCGGCTTCCCGCACTTTGCGTACGAGGCTGGAGGGCCAACCTCACGACCAAATCAAGCTCCGTTCGGCTCTGTTGGCCCCTTGATGGTTGGTGCCGTGAATGTGCCTGGTCAAGGTTCTCCGACCCTTACTCCAGTCCAGGCTTTGCCAGGATTTGAACGTGCGGTCGTGTTCTCAGGGCCATTGTCCAATCGTGAGATAGTTGCCTTTCAAAAATCACTCAAGGGCAGCCTGTTTCTCGATGTCGACATGCTTCCCTGCAACAGCGGCGCTTTCCTCGCCGGAGAAATCCGCACGCCTTGTGGCAAGGGCAGTCCGGGCAATCCTCCCGCCGATGTCAGTAGCATCACTCCAGTTGGGCTAAATACCAATGTCGATCCCAAAGGGGTTATCCTAGCTGCCAACGACGGAGGGGGAGGTAGTTTTTCGACGATCAAGGCCGCAGTTGACGCGCTTCCGCCAAGCGGCGGCGTGATCCGAATCCCACCTGGTGTCTATACCGAGACATTGGACATTACGAAGCCGAACGTGAAGCTGATCGGCACCGGCACTGACGCATCGCAGGTTTTGATCACCGGCAATCACTCGGCGAACGCGACCGATCCGGGGACTGGGCAACCGTATGGAACGGCTGGCAGCTACACCGTGGCTGTGGTCGCCAACGATGTCTACCTCAGCAATCTCACCATCCGGAATTCAGCCGATTACGAAGCTTCCGATTTTGGCGCCAAGGGCCAAGCTGTAGCCTTACGCTCGAACGGAGACCGGGATGTCTATCGAGCGGTACGATTACTTGGTGGCCAGGATACGCTGTACGTTAATGGGCCGGGGCGAGCTTATTTCAGCAATTGCTACGTCGAGGGAAATGTCGACTATATCTTCGGTAATGGTAAAACAGTGTTTGATGGTTGCACTCTCAAGACCAAGATTCATGACAGCCTGATCGGTGAAGCGACGATTACCGCACAAAAGCGTGAGAGCGCCAGCGAGGATAGCAGCTTCGGCTTCGATCACACGAAGAGCCCATATATGTCGAACGCTTGGCTAGGCCGTCCGTGGGGAAGTCACTCAACCGTCTACTTCCTCAACTCCACGATGGGACCGCAGCTCACCAGCGATGGCTGGATCGAGTTCATCCCGCCGCTGAACGGGCTGCCGGGCACTAACAATCTGCCGACCTCCACCTATCGTGAATACAATACGCGGTATGCCGACATGAATGGCCAAGGGGCTGCGCCGTTCGATATCGGCCAGCGCGAGACGACGTCGCCGAAGAGCAACGTCGCGCTGAGTTCGGCGGAGGCTGCCGCACTAGCACCTGACATTTATCTGGCTGGCACCGACGGTTGGCAACCTACCTTGGTGAGCGACGCCAGTCCGAACCTTGGGCAGCAGGTGCCAATTCCCACTCCAGCCGCCGGGGTCCCCCAAGCCCCGCTGATCTCCGCAACGGTCGGCGGCAACGGCAACGTGCAGGTCACTTGGGCTGGCCAACCTGCCAATCCCGCAGAAACGGGTTATGTCATTACTGCGCGGCAACATGGCAAGAGTTGCGGACCGTTCCAGCTGCCGGCTTATGCTTATAGCGGGTATGTCGAAGTTGCCTTTAATGGCTCATGGTGCAAATAGCGCGGGGGCGAATCGGTTAAGGTGTCGGGCTGAACGAACTGAGAACCGATGATGAGCAAGCTGAAGAGCCTGGACGAACTGTTTGCAGGCCGTCACTTTGACCGCGATGTGATCATTCTGTGTGTTCGCTGGTACCTGCGCTACAAGCTTAGCTTGCGCGATCTGGTCGAAATGATCGCGGAACGGGGTCTGGCGCTGGCCCACACGACGATCCTGCGCCGGAGTTCGTCAAACGGTGGAATCGCTTCGGCAGGCCCACCGGCCAGTCCTGGCGTGTTGACCAACTGGTTGCTAGTTTCGCCGCTGACCATCCACAGGGCAGTCAGCCAAAGCGGCAGCATCAATGCATTTCGGGCACGGCATGCTGACAAAGCGACAACATGTTTCGGTATCTACTGGTTGCAGGTTTTTCTCAGGGTAAGCGCGTCTCTATCCTTGCAATTACCCACTTCTTTTTAGCGCGAGCTCAATAGCCGAGCTGGATGTCAGTCAGACGTTGCATCCCGCGCCACATAACGGTATTGCCCGGCGGAGGGTCGCTGGCGCGCGCAAGGTAACCACCCAGCTGAGCGAGCTTGATAACGTTACGCACGAGGGGCGGCGCCTGGGCGTTGTGGGGCGTGTCGTGAACGATGCGCTGAAGCAGTTCGATTTCGGTGGGGGTGAACGCGATTTCGGCGGCGGCCTGCGGCGCCGAGCGGCTGAGCATGGTGAGCCAGAATATGCGCCAGCTCAGGATGCAGAAGACCGCGATCAGGTTCGTTAACCGGTCGGCTGTACGAAGCCGGGACTCCTCCGCTTTGCAGCCCGATTTCAGGATCTTGTGGAACGTCTCGATTTTCCAGCGCATCGCGTACCAGTCGAGCTTTTGGATCGCCTCGGCACGCGAGCGGACTGGCAGGTTGGTGATCAGTTTCCATTCGATACGAGCACGCCCGGCCGGCGGATCGCGCTCCTGTGCATGAAGGACTGTTAGCTGTAACTCAGGGTAGCGGCTCTGCTTGCCGATGGGCGGCAGGACAGTCATCTGCTGATAGCGCAGTTCAAGCGTCGCGTTTATCGGATGGCCCTTCGCATCTCGAAGCTCGACGCGATGGAGTCCCTTGACCTGAACATGCTGCATGGCTTTGGAGATCGTGTGCTGCCCATCTCCCGCGAGCCTGTCGACGCAGGTACGCACGAGGAAGTAGGTGCACAGATCGTATGCGGTACAAAACAGCTCGTAGATGTCGCTTTCCCGGTCGCCGATGTGAATGCAGCGCACAGGGTCATCGAGAAGTTGAGTCGACTGGCGCATATTCTCAAGCCAGCGCCAGCTTTCCTTTTCCTCAATCGGTACGCGGGTGGGATTGATATGACGCTTAGAGGGGCGCCCGGGATTCGTAAATACCTGAAGCTTCAGGTATTCACGATTACCCACACCCTGAATATAGGCGAAGCGATGGCCGGAGGGCCTTCTGCAGCGACCAACCCCAGCCATCGCGATGCGCATAATCAGAGAGTTTCGAGGAACGTCATGACCTTGTCAGTCGCGTGGAATCGTGGCGTACGCTGTCCGGCAGGCCGCAGGCGGCCTAACGCTTCTTCCTTGTGGGCAAGGCTGGACTCCATGTAGATGTGCGTCGTGTCGATGCTTTCATGGCCCAACCACAGTGCGATAACGCTGATGTCGACGCCAGCCTCTAACAGATGGGTCGCCGTCGCGTGTCTTATCACATGAGGCGAGATGTGTTTTTGACGCAGACTCGGACAGGCGAGCACCGCACCGGAAACCGCCTTCTGCAGGATGCGGTCGATGCCGTTACGGGTCAGTTGCTCGCCGCGAGAATTGGTGAACAGATGCGCCGTAGGCGCGGCATCCTGCTCACGCATCCATTTCCTGATCGCATCGGCGGTCCTGACCCAGAGTGGGACGCATCGCTCTTTTCGACCTTTCCCGTGGAGCTGCACGAAACTGCTACGGATGCCGAGTTCGACCTGGCTGCACGCCATTGATGTAATCTCAGAGACCCGTGCACCAGTGTTGTAGATCGTCAGCAGCATCGTGTGATCACGTCGTCCGCTCGACGTTGAGAGGTCGGGGGCACCAAGAATCGCTTGAATTTCGGCGCGTGACAACGCGCAGATCAAACGGCGATCAGTGCGCTTGGTGGGGATCGCCAGTACGGACGTGGATAGTCCCGCAAAGTCGGGTCTGGATATCGCGACCCAACGAAAGAACGAATGGCTGCCAGTCTAGCGTTGCGAGATCTCACCGTGTTATTGCG
Source organism: Paraburkholderia sp. CNPSo 3281 (assembly GCF_024206515.1). Taxonomy (NCBI): domain Bacteria; kingdom Pseudomonadati; phylum Pseudomonadota; class Betaproteobacteria; order Burkholderiales; family Burkholderiaceae; genus Paraburkholderia; species Paraburkholderia sp. CNPSo 3281. Next base: position 56,292 of record NZ_JAMBPS010000047.1, on the reverse strand, counting down.
CTCCACCTCAAGACTGTCGAGAAACGCGAGAATGACTGCCGGATTTAGCTGATCGAGCTTAAGCGCAACCGGTTGGATATTCATCTTGGTGGCGATGAACCGGAGAAGGAGGCGAAAGGCATTGCTGTAACTCGAGAGCGTTTGTGGGCTGACGTTTCGATGCGTCAGCAGATGCTTGATGAAGAATTCCTGGAGCAGTGGCCCAACAAGTGCATCGGAGTACTTCACGATCAATCTCCCAGGGCGGCGAACACGCGGAAGCGGTCCGATGCGCTGCCCAGTAGTTCAGGTGTTGCAGAGACGTACCAGTAGCTTTCTCTGGGGCTGACGTGGCCGAGGTAGACCGAGAGCGTCGGAGCGAGTTCTGCTGCCGAGGCCCCATCTTCGTACCATTGTGTGAGCCGATGAACGGCGAACGAGTGCCGCAGGGAGTGCAAGGTCGGGCGTCGTCCATCGGGTAAATGCAACCCGAGCTTCGCCGTTGCGCGCGCAAACCACCGCCCAAGGGAATCATGATCGAGCGGTTGTCCCCAATCTGTGACGAAGAACATCGGTGCCCGCCTTGCATGACACTTGTGTGCGTATTTCGGGGAAGTTGAACGCCCGTTTCGGTGAAGTCGAACAGGCCAGGAGGGAAGTGCTGCGTAGTGCTTAGATTGTACTGCGCGTGTTCGAGATCAGGCTACTTTTTGATCAGGTGCGTTCTTCTTGCGCATCGAATCGCCCTTCAGCGGGAGCTTGTGAGCCTGATGGACGAGGCGGTCGAGGATTGCGTCGGCGAGAGTCGGGTCTTGCAGCCAGGCGTGCCAGTGGTCAAGGGGCAATTGGCTTGTAATGATCGTGGATCTCGTGCCGACGCGATCGTCGAGCACTTCGAGCAGATCGTTGCGCGCGCCCTGGTCGACGTCCTGCAGTCCCCAGTCGTCGAGCAACAGGACGTCCATCTTGGCGAGCTGCGCGAGCCGACGTGTAAAGCTGCCGTCGCCGTGGGCGATTTTCAATTCCTCGAACAGCCGCGCGACGCGCACGTACAGCACGGAGAAGCCCTGTCGGCAGGCCTGCTGGCCGAAGGCGCAGGCGATCCATGTTTTTCCGGCGCCAGTCGAAGCAGTCACATACTGCCCGTGAACAGCTCGTAGAGCTGGTTCGCATCAACTATCCGTTCCATCCTCGTGCGGGTCAGGAGGTCGAGGTACTTGGCCAATCCAGGCACGGCTCAGAGGACTTCTTTATCGTCCGACAGCCCGACGGCACGAGGACGCATCTTCCACAATGGATGACGCTGCCGACGGCCGGCGACGTTCCCACGCACTTGCCACCGCGGTTGCCATTGCGTTGTTTGCTGGCATTGCGCCGCGAACTCGACTCTGCCTTATCTTCATCGACGACAGCCCTATCACACGGAGGCGTCGATGAAGCCAACCCCGCCACGAGCGCACCCGCTCGTGCAGACCGACCTGTTCGACGCCGTAGCCGCGTCGATGCCACTGGCGAACCTGCAACAGCATCACGACGAACTCGTCGAACTGCTGAGCCAGCTCCTGTGGCAAGTGGCAAGCCAGGCAGACGTTTCGGAACGACCGGAGGATGATGATGAGTAAGATCAGCCCTGATCATTTGGCGCGCGGCGCCTACGTATACGTACGACAGTCCACCGCCGACCAATTGCGCAACAACCCCGAGAGTCGCCGACGGCAATACGCTCTGGCGGATCGGGCGCGCGGACTCGGTTGGACAGAGGTCGTGGTTATCGACGACGATCTCGGCGTGTCCGCCGGAGGCGTCGCACGGCCGGGTTTCGAGCGACTGCTGGCAGCGATCTGCGGCGGACACGTGGGCGCAGTGGTCTCCATCGAAGCGTCGCGTTTGGCGCGCAATGGTCGTGACTGGCACACGCTGCTGGAATTTTGCGCACTAGTGAATAGCGTCATCGTGGACGAGGACGGCGTCTACGATCCGCGCTGCGTCAACGATCGGCTGCTGCTGGGCATGAAGGGCACGATGTCGGAGATGGAGTTATCCTTTCTGCGCCAACGGTCCGTCGAAGCCATCAAGCTCAAGGCTGCGCGAGGTGATCTTCACACGACGGTTGCCATCGGCTACGTGCGCAGCGAGGGAGACCGGATCGAGCCCGACCCCGATCTGCGTATCCGCGAGGCGATCACGACAGTGTTCAGCCGATTGGCCCAGGCTGGGAGCGTGCGCCAGACGCTGCTGTGGTTTCGGCAAGAGCACATGGAACTGCCCGCGGTCGTCTACGAAGAGGGACGGCGCCGCGTGGTCTGGCGGCTGCCGGTCTATAACACGGTGCTCAAGATCCTCACTAATCCCGTCTATGCCGGTGCTTACGCGTTCGGTCGCACCGAAACGCGAGTGCGGATCGAAGCCGGCCGCAAGTGCATCGTGCGCGGCCATCGTCGTCCTCAGGACCATTGGCAGGTCTTGATACAGGACCACCACGAAGGCTATATTGACTGGCATACCTACGAGCACAACCAACGCGTGATCGCCGACAACACCAACATGCGCGGCAATATGGCCCGCGGCGCGCTGCGTCGCGGCGAGGCCTTGCTGGCAGGGTTGCTGCGATGCGCGCACTGCGGGCGCAAGCTGCACGTTGCCTATAGCGGCCGCAACGGGAACACGGCCCGCTACCACTGCAGGGGCGCCGCGATTAACCACGGAATGGAACATGGTTGCATCTCATTCGGCGCTCTACGCGTGGACGAGTCGGTCTCCCGTGAAGTACTGAGCCTGCTACGTCCGCTCGGGGTACAGGCAGCGGTTCGCGCTATTGAACAACGGGCCGACGACGGCCACATAAAGCGGCGACAGCTCGAACTCGCGTTGGAGCAAAGCCGCTTCGAGGCAGCGCGTGCGCAGCGACAGTTCGATGCCGTTGACCCGGGCAATCGACTGGTAGCCGCCGAGCTCGAGCGGCGCTGGAACGAGCGGCTCGCCGAGGTCGCCCGGCGCGAGGCGGGGATCGAGGCATTACAGAGCCACGCTGACTCGAGTCTGACGCCACGGCAGCGTGAAGAACTGATGGCGCTGGGCACGGACTTGCCGCGTGTGTGGTCTCATCCTTCGGCAAGCAACGAAGTGCGCAAGCGCATCTTGCGCTGCGTTCTCAAGGAGATTGTGGCACGCGTGGTCGAGACGCATATTGAACTTGTCATTCATTGGCAGGGCGGCGACCATACCGAATTGAGCGTGATGAAGAACCGCAACGGACAGCACCGCTGGGCCACCGATATCGAGGTCAAGACTCTGATCACGCAACTCGCACGCCAGCTAAATGACGCTTACATCGCCTCGCTGCTGAACCGTCTCGGCCATCGGACTGGCAAGGGGCATACCTGGACAGAGATGCGGGTACGCTCGTTCCGAAGCGACCACCACATTGCGGTCTACCGAAGCGGCGAGCGCGAAACGCGCGGCGAACTGACGCTGGAGCAAGCTGCTGAAGCTCTCGGCACGAGCAAGATGACAGTACTCTGCGCATGATTAGCGCCGGCACACTAGCGGCCAAACAGGCCTGCAAGGGAGCACCCTGGATCATCAAGGCCGTCGATGTACACCGTCCCGAGGTCTGCGCATTGGTCCCAACCCGTAGCGCGGGTCCGCTACCAGAGGATCCGCAGCAAATTCCCCTTGAACTTCAATAACGTGGCGAGGTGAGCATTATGTCGCGTGCTCGGTTGGCCCTGTCAGGATGAGGTTCTGTGCATTGCGGATCCAGTCACAGTTGGCGAGTGTGGCGACGATACTCTTGTCGAGCCCACGGCTCTGCCGGTACTCGATGTCCTCAACGCAGGCTTGTGGATTCTTGAGTTTCGCAGACTTGAGCAATCGCTCAAGCCGCCGGGTATCGCGCCAGGCGATCTCACGATCCACGACCATGCCGAAGCGTTCCTCGAACGACAGGCTCGTGCTGGCCGTCAGCGTCGCCTGTTCCTCGAACGCGCGAGCCATGCCGTCCAGCTTGAGGGCCTTGAGCTGGGAGAGGGTTTGCTGCATCAACATCGTGACCTCCTTGGGTCAGTGGTAATACTTGGGCCCTCGCACGTTCTCGTGCAGGGGCGACCGCCATTCGGTGGCCCCGTTTTGTGGCAGTGGCTGCTTGTCGGAGCCGGTTTGCAGGATGGTGCGCACGGACCGCTGGGTCGGCGCGCCAATCACGAGTGCGCGCTGGCACGCCGCTTCCAGCCGCTCCTTACCGTACTTGCGCGACAGCGACAGCAGACCCAGGCAGGCGCGGTATCCCATTTCCGGGTGCGGACGGTTCGTCAGCAAATGCCTGACGATGGCCTCGGCGCTGACGCCGATTGATGCGCCCCAGTTCAGCAACCGGCTCGGGGTCCATTCCATGTGGGCGCGGTAAGCCGCAGGCATATGCTCGGCTACGGTGGTGTACTTCCCCTTGAGCCGACTGCGAGCGTGGGCGGCGACGCGCTTGCCGCCGTGCAGGACTTCCACACCGTAACGCGTTACGCGCGCGTGCACTTCCTGACGCACAAGACTGTGCGGTGCGCTGTAGTAGTGACCGTCGACCTCGATGTGCGCGTCAATGTTGACGCGGCACTTCTGGAAGGTGGCGATTTCGTAGCGGCGCGTCGGCAGCGGGCGCAGCGCCGGTTTGTCGAGCCGCTCGAACCACTCGCGTCGAGTGCCATCGAGCTTCTTGAACGGCCGAGTATTCAGATCGTTGATCAGCCCGGCGATCGCCTTATTCAGTTCGGCCAGACTGTAGAACCGGTAATTCCGGAGGTGGGCGAGAATCCATCGTTCGACGATCTGTACGCCGACCTCGACCTTCGCCTTATCCTTCGGCTTGCGCGGGCGCGCGGGCAGCATCGCGGTACCGTAATGGCTCACGAAGTCCTGCGTGGTCAGGCCGAGCGTGGGTTCGTAGCGGTCGGCGTTCGAGATCAGTGCCCTCGGGTTGTCGGGCACAAGCAGCCTTGGCACGCCGCCGCAGAACTCCATCGCGTCAATGAGGCCGCCGATCCAGTCGGGTGTCGCTTCCGAACGCGTGGCGCACGCATACGTGTAATTCGATGCGCCGAGCACGGCGACGAAGATGTGCGCCTTGAACGCAATGCCGCCGGTGCGATCGAGAATCGGCACCGTTTGCCCGGCGTAGTCGGCGAACAACTTCTCACCGGCGTAATGTTGCTGGGGCATCGACCGCTTCAACGTCTGGGCCCAGTCCTTGTATCGCTGACAGAACTGCGTGTAGCGCAAGGTCTTCTGGCCGGGGTTCGCGCCAACGTACTCTTCCCACAGCAGTTGCAACGTCACGCCTTTGCGGCGCAACTCCCGATGAATCCAGGCGCAGTCAGGCTCCATGCGCTTGCCTGCGGCCATTGTCGGAACGGCGCCGTTGACTAGCAACTGCTCCAGCTCTGCCTCGGACAGCGGCTCGATCTTCGCCCAGTCCAGGCCGGCCGAGGCGGCAAGCTGCAAATATTGGGTAATGGTGCCGAGCCCGACCCCGAGCGCGCCGCTCACCTGCCGGTGAGACAGATTACAGGTCCATTTCAGGCGAAGCACATCTTTTATTTTGCGCATGGTCGTCCGGTGAGCCGGCATCGTCGGGTTCTCCCAAAAGGAGCAACCTTAACCGCCGGCCGATTGAGCCATCCGCAGTACCGCCAACCAAAACCGCGCCTTTCGTTTCGGCTCACCGAACACGCATTTCGGCGGAGTGAATAGCCGTTTCGGCGGGCTGAACACCGATTTCGGGAAGATGAACACGCGTTTCGGAGCGCCGAACACCGATTCCGGAATACCCCGAAACCGTTCGACTTCAACCGAAATCCGTGTTCGACTTCGCCGAAATACGCACACTTGTGTCCCCGTCGGCCGGCGTACTGCCTCAGATGAGCTGCGGTTGTTGGATGCAAGGGTACGATGCGTGCCTTTTTGAATTTACTTTCGCGAACAACGATATGTGGCAGATCTTCCCCAAGGTGCACGTCGATCGCCTTGAGGTGTAGAGCTTCGCCGATACGTAACCCGGAACTGGCAAGCAACCCCAAGATTGCGACGTAGGCAGCAGATCGCAGACCACCCCGCGGTCGCGCAGTCGTCGCCAGATTCAGGATCGATTGCAGTTGTGCAGCGCTCAGAACGTACGGCGGATTGCGACGTGGAGTTGCCAGCAGATGTTTGCCGGGTACCGAGGTCGCTGGATCGACAGCCTTTACGAAGCGCAGAAACCCGCGCAGGGCACTGAGGATGGCAGACTGGCTCGACGGTGCACGGCGAACCCGCATGATCCATTCGATGACATCAGTAGTCTTTATCGATTCACCGGCGCGATCGTGGATAATGTCCTTAACGAAACGTGCGAGCGTTCCGCTATAGGCTTGCCGGTAACCCAGCAACTTGCGGTCTTCGACGTAGCGGCTCAGCAGCTCCTGAAGTTCCTCACCGTTCATGATCTGTCTCCCGGCCACGGCATGGCGATGCGCGACAGCGATGACAGGTCCAGCTTCGCGTAAATGGCGGTGGACTGAAGGGATCGATGACCCAGCACATCGGCGATGTTTTTGAAACTCGATCCGCGTGTCAACATGGTTGTTGCCACGGCATGACGTATCAGGTGTGCTGAACCGCGTGCGGGAGCGATATCTGCTCGAATCAGGGCTCGCCGGACGATCTTGGAAATCGCGCTGGAGTCGGTGAATGGCTGCGACGGCGGAATCGCTTGCAGAAATATCGTCCTGTACGATGATGGAGGACGCTCCCGTTTGAGGTATGCCAGCAAGGCGCGCCCCACATCTCGGGATAATGGCAGGTCACGGTCACGACGGGTCTTGGTTTCACGGATATGAATGACGCCGCAGGCCCAGTCAACGTCATCCAGACTGAGGCGAGCGACTTCGGCAGCACGCATCCCGGTTCTTGCGAGCAGCAGCACTATTGCCGTATTCCGCAATGGTTGAAACGTCGCAGCATCGCCCACGCATTTGATCAGCCGATCGACATCGGCGCACGACAAACGCGGCGGAAGCGTCGCATGACGCCAACGCCGAATTCGTGGAAGCGTTTCCTCCAGACCGGGCTGCGTCAATCCCCTGACGGCGAGAAAGCGCAACATTGCGCGCAGCGCGACGATCGGTGAATTCGATGGCCGCCGCTTCCTGATCGAGAATTCGTGACGCAGGTATGTGCGGAGATGTTCGGTTGAAAGGTCTTGCCAATTCGGCGGACTGTCACCGCACCACTCATCCAGGAAGAGTTGAACGAACCGGCCATACTTCCTTCGGGTGCCCTGCGCCAGACCCCTGACGGCGCCGAGGTATGAATCAAACTCGCTCAGAAACTGGGCTGCGGTCGTGATTGATGGCAAGCGCGCTTCGGGGTATTCCTTCCCGCGCAACAGTTCCGGATGCGTCATGGTCTTCTCCTTGCCGGCCATCATGGCCGGTAGGAAAAGTTCAGGAAATTATGCGAACCTTTGCCATCCTGTCGATCTTGCACAGCGCCGCCTCAGTAATGCAGGGCGCTTTCGCCGTCACCGAGCTTCGCCTAATTCAGCGGTGGGGGTAATCGTTAATATCTGAAGCTTCAGATATTCGCGAATCCCGGCCGACCCTGCTCTAAGCAGCACGAAACAAATGGGCGCGCGTGCAGTGCACCGGTCGTCGTTACATGATGCTCACCCGTAACAGCGGTGGTGGCACGGTGCGTTTCTCGCTCACGCTCAACTGGTCGCAAACGAGCGTCCGGTCGACGGCTAGGCGCCGCTGCAGAACGGCCAATGGATACATGTGGCCGTGACGCTCTCGGGCACCACTTTCACCCTGTATTACGCAATGCGGCCAACTTCGCTACCGCTCTTCAAGCGATAAATCGTTATCCCTGCAAGGCGCGCTAGCCGAATTAGTGGGCACTTTAGCGCTTCTGTGAACACCGTTAGCAGAAAATGTGAGCCGCAACACCCGGCTTCTTCTCCGCAGACTGTGTCAAAGTGATGCCCATCAGATTGGAAATGATGGGCATCACTTCGATGTCGCCCTCAGCCGCCGTCTATAACGGCCGGCACGAGTCGCTTACCCTGCTCCTGCGCCACCGCACGGATCGCTTGACGTCAATCAAATTTTCGCCGTTGGGAAGAACGACGGTCATCCCGGCTGACCGGTTCCGAGAATTCTGCATTACCAGCGGATATAAATATACAGGCGAGGACGGGAGGCGCCGATATCACTCCGCGGTGATGGAGAAGTTTTTGGACGCGAAAGGCAGACCGCCAGGCGACGACGTTATCTCGAAGCCGTACTGAACATCGCCGAGCACGACATCATCGAAATAATTCCGCGACTTGAGGTAATTCATGAATGCCAGCACGTCGAGCGTGGTGTGGTCGGTCTTTTTTGTGCGAAGAAACGAATAGACCGTGTTACTGCTATTGCTGCCCACGTAGACATTCCAGTAAGCGCCCGACAGCTGGACATCTTTCTGAATTGGGATCGCGCAGCCGGAAAACGTCCAGTTCGCGGAAATCGGTTTTACGTTGCCGCAGCCATCAGGGGATCCGGTATAGTTGAGCCAGATCATGATTTCATGCGCGTTGTTTCCGGCCCAGATATCGAAGGTCGATTCCCAAGCGCCGCTAGAAGGGGTGATCGCTGAGACGACAGCAGTCAGCGACTTAAGCGAACTGAGGGACTTGTTGACCGCATATCCGATGTGTGGATAGGACTTGATGTGGCCGGTGTCGGGTTGATTTGAAGAGACGCCCCAGTCAAGGTTGCTGTTGGCCCAGATCGTCTGCTTGCCTGCAGCGACACCTTGGCAGGGCGACCAGACGTCATTGTTGAACGTGTAGCTTCCGTAGGAGCTGGAAGCAAAAAGGAGATCGGACGGATAGCAGGACGAGGCTTCGGGCGAAGTTGCAGACCAGGCCTCGGCCTGTGCTTCTGCACTGCAAACCATCAAAGCTGTGGCGGCACAGCCGGCGAGGAATGGCATTCGCTGCATAAGGTTGCTGTCTCCTATAGGGTCGATGATGTCAGTCGAGATTGGTCTCCCTTGGCTTTTAGCCGCGATATGAGCCGTAACATTGCCGAACTGTCATTCATTCCCTTTGCCACTTTTGATTGCCGGTCGGAACCAGCGGCGTTGGTCAAACGGGAACAGAACGTAGTCGCGAACCGTATGCGGTTCCGGTTGGTTGCGAAGACCCACTTCCGGCCATTCCTCTTTTTCCGGCCAGTATGCAGTGCGAAAAACTGTGTCCCAGATGGTGGTGAAGAATCCATAGTTTTGGTGCCGGTGATGCGATTCCATTGAGTGGTGAATGCGGTGAAACTGGTTATCGCCGATGATGTATCGGAGCGGCCCGAGATTCACACGCGTGCTGGAGTGAGAAAGATGCGCCTGAAAGCTAATTAGCGTCATGGCAACCGCGGGCACGACACCGGACTTGAAGTGGATTAGCGCGAGTGGCAGTGCTACAAACATCGCGTAAACAATCGGTTCGGAAATGTGATGATTACAGTTCCATGCAGTCAACTCGCGGATCGAGTGATGAGTCGCATGCAAGCGCCACAGGAACGGAATTGCGTGCTGCGCGCGGTGCATCCAGTAGTAAAAGAAGTCGCCGGCAATTGCAACCAGAACGCCAGAAAAAACCGCCATAAACACCCCGGCGATCGTGTTGCCGGAATGGAGCAACGCCCCAAAATCCACTGTCAGGAGTGGTTTCACCCCTAGCCATTGCAGCCCCATAGCGTAAAGGTGCCAGATTAATGCACCACAACCGATGCGGATTATCCAGTTCCGCACGCCCCGAATGTATGACGAAAAACTGTAGCGGTAGGCCGGGAAGATCAGCTCGAGTACGACGCAGACGTTAGCGAAGACCATCACGAGCTCAAATGAGTTCACGAAGAACAGGGCCATCTGATCAATATCGACAACGTGCATTCATTTGCTCCGGCGAATCGGCGCTCTATGCGCGAGCCTAGGTAAAAGTGGTACTGGCCAGCCAGCGGCCTGACAGCTGTCGGTTCACAGGTCCGAAACTATTTGGCCCAGCGTATCCTATAAATGCCGGCTCGGCATGCAATTGGAAGTGCGGGCGGTAGTGCACGGGTTGCACCTAGCAGGTCAAGCAACATCAGGACCGTAGTACTTCAAACCATAACAGTGACGACTACACAGCAGGTTCTAGTATGCATCGCTTCGCGCCATTGTGAAAATTGATTGTTTGGATCGGAAACATCCGCGTTCTAAATGCCGTTTGCACCTCAGTACGTAAGTACTGGCGGCATTCAGCCACAACGGATTTGTTGCAAGAGTTGATTGCCACACTGTTCACCGACCCTGCTCTTCTACGACACGACGGCAATCTGATCGCGGTCGACCGTCATTCCTATACCGCCACAGTGGGGTTGGCGTGGCACGAAACCCACAGCGGCGAGTTCGTCTCTCGGGGACATCTGGCCACTGGGACAAGCGAGAAACGACAGCTGGCATTTAACGATTTGATTTTCCTGGCTGCCGCACCGATATAGTCCTACATCATAAATTGAGCGGATGGCGAGGTACGAAAGAACCGACGATCGCTTGTAAGGCGTCCTCTATGGGACCAGTTAAGTGGTGTACTCGAGGCGGCGTTGTTGCATAAATCGAGCATAGGGACGAAGTGGCCTCCATGTTTTCAACCTCAGGCCATACGAACGGACTGCGGGCGGGCGGGCGAGCGCCGCCATGCGGTTGAGCACGCCTGCACGAATCGATACCTCGGTCGCCTGGGAGCCGATCGCGCGCGCCCACAGGCAGGGGCCCGTGAGTATCTTGAGGCGGTACATCAGGGTCTCTGCAAGCGAGCGCCGGTGGTAGCCGCTCTCTTGCTTCCATTCGCTCCTGCTGCTCTGGGCGATTGCATCGATGGCCGCATTGCGCCACGCCGCACCGGGCGTGCTGTCAGGCCAGGGCATTGCGCCCTCGCGTGGTGGAATAGACGGCGTAGCGGCGCGCGCGGCAATCTGCGCGTGGCACGGCCTGGTGTTGTAGGCGCCGTCGCCACCAGCGGTGTCGATCGCCACGTCAGCGGGAATCTGGTCGAGCAGATCGGGCAGCACTTCGCCATCTCCCTCGTCCTGATGCGTCATCAGCGCGGCGCAAATCTGGCCGGTGTTCGCGTCCATCGTCAGATGGACCTTGCGCCAGGTGCGGCGCTTGGACCAGCCGTGTTTACGGACCTTCCACTCGCCTTCGCCGTAGACCTTCGGTCCAGTACTATCGACGACGAGGTGCAACGGCTCGCCGGTGTGCAGCACTGGCAGCGCGACCTTCAGGGTCTGCGCGCGGCGGCACCGGCAAGCCGGCGAAGGCAAGCTGCCCAGGCTGAGCGCGAACCCTTGGAGTGCGCGCAGTGGCAGGCGAAAGACCTGCTTGAGGCCGAGCAACATCTGCACGAGCGCATCCGGGTAGACGCAGGGGCGGCCACGGGCACGTACGTCCAGCTCGGGGGGGGCGCCGCGAACAGGCTTGGGTCGATCTAAACCGTCACGTCCCCTCGAGCAATGAGGCCAGCGTTGTACTGCGCCCAGTTCTTGACGCGGTATTCGGCTTTCGAACTCGATTGCTTGCTGGTCGTGTCCTTGCGCATCTTCTCGGCAAAAATCGAGAATGTACGCAGGAAACCGAACTGTTATCAGAGCCACGCCCGTACGGTGTTGCGCGTAAACGTCAGCATGTCGCGGCCAGATTTATGCAACAACGCCACTCGAGGCGGTAATGTCAGAAGTCCCGGTGCTGGACTGACAACGCCGACGATTAGCGGCTGATAGCAAATTCGCTGGCACGCGCGACGGTCTTCGCCACGTTGTCCCCGACAGACGATCGGGTGAAACAGGGACATGCGCGCAAATTACCGACACGATGCAGGAACTCGGGCATGGCAACGTACGTGGAACGTCGCGATGGCAGTAAGGCGCAGGCGCGCAACTTCACGTGAGCACCTGAGTTTCTGCGACCTTCTTCCAAATTCTGCGGCGGCAGTCCGGTTCTATGTAGAGGTAAACGATCAGGTATGGCTGATTGCGCATCGTCAGATGCCTCGATTTTGCTCAAACTTCCTGAGGGCTTTTGATGGTGCAAAATGGTCCTCTTCGAGGCGCCATTGCGCGCGGCCGTACGCTCAAATCTTCCGTGAGGAACAGACCGTGTCACGTCGGAAACAGATATCTGACAACCTGTTGTCTAGTTTCTTCGATTTCTATTACGTCTGTAATCAGGCCATCAGCCTTCAAGAGATTTGGATTCTGGATCTCGTCCGATAGCTTTCGCATAGTGTCTTTAATAGCGCCTTCAGCACCAGACATCACTTTGCTCATCGTGTCCGCGCTAAAAACGCCGATGTGCGCCTGGGGATACGCCAGCACGGCTATTGGATCGAATCCGGGGCCGCTCATCGCATACACGCCGCCGGTGTAGGCTTTTCGGACGACAAGGAGTAGCTTAGGTACGTTGCATCTGACATGTGCTCTGAACAACTCCGCTGCTGCCAAAAATATGCCGCTATTTTCAGCTTCCCTGCCTATCATGAACCCGGGAACGTCGGCAAGGAAGATGATTGGCATGCTGGTCTTTGCAGCAATGTTTATCATCTTTGCCATCTTGGCCGCGGATTTCCGGTGGATGGCGCCGCTGTTGAATCGCGGGTTGTTTGCCACGATTGCCGCGAAATGTCCCTTAATGCGCGCATAGCCCGTCAGTGCTTCTCGCGCGTATTCGGCGTTTGTTTCAGTGAAGCTGCCTTTGTCGACAAAAGAGAGCAGCAAATGATGCATGTCGTAGGGGGTGCGGTGATTGGATGGAATCAGATTTTCAAAATCGACTGCGTCGGGTTCCTCATATTCAAGCGCTGTGTCTTTGACGAGGCAGCGTAGAAAATCTCTTACGCATTCAAATAAACGGCGTTCATCTTTGAACGCGAGCTGAACTGACCCCGAGCCCCTGCAGTGAACGTCTGTTCCGCCAAGCGAATACAGATCTGACTGCTCAGCCAGCATCGCCTTCACCATATCCGGACGGCCCATACATAGAGCCCCTTTCTCAGTCATCAACACCAGATCGGCGAGCATAATCGGAAGAGCCAACGGGCCTGACGTCGGTCCTAGTATTGCTGAGATCAGCAGATTGGCTTCTGCGAAGTCTGCAAGCGACGCGCTGACCCTGCCCATGCCTGCTGGAGACAAAAGCAATCTCGACATATCCGACGAGATTACTTTCGTTGTATCGAAACTGCCCACCTCTCCCGGATGATCCTGAATGTAGATCAACGGAGCCCGCTGGTCCCGGGCGTGATTCACTGTGCTTATGATTTGCTCGGCGGTACGCCATTGTCCGGCTCCCTTGAACATACAGTCTTGTCCACGATTCATGACCAGAAACGACTTGACCGAATTGATTAGTCCCTCGCCGCAGAGGAAGTGGGCGTCCGCTCTTGGATAATGGTCCACAAAGCTACCCGCGTCAAAAAGCATGCTTATTCTTTGCGACGAAATCTGCATGGATTGCTTACCTCCGAGCAGTGCGTGAGCGTTTGGAAGTCCAGCGCCAGCGCGGCTGAAAGTCGCGTACGCTACGAAGCAAGAATCTCTTCCACAGCGGCTGCCATCAGGAGGAGCCGGCGGTCTTGGCCGCGTGCGGCATCAAGGCTTATTCCCACGGGTAATGCATCGTTCGGCGCCACAGGCAAGGTAATGGAGGGCATTGCGACATTGCTGGCGAGGTCGGTGTTGCGTATTACGTCTGCGAACAGTCCTGGACGCTGTGCATCGCTAACGTGAGGAGTGCTGCGCGGGACAGTGGGATAAGCGAGAAAATCGATCCCTTGGGCGTTGAGCAGCGCATTCATTTGTAGCCGCAAAGCGTTAATGTTCTGTACTGCGGCGGTATAGTCTTTCGCGGAGATCAGACTTCCGTCAAGGTGTTGGTGAATGATGCTCCTCACGCACTTGTCATGGATGTTGTCGAACACAGCATTAACCCTACTTCCCCATCCAAACGAGAGCAGTGCGCGCGGAAAGTCCGTAAAAAATTCGTAGACTGGAATAGTAAAAGTGCCGAACTTATTTAATTCGGAAACAACCGCGTCATCGAGGTCGACGCACTGAAAGCCTGCGCGAGTGAGACGCCTGATCGCCTGCCAGCAATGCATCCGAACATCATCATCCAAGTCGTCCCACATGGAGCGTGGAAGACCGATTCGACAGCGAGTATTTGTTTGTTTTGACGGGATTTGGCTATCGGAGCTCAGCAAGTCGTATAGAAACAAAGCGTCTTTTGCCGTTCGCGTCAGGAGGCCCGGTGAATCCTTCGTGCGTGAAACCGGAATGATTCCGGCTGAAGACCAACGGCCACTTGTTGGTCTGAAACCCGCTATGCCGCAAAAGGCCGCAGGTATCCTCACCGAGCCGCCAGTGTCGGTTCCAATCGCCATCGGGACAATACCCGCTGCCACAGCTGCGGCGCAGCCGCCGCTGCTTCCGCCGGCCAAATGGCCCGGAGCCGCCGGATTGCCCACGGTTCCCCAATGGGGATTGACGGACGTGATTCCAAAGCTCAGTTCATGCATGTTGTTCTTGCCGGCGACGACGGCGCCGAGGGATTTGAGCTTTCTGACCACAAGTGCGTCGCGTGTGGCTATACAATCTTCCATGCCCGGTGTCCCGGCGGTTACAGGGAGTCCCTTGACGCAGATATTGTCCTTTGTAGAAAAAGGAATGCCGTAGAGTGGCGCGCCTCTCAGATTGTCCCTCGCTCTCGCGAAGTGCGCCTCCGGGCTGCGAGCACGTATGAAACAGTTTAGATGTGTCTGGTTAGCTTCGGCGTTCAGTGCGCGATCCCGGATCTCTTCCGCTGTAACTGTTCCAGACATTATGACGTCGCAAAGCGATTCAAGAGTGTTTTGAAAATGCATGAAATTTTGCACGTGGGAGGTCGGGGAGTGCGATATTAGTAGCAGTAGGCACTGCGTATATCGTCAAGAGGGTTGCCAGGTAAAAGATCACCCCCGACGCTACGTATAACGGCGCATGCGCTGTTGATCGCTGTCTGCACGGCTCCCTCAATCCACCCACCGGTGAAAGAACAGCCGCATCCTGCCAAGTAGAGCCCTGTATCGCTTGCTGGATCGTTTGCCGTCTGGAATTGAAAAAACAGACGCTGCGAATAGACATCCTCACCTGGGTAGTTGAGCTTGAAGGCGCCGGACGAATGCGGATCTGTCAGCCAGTCATGATGGAGGACGCAGCGTTCATAGTCCTCATCTGCAGGGACGAGGTGACGCGCAAGTTCTGGATGGAAGGTAGACAGGTCGTCGACGAAGCACTCGCACCGCTCCTTTTTGTCTGAAACACTCAGCAACTTGTGAGCGTCGTCCTCCCAAGTGTAGCTGAGCAAAACCACACCCCGACCATCTGGATTGTGAGGTTCGTAATCAAGGCAGTATACGCCTCGTGCGAAGCTGTCAGACTGGATGGTGACGGGCAGTTTCTTGTTTATCCAGAACTTGTCTCGGGTGAGCATGAAGAGCTTTGACGATCCAGTCAGGTGAGTTTCTCTGACTGCTCTGGAAACGTCGCGGCTGAGAAACGTTTCGTCATCTGTCAAGCAATGAACCATCTGCATCGCCCTGTTGTTGCTGGTGACGATCACCCGGTCAAAGGTCGCAATTTCGTTATTGTCGGTCACGAGCTTGATCTCTGCACCTTCTTTGTAGATGCGACCGACGCCGCTGAAGCGAACCCGTTCGGCGACGGTGCTTCCATAAATATTCTCGTTTGCAATACGTTCAGCCAACGTTGAAATTCCGCACGAGATGAGGCGTTGATCGTCCATGTAACCGTTAATGACGAGACGCAAAATTTCGGTGAATCCGGCCTGATAGACGGAGAGAAAACCACCCGAGCCAATCCCAAGAGATCCAAATAGCTCGAAGTCGTACGGCCTTTCCCAAGCAGTACCTCCAGGCGGGCAAGGACCCGTGAAAATGGTGACGATGGCGGCATAGAACGAACTGTCGCGAAATAAATCCAGCCATGTTTGCCACGCGGCGCATGCCTCATTAAAGCGCTGCGATTTCAACATGGCCGTAATTTCGGCCGGCGCGACGAGAGATGTGCCATTGATCACGCATCCATCCTGCAAGAGAGCTCTCCAGCCTTCGTGTACACGCCTGAATAGAGGCGGTGGGGGATTTCCGGCCGGCCAGATATGGCGAACGCCGCGATAATGTAGTTCCGTATCAACGACTCCAGGATCGGGGAACGATGCTGTGGTGGGAATATCGTACCGGTCAAGGTAATGAAAAAGACCGGTCGCACTTGGAGGAAACCGCATTGCGCCCATTTCGGCGATGAGATCTGGGTGCTCTGAATCAAACGGCTGTGACCACAACCTGCCGCCAATGCGATCGCGAGCTTCAAACACAGTGACGTCGCCTACACCTGCTCGCATCAGTTCGTTCGCGGCCACAAGGCCGCTGACGCCTGCCCCCACGATAGCAACGCGTGGACTTGCGATATCCGAGGAAAGCGTTCCGATTGCCCCAACAGATGCGCCCCGCTCCAAAAACGGAGCATAGTCATACAGTAGATCGACGGTCG
The DNA here is from genome assembly GCF_024206515.1 of Paraburkholderia sp. CNPSo 3281. NCBI lineage: Bacteria > Pseudomonadati > Pseudomonadota > Betaproteobacteria > Burkholderiales > Burkholderiaceae > Paraburkholderia > Paraburkholderia sp. CNPSo 3281. The sequence goes on along the minus strand of NZ_JAMBPS010000047.1, from coordinate 39,658 downwards.
GCGATGGAACTTTCGAAGATGTGACGTAGTTTTTCATGGATTCCTCTCCTGTAATGGCAATGCATCGAGGCGAAAGACGATGATGGCGGGAATGACGCACGCATCTCGATAGAACAAGTCGAGATCCTATAATTCGTTGCCGATAACGTGTTGCTCGTCAGTAGAAAATGCCGCGCCGGAATGTCTATGCAATCGACGATAGCAATCTCCTGTAGCGGAATCAAGCAAGTAAAATTGATGTCTTTAGCAATCTGACGCGGGCTATGGATAGTTGTGTCGATAGTGTGAAAATGGAGGTGCTATACCTGAGATCCGACAATGTGCTCTGGGTCAACCTTAAGGGCGGTGACAACGATGGACTTTTCATCGGGTCAGAAACCTCGTCGCGCCCGCGCGTTTGCGTCGGGTCACGACGCCAGCACCTTGATCCATGTGCCATTGCAAGCGTGTGACGCTTCATTGTTCTCTTTTCCATCTCATTGCCTGTGAGCTCAATAGCGCTCGACGAGCACGACCAGTGGACCTTCCAGCATTGGCTTCCCTAACTGCAGAAGGGTGGGTTAGGCGTGCTCCACGAAATCCAAAGCCAAGCAACGCATCGCTCGTCCTCACACGGCAATTACGCTGACGCACGGGTGCCGGGGAGTGCGTATTTGGAATAGGCGAAGACATCGCTACTGCACAGATGGACAACCAGTTCATGACTGGTCTTTTGGCGTCCCTTGATGATTTGCACCCAGCAACATATACATTGCCGGTACGACGAATAGTGTGAACGCAGTGCCGATCGACAGTCCGGTGAAGATCACCAGGCCCATTGCGTTCCGGCCTGCTGCGCCCGCGCCCGAGGCGACGACTAAGGGCAGTACGCCGAGCACCATGGCGACCGTCGTCATGAGGATCGGGCGCAGGCGTGCACCTGCGGCTTCCTCCAAGGCTTCTCGCTTACCGCGGCCCATGCGCTGAAGCTGGTTCGCGAACTGCACGATAAGAATCCCATGTTTGCTGACGAGCCCCATGAGCGTGACAAGTCCGACCTGCGTATAGATGTTGAGCGTCGAAAAGCCGGTATTGATGAAGACGAGAGCACCGAAGAGCGCCATTGGGACGGATACCAAAATGACTAGCGCATCGCGGAAGCTTTCGAACTGCGCTGAAAGCACAAGGAACACGATAATCGTTGCGAACGTGAGCGTGACCAGGAAGTTACCAGAATCTTGCATGAACTGGCGCGATAGCCCTGCGTAGTCGGTGTTGTAACCTGCCGGAGCTGCGTCGGTCGTGGATTTACGAAGGAAGTCGAGAACTTCGCCCTGGGAGACGCTAGGTGAGATCACAGCGGAGATCGTTGCCGCATTGAGTTGCTGGAACCGATTGATCGATTCGGGGACGACCGTTTGCTTCAGGTACGCAACCGTCGCCGCCGGAATCATGTTGTCGTCCGGCGTGCGCAAGTAATAGTCGAGTACCTGTGACGGATTCAGTCGATCTATTTGCTGGACTTGCGGAATCACCTTGTATGAGTGGCCAGCGATCGAGAAGTAGTTTGCGTAGTTACCGCCGAGTGCAGCGCCTAGCGCCTGTCCCACATCGCTTTGCGTGAGGCCGAGCGACGCGATCTTGTCGCGGTCAACCGTGACGACGGCTTCAGGCTCGTCGATCCTTAGATCGCTATCGACAAAGAGAAACATGCCACTTTCACGCGCTTTCTGAAGCACGGCTTTCGTCACCTCGTCGAGATTCTCGAAGGGCTCTGTCGTGCTGATCACGAATTGCACGGGGAAACCCTGTGCGCCCGGCAAAGGCGGGAACTGGAACGCGGCGACACGAGCACCAGCAACGCTATTCCACCTCTGCTGAAGGTCCTGTTGTAGGTCGGTTGCGCCTCGTTTCCGCTTGTCCCACGTCTTGAAGAGCACGCCGCCGAAGCCCTGATTCAATGTCGGCAGGCCGGTCAACTGAAACATCTGGGCATACTCGGGCAAGCGCCTTGACATTTCTAATACCTGATCGGCGTATGTCTGCATTTGCTGGACTGTGGCATTAGGCGGCCCCTGGATCAGCGATAGCACGATGCCTTGGTCCTCCTGCGGCGCAAGCTCTGCTTGCGATGTCGAAAAGAGATACACGGTTCCGCAAAGCAGCATAACTCCCATGACGACGAACACGGAAGATGTGTCGAGGGCCGCATGCAAGAGCCGGGCATAGCCGGCATGCACACGATCTAGCTGTCGATTGACGAAAACGGCGAAACGCCCGGACTCGTGCACGTTCCGGAAAATGCGCGAGCACATCATCGGCGACAGGGTTAGCGCAATCACGCCTGACACCGCGACGGCGCTCGCAAGGGTGAACGCAAATTCAGTGAACAGGGCGCCTGTCAGGCCGCCCTGAAAGCCGATAGGCAGATATGCGGCGATCAGCACGGCGGTCATTGCCAGAATCGGGCCGCCAAGCTCGCGCGCGGCGGCTAGCGCGGCTTCCATGGGAGGCTTGCCTTCATTCATGTGGCGGTCGACATTCTCAACGACGATGATCGCATCGTCGACCACGAGCCCAATCGCGAGCACCATCGCGAGTAACGTCAACAGATTGATCGAGTAACCGAGCAACTGCATCATGAAGAACGTGCCAATCAGCGAAAGCGGCATCGCGACCACGGGTACGATGACGGCGCGCAAACGGCCGAAGAAGAGGAAGATAACGGCCGTGACAATCAGTAACGCCTCGACGAGCGTCTTCACTACTTCATCAATCGCGCTGTTGATGAAGTCTGTCGCGTCGTAGACGATATCACCAGCCATCCCCGTCGGGAACCGCTTTTGCAGATCGGGAAACACCGCTTTAACGCGTCTGGCCACATCGAGCACGTTTGCGTCAGGCGCTACCTTGATTCCGATAAACACAGAACGCTTGCCGCCGAATGCGACGCTGGAATCGTAATTGTCCGCGCCTAGCACGACATTGGCAACGTCCTCGAGACGCACTATCACTCCGTTCTTCTGTTTGACAGCCAGTTTCTGAAAGTCCTCCACCGAATGGACATCGGTACGCGCGTTTAGACTAACGCTGGTCATCTGGCCTTTCGTTGTGCCGAGTGTCGCGAGGTAGTTATTGTTGCCGAGTGCTGTGTAGACATCAGAAGCAGTGACACTATGCGCTGCGAGCTTGGTTGAATCGAGCCATGCGCGCAATGCGAACTGGCGACCGCCCAGTATCTCCGCGGTCTGCACGCCCTGAATGGAGTCGAGCTTCGGCTTCACGACGCGCAGCAGATAGTCGGTGACATTGTTGGGCGGCAGCACGTCGCTGTAGAAGCCCATATACATCGCGTCGGTGGTCTGACCCACCTGCATCGTCAGCACCGGCTGCTGGGCCTCGCGTGGCAACTGGTTACGCACTGACGCTAACTGTGTATTGATCTGGGTGAGTGCGCGGTTCGGATCATAACTCATGCGTAGCGTCGCGTTGATCGTCGACACGCCCGTGCTGCTTTTCGACGACATGTAGTCAATGCCCTGCACCTGAGCGATGGCCGCCTCCAGCGGCTGCGTGATAAACCCAGCCATTGTGTCGGCGCTCGCCCCGTAATAGGAAGTGGTAAGCGTGACTACGCCCGTCTGGGTTTGGGGATATTCACTGACCTTCAGCGTGGAGAGCGAACGCAAGCCTAGTACGAGGATCAGCAGGCTCAGCACTGAAGCGAGGACCGGCCGGTTAAGAAAAATGTCGGTGAATTTCATCGGGCGGCCTCTCACTGCTCCTGAGGCGTCGGAGCAGGGCTGTCCGCAGGTAGCACACGATTATTGATGACGAGCGGTGTGCCGTTCTGTAGCTTGAGCTGACCGCTCGTGACGACCTGCGCGCCCTCGTCGAGACCCTTCAGGATCGCCACCTGATCGCCGCGCGTGGGCCCCGGCGTCACGAATACCTGTTGCGCCACCGGCATCGTTTCACCGTGCGCGTTTTTGTGCTCGCTCGGTCTAATGACGAATACCGTTGCACCGTACGCATTGTGCGCGATCGCGGTTTGCGGCAAGGTCAGATAGCGCTGCTCGCTACCTACATCGATCTTCACGTTCGCGTACATGCCGGGCAACAGCTTGCGCTCGCGGTTGTCCAGGACGGCTTCGATCTGCACGTTGCGCGTCGTGCTGTCCACGCGCGGATTTATCGCGCGGACTTGGCCGCCGAAGCTGAGGCTCGCAAATGTGCTCGTATTTACGGCGACTTGCTGTCCGGCCTCGAGATGCCCCAGTTGCTCCTGGGGTAGATGAAAGTCGACGTAAATGGGATCGACGGCTTGCAGGGTAACAATTGCGTCCCCCGGGCTGATGTACTGGCCGGGATTAACGGTGGTGATCCCCACGCGTCCTGCGAAAGGTGCGCGAATGGTTTTCTTGGCGACGAGGGCAGCTTGCTGTTCGACTTGCGCCCGTTTGCTCTTCAGTTCGGCAGTGTCGGCATCCAACTGCGCTTTTGAGATGGCCTGAATCTCATACTGTGCCTTGTCGCGCGTGTAAACCGTTTGCGAAAGGTCCGCGGCAGCTTGTAGCGATGCGAGCTGTGCGCGATCAGAGTCGTCGTTGAGGCGCAGGAGGACCTGTCCAGCTTTCACCTCCTCTCCGGAACTGAATTCGATCTCGCGCACGAGGCCTGCCACTTCTGTCGTCACGTCGACGCCGCGCACTGCGCGCAGGCTGCCCGTGGCGGAAAGCTGTGGCTGCCAAGTCTGATAGCTGACCACAGCTGACGTGACCGTGGCGGCGGCCATGCCATCGCGCATCATGAATTTTTTAATGGTATGCGCTTTGTAAAGATTGAAGCCGATCAGCGTGCCGAGCAGACTGCCCACGCAGATCAGCATGATGATCATCCGTTTTCCTGTTGGTCTTTTCGTCGTCATCGTAGTGTCCTTGCACGGCAAACTCTCGAGGCACGAGCGTCTTTAGCGCGCTGCCCGGGAAACGTATGCAGCGCGCAGCAATCGTCATGAGCATTCACTGGGAGCGGAGACCGGCGTTGGCATGCCCCTTCTCGTCATACGCCGTGTCATTCCACCAACTACCACCCAGTGCCTGGAATAACGCGGCTGTATCTGCATAGCGAGCTGCTTGCGCCTGCGCGAGATTCACGACGGCCTGCTGATATTGGCGCTGTGCGTCGAGCAGCGACAGATAGCTGAGTCCGCCGACTCGAAACTGTCCGCGCGTCACATCCAGTGAACTGCTAGCCGCGCGCGAGGCTTCGGTTTGCGCGGCAAGAGCAGCCGCGTCGTGATCGAGTGCGCGCAATGTATCCGCCACATCTTCGAATGCGAGCAGCACGACTTGCCGATATCGCGCGTTGGCCTCGTCAAATGCGGCTTCCGCCGCCCTTTTCTTTGCGGTCAACTGCCCACCATGGAATATTGGTTGGGTGAGTCCCGCGCCGATGTTCCAGATCATGTCGGCATACTTCAGCATGCCGGCCGGCGTTAAAGACTGCGGGCCGTAATTCGCGGAGAGCATGAGTTGTGGATAGAGGTTTGCCGTGGCGACTCCGACCTCGGCGCTCGCCTGGTGCAGCACGGCATCGGCGGCCAAAATATCCGGCCGCTGCCGGACCAGCGAGGAAGGCAGACTGACCGGCAAGGTTTGCGGCAGCGTGAACATCGACATCGTGAATTCGGGCACACCTGTTTCGCTCGGTAATCTGCCCGAAAGCGCGGCAAGCTGGTGTCGAGTCCGATCAAGCGACTGCCGCAGCAGCGGTAGCGTCGCCCGTGTTTGCGCGACTAGCGTCTCTTGCGCGAGCACGGCAATCCGGTCCACACCGCCGAACTCGAATTGCTTGCGCAGAACGCCAAGCTGCGTCTCCTCGTCGGCCACAATGTTCTCGGTCGCGCTGATCTGCTCACGCAGCGACGCTTCCTTGACGGCAGTCGTGACGATGTTTGCCGACAGTGCGAGGTAGGCGCCTTGCAGCTGAAAGCGCTCAAAATCGACCTGTGCGCCCAGCGATTCGAGCTCGCGCCGAACACCACCAAACAGATCCAGATCATACGAAACACTTACTGATGCGTTGTATAGAGTCAGTATTTTGTTGACGTTGGGCTGCCCCAACGTCGCGCCGTTCAGCTTTTCACGTAGAGCGTTGGGCTTGGCATCGACAGATGGGTAGAGTGCGCTCCCTGCTTGTGCGCGCAGATCCTCGGCGGCTCGGCGTAGCGCGGCACTGGCTGCTGCGATCGTTGGGCTGTGTTTAAGTGCTTCGCTTATCAGCGTGTTGAGCGGCTCGCAGCGATAGAGCGTCCACCATTGAGCAGGCAGGTCGCCGCCGGCCGCGAACCGCTGCTCAAGTCCCGCTTCGCCCTGCGACGATGCCGTGCGATCAGGTAAAGGCGTCGGTGTGTAACGCTGAATCGTGGGTGGCGCTGGAGGGTGGTATTCGGGGCCGACCGTGCAGCTGGCCAGCGAGCCGAGCAGTGGAAACACTCCAGCGATTACTGCGGCACGCATGACAACCGGGCCTGTTGTGCAGTGAAAAGCTGCCGCGCAAGATTGCGGACGCAAACGTGCACGACCGGAGCTGCAATGGACCTCGTCATTCATCTATCTACCTGGCTTGTGAGCGATGAGTGTTGTCAATATTTGGATGCAGAACTCCCCCTGGTTCAACGGTGTTGCTGCGAAGCGTGTATGCAATCACGAATGATGGCAACGGTCAGAACTGTGGAGCCAATTCAGGACCATATCGGCACCTTCGTCGACGGACTTACAACATGTGTCAATCAAGACGTCTGGATCTGTCGGCTCCTCATACGGGGAGTCGATGCCAGTGAAGCGCTGGATTGCGCCGCGCCTTGCCAGCCGATACAACCCTTTAGGGTCACGGGCCTCCGCCGCGGCTAAACTCGCGTGAACATGGATTTCGGCGAAATTATGGCTGCCCGCCGTAGACCGGGCGAGTTCCCTATCGCGGCGGAACGGCGAGATGAGGCATACCAACACTACGATGCCGGCGTCGGCCAATAATTTTGCGACCTCCGCGACGCGCCGTACGTTCTCGTGACGGTCTGCATCGGTAAAGCCAAGGTCTTTGCATAGACCGAGCCTGACGGAGTCGCCGTCAAGAATGTAGGTGAGTCGGCCGGCTGTATGGAGACGCGCCTCCACGGTGTCAGCAATAGCCGACTTTCCCGCGGCTGATAGGCCGGTAAACCAGAGAATGGCCGGTGTTTGCCGAAGCAAGCGTGCTCTTGCCTCCGGGGGAACCCGGAAGCCGTGCGCATACAACTCTGAAGTCGAAGGCTCATTCGCCATACTTGCCTACTTAGATCGGTGCGGTCGGGGTATGAGCTTGCGCTCACTTGTTGCGGCATTGCGGTGAAGATCCCAATTCATGCAACCCGAAAAGATTTCGGCTCGTCGACTGACGCCGATATCTCGTTTCTGCATGTCTTGGTGAATAGAAGACCATTGCACCAAACGTGTTCGACACCTCCCCATTCACACGCCGACGCAGCATCGGGGAAAAAGCCTCGTCCCAGGTGGTTGGCGCTGGTGTTGCACAGCAAGGGAAGGCCTGTGAGCTTCTCGTATTCGATTAGCAACTGCGCTACAGGGTGTTCGGATGACCTTGCAATGGTCTGCAATCGCGCAGAACCATCGAGATGCACGACGGCAGGTATCCTGTCCCGCCATTCGTCGCGTGTTTGATGATCGAACAGCATGTAGGGATCTGGAGTGCCTGGGAGAAATACAGCAGGCGCCCGGTCTTCAAGACATATGGGCGCCACAGGACGGAAATATTCCCGATGCTTGACATCGTTGAGAAGAGCCTTCATGCTCGGCGAAGTCGCAGCGGCGAGAATACTTCTCGCCCCAAGTGCTCGGGGGCCCAGCTCGGCGCGTCCGGCAAGGAAAACGACGGGCCTATTTTCGGCGAGAATATGTGCAAGTTCAGCTAGGGAACAAGGTGACGCCGACCAGCCGGCCGCTCGGTTGCCCGTTTTCATTGCGGGGCCGCTATATACCGACCACTCTAACGGCATGAAGCCCTCGTTCGCGGCTATTGCGCAGCATGCGGTGCCGATCGCCGAACCGCTGTCGTTCGGAAAGGGCGGAATCCAGGTAGCATCGAACAAGCCACTTGCGCGTAATGCACTGTTCCATTTGATATTGAGTCCGCATCCGCCGGATATGCACAGGTTGCGCGGCCCAGGAATACAATGGCGCCGCAGAGCCTTTTCCATTTCGCGGACGAGTAGGCGCTCGAGGAAAGTATGGAAAGAGGCGAGTACGTCTTCGGGAGGTTTAGCCTGCAGCTCCGGCACGCATGCGCGGAAGAAATTGCGTATCGCTGCGAGCGATGTACTCGGAAGGTGGAGATTCTGGCGATAGTTTCGCGCAAGTTCTGTGTCGCCTGCAAAGCGTTCAAGGTAAAGATGGCGAAATATAGCAACGATTTCTTCGTCGACTGACCCCAAGGCGATGTATGCCATTAGCTTTCCGGCCACTCCCAGGTCCCACTCCGCACCCGCCGCCTTTGCGTACGGCCCGAAATGATGTCCGGCCGCCGCATACATTTGACCGATGATGGGGAACAGCTGGTCAATGAGCCGCACGTCGTCGCGTCCTACATGGTACAACCGTGGCACCATGCCGCCATCCCACACCAGGCATAACGCAGGTTGCCCAAGTTGTGCGAACGGACTCGTGCAGTATGCGGCGGCGACATGGCCGGACACGTGAGGGTAGCTCGTGTACCGATATGACTTGCCACCGATCAGCAGCCCGGTGCCGTCGACCGAAGCCAGAAGATCGCCGTTTTTTCGTTCCGTATAGGGGGCACCCTCAAGGACGATTGGGGTGGGGCCGCTCAGCACCTGAAACTGCGACGTCACTTCGCCGTCCCAGCCGTCGATCACAAATTCGTCGATGTCGTCAGTCCGTAGACCGTGCTCGGCTAATGCGGTCTCAATTGCATCGAGGTTCCGTATATCGTGATATCTCGGATTGTTGTCCCGCTTCTCCTGTTCGATGCAAAAAACGAGCTTTCCATCTTCGACAACGGCGATTGCTGCGTCGTGTGTCAGCTTGAGGCCACAGATGCGCATGGTATCTTTCACCCTAGCAAGGGAAATCTGATTGATGGGAAAAATGCACTGCGTTCTGGAAGCGTGCGAGCAGGCAATCCTCATTGGACGACTGGCCGACGCACTCGACTCGCTCAATCTCGGTGAACCGTTCGTTTAGCATCTTCAGCACCGTTTCAGCACCAGCAATATGTCCCCAGCGTCGACAATTGGCGTCACGCGCTGAACCGAATATCAACTGGCCGTCAGGCGCGAGTACGCATGCCAGTTTGCGGATAGCATCCCGCACTTCGGCGATGTCGGCGAGATAGTAGAAAACCTCCGCGACTACGATCAGTTCGAACCGCTCTGCGCTGGAAAAGTGCTGGACGTCTGCAACGATCCAGTTCACGTTTGGCGGGTAATTTAGCCGCTTGCGTGTCCTCGCAAGCGCTTGCGGCATCACATCCATCACGGTGAGCCGCTGACAGTATGGCGCCAATTTCTCTGTGAACGCGCCGCCGGCACATCCGACCTCAAGAGCATGGGCAACGGGACCTTTAGAGAGCGATAATCGAAGCATGTGCATATGACGCTCATGCTCGAACGGATTACTGTCCAGTTGCCACGGATCGTCCGCGTCCAACTCCCGACGCAACAAGTCAAAATGCGTTACGTTTTTCAATTTAGCTTACCTGAGAGTGTGCGTTCAAATCTCGTTGCAGGACAGATCGAGGCGCTGACCGCATGTCCGGTCAGATGCAGGCGAGTCATAGCTCAGGGCCATTGCGTTCGATTTCAGTCCCGTGCGGCCACTCACTCATATCCCTATCAATCGGCATAATCACCGCCAGTACATCTTCAACACGTGTTGCCGGCAAATCGAGGTGAACGTTGGGAAGCGTTGAACGGACGCGAACCCCCGAGATGATCGTTCCCATTCCATGTCGACATAACCTGGTGAAGTGGTTCTTCAAAGCATGGCGGACGGTGCCGAATGCGAATGGCACGCGAAGCTCCTGCAATACAGGATACATCGCGCGAATGGATTGGCTGATTCCGAGCCCCTCTAGGTCTGGCCGCACTCCATACAGACCCAGTTCCGCCACCAGCACGTCGGTTGCGCCAACCTTGATGAAGCGGCGCAACGAACCCATGTGCGCCGCCACACCTTGCGAATCGTAGGCAATGGCGCGGAGTTCGGGCCTCGCCCCGGCCCAACTTCGACCGCCGTCGAACGGCTTTGCATTGAACGGTCCGGTTGGACCATACGTTATCCGGAAAAACTGGGCCAATTCGAGATGATCGGAAAGCTGGAGCTCATTCTCCCAGCACAGTTTCCACTGCACCTTTGAGGACATGGAAAGTTACCTTGTTCAGTTGCGTTTACGCGCAACCCGTGGCGTGCGATTGCCCAGAAGGCGGAAGCATCGCATTCTGGATTTTGCGCCAGTAGGAAACGCAAAGATCGTAAAATGAATCTTTAGATAGCAGACTTGTTAGAAGGATAGATTTGGTGCTGTTTCTATGGAAATGAACATGGGCGAACATGGGTCATGCGATCACGAGAAAGTCCATCTCACGCTGTTTCAAAAAATCTCTCATAGTGCCCGCGACTGAAGTGACCTTTCAACTCGTCGAAGTTGAGTACGGTTTGCTCCAGAGGCCGTACTTCCTGCCTTTGAAGCGCCGTCCTGTGAGAGCAGGGATGCACGGAAGTCCCAAGGAACGTCTGCACCGCTTCCATGCATCGGGCGGGGTCATCGAGGAGGTTTTCATAGTCTATTGAAAGCAGATTCTCTGGCGCAAAAGAGTCGACGACTTGACGATGAAAATCGTCTGCAGCTTTGAAGTAGGCTTCGCATAATTCAATAGTCAACGCGACCTGCGGAGGCGGAGCTGATCCATTGTCCGAACCGTACTTCAGCCATTCACCACTTTGTCTCGCTTGCACCAGGGATCGCAGAGATTCCAGCGTATTCCTGCGGACTACAAGCATCGCCTTCAGGCATGGCCACCGTGCCAATTCTTCAAAGAACCCGGGGCGTTCCAGAAATTGCGGCTGATTGATCTTGCAACCGATATGCGTGGCGTACGCCTTTCCCTTTTGGACCGGATAGCGAAGATAGGCAAGTTTGAGAAGTTCCCGATTGCTGCACCTAAACCGGTTGGTGTCAGGCCAATTGGTGTCGTGGGTGTTGAGCAACTCGCCATTGCTCAAAACGTTCGGATGAGCATTCAGCAGTTCTTCCAGATAGTGAGTGCCGGTTCTGGGCATCCCGAGAATCACGAATGGCTGAGTTTTCGGCATGAAGTGGGTCATGGCGTGCATTTAATTAGGTTGAAAGCGGTGGTTCGGATGTAGCCCCAGTCCGACGCTTATCACAAGACTGCTTCTGAGGCGCAACGCCGTCAGCGTCAAGACATCAGGCGGCGGCGGACCAGTGTCGCAGACAGGAAGAACGGCAGTATTGTGTAGACACAAAGCACGCAAAGATGCAGCCCCATGTCGCCGACCGGACGTGCAAGCATCGCCGGACGGATCAATTCAACGGAGTGGGCAAGCGGCAGGAACTGTGCAAGGTATTGAAGCGCGGCAGGCAGTTGGCGCACAGGGAAGACGACACCACTCAGGAACAACATGGGCGTAAGCACAAGCGTCTGGTAGAAAACGAAATAGTCATAACTCGGCGCGATTGCGACGAGTACCATTGCCACGCTCGCGAAAGCGAGGCCAGTGAGAAAAACGACAGGGATCACAGATACGATGCTCGAAAACGCCGCGTAACCGAGCGTCGCCGCAACCACCATCACGGCGGAGCCCGCGAGAAGGGCTTTTGTAGCGGCCCATGCCAATTCGCCAAGAATAACATCGCCAATTGTCAGTTGGGTGCAGAGCACGGCTTCCCACATGCGCTGAACTTGCATGCGAGCGAAGGCAGCGTAAATCGTTTCAAAAGTCGCTGAGGTCATGGCGCTTGTCGCAACCATTCCAGCCGCTAGGAACGCAATGTAAGGAGCGCCGTCGATGTGACCTATCATTATTCCGACGCCGAAGCCGAGACCAAACAGGTACATCATCGGGTCCGCCAGGTTGCCGAGAAGGGAGATAAGTGCCGCTTTTCTCCACGCCAGATAATTGCGCCGCCATACAGTGCGCCAGTTCCGAGCGTTGCCGGGTAGGGCAATCATAAACTCTTCGCGCATTATTCAATCCTTCATTTCTCGTCCGGTCAGCCGAAGAAAAACGTCCTCCAGGTTCGCGGGACGTTGCACAATACGCAGACCTGTGCGCTCGCGCAGTTGCGTGCACACCTGTTGTGGATCGGCCGTGTAGCAGAACAGTGCATCACCGCTTACCTCTGTACGCTGCGCAAACGGCATCAGCAGCGTTTTGAGTTCATGTGGGTTGCCGCCATATATCTCGAGAACGTGACTTCCAATCTGCTCGTGGATTAATGCATCAGGTGCCCCCTCAGCAATGGTGCGTCCTCTGTCGATTACACATAGCCGATCGCACAATCGCTCTGCCTCTTCCATGAAATGAGTAGTGAGAAGAATTGTTTTGCCGCGTGCGAGTAAACAGCGCAATCGATCCCAGATGAGGTGGCGCGCATGCGGATCTAGCCCAGTCGTCGGTTCGTCCATGACAATAAGTTGCGGATCGTTGATGAGCGCGCGTGCAATGGTTAGGCGGCGCTTCATCCCGCCCGATAACTCGGTGACGCGTGCGTGAGCCCTGTCCTCGAGGCGTGCGAACTGCAGCAAGGATGGAACCACCGCCTCGATTTCGCCTGTGCTCATCCCAAAGTAGCGCCCGAAGAGCTGCAGGTTCTCGCTCACACTAAAACCTGGCTCCAGGTTGTCGAATTGCGGAACGACACCTATGCGCCTGCGCGCCAGGCGTGCCCGCGCTGGCACCGGTTCTCCGAGGACGGTAATCACGCCTGCGTCAGGCAGCGCCATACCCAGCACCATTCGCGTGGTAGTGCTTTTGCCGGCACCATTAGGCCCGAGCAGACCGAAGCACTCGCCGGGTTCCACACGGAAGGACAATCCATCGACAGCAAGCTTACCGCCGTAGGATTTCCTTACACTCGAGAAGGTGATCGTTGCATTAGACATGGAGCCAGAACTGTATACAGACCACTGTTTAAGGAAGATTCCGCAGCGCGCGCGACGCTACGCATTACTCGCTCTTGGGAACACGGTGCTCGCCGCGGTCTTTGACGGCAGAACTGCGGGAAAGCCAGTCACTGTTGTCCAAGGTACATAGAGCGTATGCCTTTACAGGAAGCAGCAGCAAAAGATTGATGAGTGTGTGCACTGAAAATCCAAGAAATCGAAGCTCCTGGGCGCGAATGGCAGCAACGGAGCAGCGGACCATCGTCATTGAAGCAATAACGAAGCCTGCCTGCCAAGGAGCTGTGGCTGTGAGCACGATCTGCAGAAAGCCGGAGATCATTGAAATGGCGAGCAGCAGAGAGCCAATGTTCTGCGCTACCACATCAAGAGTTAGGTAGCGGTCAAGACGAGGCAAAAGGCGAAGGGCGAGCAGGGTGTCACGATAGGTGCTGCGCGCCCAGCGCAATTGCTGGCGCAGGTACGGTCGCAGCTTATCTGGAACCACGGTCGCGGCGACTGCATCTCGAACGTACTCCGTCCGATAGCCCGCCGCGAGCATGAGAATTGTCAGATGGCGATCTTCGCCGAAATCGCTGCGCTTGCCCCGGAACATTTGCGTTTCGTACTGGTCCAGCAGAAGAAGAAGCGCTGTGCGCCGGTATATTGCACACGGTCCGCAGCAGCACATCACAGCGCCAAAGCGCGCTTGAGCCGCGCGCTCCTCGTTGCACGCAAGCCAGTATTCCATATCGATCAGGCGGGTCAGCCACGTGTCGCGGCGATTGCTGGCTACCAATTGACCCATGGCTGCACCGACCGATGGGTCGCTCATTGTCAGCACGAGTTTCTTTACTGCGTCCGGCGCCAGAGTGGTGTCCGAGTCTACGTTAAGTATGAGCTCTGAGGTCGAAGAACGTATCGCGGCGATTTGCGCTTTGCGCTTTCCCGCATTCTGTGGAAGAAGCAGGACATTGAATCGCGGATCATGCTCGTGCTCCCGATACACCACGTTCAACGCATCGCGGTTGGCGGATCCATCATCGACCACGTGAACCCTGATGGCGCCCGCGTAATCCTGGGCGCCAATCGAGTCGAGACACGCCCGTAGCGTTTCTGGGTTTTCGTTATAGCACGGGACGATGATGTCGATGTCCGGCAAATACTCGGTGTCGGATATCTTGATGCATGCAGGTGGGCCGCTAGTCGGCAGAGTGTGAAGAACCTGCGCGCTTTTATAGATCGCCGAAAGTGACGCGTATAATAGGACAGATGTCGTGTTGATTGCGGCAGGAATGTTCATCGGGGTCGGTGTGCTAGGAGACGTTGGGATTCTCAGTACAGGCCTGCCGGGAGCGATGGCGCGGGAGTCAGGCACGGTAATACCATCTAGGTTCACGCGCGATTCGAGGGGCAATTATTCTCGTGCATGTAGAGTTGGCGTTTCTTCATGGAGCAGGAAAGACGCTGTTATAGCGTGCGAGAAAAATGTCCAGTAACGTACCTCATGGTAGCGAGGTCGACAAAACGCTTCCATCGGCGTCGGCTGAAAGTCAGATCAGCCTACGCCTTCTTCGGGGTCAGTATTTCCTTAGTTCTAGCCATGATCGTCAGCGCGCAGACCACGCGCATACTTATCTATTGGTAAGACGTTTCTAATGGAGTATATCGTCCACTTGTCGAGCAGTTTGGGGTCAGAGATGCTCGTAAAGCGAGATTTTCCATTGAACTTACGGAAGTGAACTGATGACGAAGCCCCTTTCCTTCAATCCTAGAATCAGGCGCGATAGTGCTATGACAGTCTGCACGCGCGAAGCATCGCGATGATGCAAGTCGCACTCTTCGGGAGGAGCCCCGTCGTGCAGCAGTACTATCGAGCCGGGCAGAACGGATGTCAGTACAGAATCGACAATCGCCTCGGCACCCGGACGGGACCAATCTCGTGGATCTACCGACCAGTGGAGTGACATTAATCCCGCTTTCATGGATTCGGAGGTAACGTCGTTCGTCCATTTGCCATACGGCGCGCGCATATATCGCACCGCTGCCGCTGGGCAAGCACGCTGGATAAGCGCGTTCGCTTCTGCTATCTCGTGCCGTATTTGACCTGGCTCACATTTCGACAAATCCCGATGGGAGAGGCTGTGATTCGCGACATCGTGGCCTTCCGAGACCATGCGCCGGATCAGTTCCGGATACTCAGCCGCGTAGGCACCGAGTACACAGAAGGTTGCCGGTACCCGTTGCCGCGCAAGCAGATCTAGTATTTTCGGGGTCCATATCGGGTGTGGTCCGTCGTCAAAGGTAAGGTAAACCTTACGCAAACCGTTACGTTCGCGCTCGTTTGGCACTTCCGCAATAGATTGCAGCATTTCACAATCGCTCAGTCTTCTCATGGTCTTCCACTTATCTTTGGATGAGTCGCCGTCTGCCTTGGAACCAGCCACAGTCGCAATCGCGAAATGCCGCGTAGTAGCTCAATATCTGGGAGTGGATGTCGAGAGTTGTTCAGTACAACGACATTAATACTCATATCAATGACTTGCATGTCAAGCTGAATTGCCGTAACTTTGCGGTACCTCAGTTAATTTGTACAATCGATTCTGTCGATGTGCTTCATCCATAACGCGGATTATTAAAAATGCGCTTCAAAGGCCTCGATCTGAATCTTCTCGTCGCGTTGGACGCATTGATGGCGAAGCGTAACGTCACGCTTGCTGCACGCGATATCAATTTGAGTCAACCTGCCATGAGCGCTGCGGTGTCGCGGTTACGAGACTATTTTCGCGACGACCTCTTCGTGATGAGAGGCCGAGAGTTTGTGCCCACGTCACGAGCGATAGAGCTTGCCGGACCGGTGCGGGAGGCTCTATCGCATATCCAGCTTTCCATCATCTCGCGCGACGTTTTCCAGCCGGCCAAGTCGGATCGCCGGTTCAGGGTCTGCCTCTCTGATTTCATGACGCTCGTCTATTTCCAGAAGGTCATTAAGCGCGTTGCACGCGAGGCTCCCGCGGTCAGTTTCGAATTGATTTTCCCAGACGACGAGCCTGGGGATTTGCTGCGGCGTGGCGACGCCGATTTTTTGATTCTGCCCGATCTATTCCTGCCGGATACTCACCCGAAAGCGCCGCTCTTCGACGAGAAGCTCGTGTGTGTAGGCTGTCCCGCCAACAAGCAGTTGTCGGAGCAGCTTCCGCTTGACCGGTATATGTCCATGGGACACGTGACGGTGAGGTTCGGGCGGGCACGCAGGCCTACGATCGAAGAGTTTTTCCTACTAGATCTCGGTCTCAAACGGCGCGAAGAGGTCGTCGTCCCGACCTTTCACCTCATTCCGGCGGTGCTATCGGGTACCCGTCGCATTGCGACGATCCCATTAAGGCTTGCCAGGCATCTCGGGGAGGCCTCTCCTCTGCGGATCGCCGAAGTACCGCTCCCGCTATCCACTTTTACTGAGGCTATCCAATGGCCTGCGCTGCATAGCGGTGATCCTGCAAGTATCTGGATGCGAGAGCTATTGCTGGAGGAGGCGCAAAGTCTTGTTTAGAGGCGGTTTCATAAAGACTGTTGAGCCCGCTGAAGGATGTTCCAGCAGATCAGGCAACAGCCGAGTTTGAGAAACGTTTCATGAATGTCGGCGCGACGTTCGAAGCAAATACGTAGACGGCGGAAGTTGTGCAACCAGGCATGTGTACGTTCGACGACGGATCTTTCCACGGCCACTGCCGTGGGGGAGGCCGCGTCGCGCGATGCTGGTGGGAATGCTGCGCCCGTGAAGAATGCGTCGGTATTTGTCGTGGTCATAACCCCGGTCAGCGTAGGCGCGGCCGGGACGGCTCAAAGGCCTCCCACGCACGCCGCTAATCGGTACGATGGCCTCAATCAGCGGAACAAGTTGGGTGGCGTCGTTACGATTGGCGCCAGTCAGGATTGCCGCGATCGGTGTTCCGTGGGCGTCGGTGGCGAGGTGGTGCTTGGATCCTGATCGCGCTCGATCAGTGGGATTCGGGCCAGTTTTCGCCAGCCCCAACTGCGCGAATCGACGACGAGTCGACGACCACGCGCGAGAAATCGGTCTTGTCGACCGCCCTCAACTTCGCCAGGATGCGTAGCCTGCGCCAACAACTGACGCCGGAGCCGCCCCCCATCTCGGCTGGCAAATCTCGCAAGTGGATACCGGTCTTCAGCACGAACAAGATGCCGGTCAGCACAGCCCGATCCGGTACCGGTTTGCGGGCCCGGATGCTTGAAGCGCCGTGGCTTCGCTGGTGGTAGCAGTGGCTCGATCAGTGCCCACAGTTCGTCGTCGATGATTGGTTTGCCCATCTCCTCGATCCTGTTGATACGACGATCGAGGTCAACGGGTTACGTTACGAGTTAACAGCCCCTATGAACTCTTTTGAAACCGTCTCTTAGGGTGATGTCATGTGTACTGCTATTCGGCGAGCCCACGCTTTCGGCCAGCGTGTATCGGAAATCGCGCAACGTCGCGCGAATTGCCCTGTCGATTTCTTCCTCCGATGCGCCGCGATAGCGGAAGCGTGCGAGGATGTTGCTAGAGCGGCGGGAACCGTTGAAT
This sequence comes from Paraburkholderia sp. CNPSo 3281, assembly GCF_024206515.1. Classification (NCBI taxonomy): domain Bacteria; kingdom Pseudomonadati; phylum Pseudomonadota; class Betaproteobacteria; order Burkholderiales; family Burkholderiaceae; genus Paraburkholderia; species Paraburkholderia sp. CNPSo 3281. The sequence goes on along the minus strand of NZ_JAMBPS010000047.1, from coordinate 21,896 downwards.
AAGTGACGTCTCACCGGGAAGATAGATTCGTAAAGCCCCGGGATAGCGTTCGGCAATTGTGCGTCGACGAATATCTTGCCGACGGGCTCTGGCAGCATCAAGAATCCACCGCGTGTGGGCGAGGTTGACGCGACTGACGCCGCCTGCGCCCGTGCGGCGAACCGCGCCTCGTCACCTGATTGGTGGGTGACCCAGAGGTCGAAGAGGTCGACGCCGTACAATTCATGGAAAAGAAAGGGGATTTCCCCGCTGCCGACACGGGCACCGACTTCCAGAAAATAGAATCCGTCGCAAGCTCCGATTATCTCGAGATGAAACGGTCCATTACTCAAGGCGAGCGCTTTCAGGCATGCCGTCGCAAATTCAAGCACAGCATCATTGAGCGGCCCCGGGTCGAGCATCACCGAGCCTAGGGGTTTTCCTTGTGCAAACTGAAGACGGGTGTTGATGTAGCGGGACGCGCGCGCAATTAACCATGTGTTGTCTCGCACGAAACCGTCAACGTGATAGACGGGCCCTTCGATGTACTCCTCGCACTCATACTCAACCAGCGGTAGTGTCGGCCACAACATATCCAAGCGCGTACGGGTGTCGATGAGCCGTACGTCTAGGCTTGCGGCTGCGGTACGTGGCTTTACAATGATCGGAAAGCGCATTACAGGGGACGAATTTGCTTTCGCAAAGGCCACATCTTCCAACGCTGCAACGCGTGGCACACGCAGGCCCGCGGCAGCAACGGTATGCTTCATAACGGCCTTGTCACGAAAGCGGACGACGGTATCGTGAAGGTCGCCAGGTATATTGAACGAATTGCGCAGTCGCGCGGCCTTCAGAAGGTCGAATTCGGACAATGCGATCAGCCTGTCGATGCCGCCGAGCGCCGCTTGACAGGAGGTCATCGCCTTATGCAGCGCGTCTTCATCGAGGATGTCGGATAGCTCTTCGACGTGCGCGGTTTGAGAGGTGTCGAGCGCAGCCGCGCCGTTCGGCGTGCAGATATAAGCGACGTTATTCGCCGCATGATCGATGTAGCGATGGTAAGCTGCAAAGCCGTCAGACCAGCGGTTAAGCACGACTATGCGGCTACGCGGGGCGGGGTTGTTGGTTGTCATGAAGGGCAAACCGTTCAGATATCTTTACAGGCCCGGCGGGATCCGAGCGTTCTCAGCGCTTCGGCAAGGCGCAAATCAAGGGTCGGGCGATCTGGCGCGATGAACAGCACATGGCCGACACGGCCGCTCATCGCCACTCGCAGTGGCACTGTGCCGCCGATATGAGAATGGACCTCCACCTCCTGGAAACCTGGTATGGCGCGAACGCGTTCGACGGCGGCCGCGTCGCCTACAGGTGTGAAGAACCGTACGCCGCTAACACACACGGCAGGTTTTGCATCGGCGTCGGGGGCTGGCTCGGGATCGCCGAGGTGGCTGCGTATCGCTATTTCCGGCAGAGAGATTGACCTGCTGAGTTCGATCAGCCGATAGATGCGATCACCTCCGAGGCAGGCCGCGATCTTGATCAGCACCGGACCGTCACGTGTTATGCGCACTTTGGCGTGGAAAACACCGACGGTCAGTCCAATCTGCGCCGCGGCGTGCTCGACGTAATTGACGAGCGCGGCTCCTTGGTCCGCGGTCAAAGAGGCTTCGACAAAGTGGCCCAATTTTGTGAAATTCTGCTCTGCGCCCAAGAGATTTTCGGTTACTGCGACGACGCGGGGTCCGTGCTGGCTGCCGACGTAGCCTTCGACGCAGTACTCTGGGCCTTCCAGATACTGTTCAAGGAGCAACACGTTGCCGGTCTTATGGTCGATATCGACAACGCCGTGATGCATTGCGCAATCGACCGCAAGTTGCAACTGGGAAAGAGAATTGACGTACGTCACATGCATGCCTCCGCCGCGGACAGGCTTGAGGACGGCTGGAAAACCTACGTGTAAAGCGGCTGTCATGACGTCGCGATGATGTGCGATGAGGGCGAACACAGGAACCGCCAGTGCGGCGGCGGCGAGATGCATGCGGCTGTAGTATTTATCGCGCGTGAGTGCTGCCGCTTCCGGCTGCAAATGTGGAAGACCGTGGAGCGCCGCTGATTCAGCTGCTACGCCTGTTGCGTATTCGCAACCGGGTACGATCGCATCGACGCCGATGGCGCATGCGGCGACCGCCACGGCGTTCGGCGAGGCAGTGTCTACCATCGTGTACGGCACCGTAGCGGCCTGCAGTTTGCGTGACAGGGGGGGCTCATCGCAGTTGGCCGAAAACACGTGGGTGGCCACGCCAAGGCGCACAGCTGAGGCGACAAGCGCGGTCCCGGACGAACGCGGCTCAATCACGATGATGGCGGTCATTTGAATGCTGCCTGTTCTGTGCCGGGTTCCGGCCGGGGTAGGGTCGCGACACGCAACTCTTCGAAATACTCGTGAATCATTCCGACAAAGTTGTTCAAATAGATCTCTGCTTTCCCCATTCCGCCCCAGCCGCCGATCGCGAGCTTCAGAGCGATCCATGTGGAGTCTTCCAGGCTGCGCGATTCGGCGTACTCAATGTGGCTGAGCGTACCTTTTACGTAGTCGTGCCCGAATGCGCGCGCGGCTGATTCCGCGATGACCTTGTTGTAGCGGCCCGAATACCATGCCTGCAACCAGCTCCAGAGCATCGTAGGGAGGGGGCCATCGCGGACGATGCTGAAGTAGAGATATCCGATTAGCTTGTCTGTACTATTGAATGGTCTAATGCTGTCCACGCTTGCTGCGGTCAGGCCGAACCGCTCGAGGTCATGCAGAAGATGGGATTCTTGCCCATATTCTTGTGCGAGGTGCTGCGCGAGCATCTGCGCGAGCGAGTTATCCTCGCGGCCGATTTTGTAAAGCGCGAACGCGCCTACTTCGTTGTTGAGCCGGATGCGTAACACGGTTTCGACGAGATGGCGGCGATAGTACTCACTGTCGATCCAGTCGCCGCGGTGGAACGCAACGGTTTCCGGCGAAATCGCGAGTATCTGGTCCATGGCGTGCTTGGCAAGCGCCTCGAAGCGAACCCGATCGTTGGGTGTATTCATGTGATCTCCAGATAAGATGAGAAGGAGCGAACGCGGCGCGCTGGGTTGCGGGTCGGCGGCGCATGAACCGGAGACACGAATTCTCGTCGCACGAAGCAATGCTGACTCCCTCGGATTGCGAAAGTCGCCACGCCTGGCCTCGAAGCTGCGCACCGGTCGTTGTGCGACGAGAAGGCGTTGAAGGCCGACCGCTCTCGGGTGGCCCCAAATTGGGTCGCTCTTTGCAGAGCGGTCTGCTTTGGCAAACGCCATCGCATCGAAATGATTTCTGTCAACCGAAAACTGGCCCAATCGTCTCCTTAAACACAGCGAATACTTTTTGCAACACGTATCTAGGCATCATTCTCATTCGTTTTTTGCTCACCCATGCTCTCTACGTGGGCGACGGAAGCATACTAACTGCAGCGGTATGCGTGGTATAAGCTGATAATGTTTATGTTTGAATGAGGGAAATTGATGATTCGCGATCTAGACAGCACGCTACTGCGTACGTTCGTGACGGTAGTGGAAGCCGGCAGTGTGAGCAATGCTGCCATGGAGCTACATCGTACACAGGCTGCCGTCAGCATGGCCCTTCGGCGGCTCGAAGACACAGTCGGCCAGCGCCTCCTTGAACGTTCCCCGCGCGGCGTGAAGCCGACCTCTGCGGGCAACGTTCTGTTGCCGTATGCACACAAGCTGCTCGAAATTGGCCTTGCGGCCCGTTCCGCCCTTACTTCGGGTGAAGTTGCGGGCACCGTGAAAATCGGAATTCCCGAGGACATCGCAATGAGTCACCTCCGCCATGCACTGCGGCAATTTTCGACATTGTTTCCTGATGTAGCCCTGGAGATCGTCGTTGATGCGAGTCCGGCCTTATCGCAGCGGCTCATGAGCAACACACTCGATTTCGCGATTGGTGATCCAGCTCTGATCCCCGCGGAACCGCTCGTCACCTGGCGACATCCCCTTCGCTGGGCGGTTGCGCGCACGCGCAACGATAATCTCGGAGACGGTCCGCTGCCGATTGTTGCATTCGGCGGTGCATGCCGGTGGCAGGAGAGCTATTTTGCCACGTTGCTTGAAGCAGGTATCGCTTGGCGCGTGGCCTGCAAAAGCACGAGCCTCTCTGCGGTTCAGTCAGCCGTTGAGGCTGGGCTCGGCGTTGCGCTGCTTCTGGACTGGCAGGTGCGCCGCGATACGATGCGTGCGATCGATCACCGTGCAGTGGGGTTGCCGCTGCCGCCGGTGGCGGAATTCGGTCTCTTTAGTCCTGGGCGCTTAGAAGACCGCTCGTCTGCGGCCAACGCACTTCAGCGTTTTCTTTTCCGTTCGCTGCAACTGAGTACTCTTGGAGACAGTGCACACGACGGAGCGTCAGCAGGCTTGCCACCGCGTGCTTCAAACTGATGAGCCTCTGAGACAAACGCGTCGAAGGGCCGAACTTCGGCGCGCCAAATGGAGGTGCAGACGATAACGTCCTGTTTTTTGAATCCAGCATTAACGCAAAGTGACGCGTATTCTCTAATTCACGCGCAGTCCTGCTATTTCCTCACAAATCAAGTACGCGACTCATACATTTAAACATAGACTGCCGCACAGATCTAAATTTGTCGCAAAACCTACGTTTTTTTTCGGTAGTATCCCATCTGCGCACAAAGATACCTCGTGTTCTTTGTCACATTTCTGACGCCGCGACTGCGATTGTGTCGTCTCTGTCTGCTTTTGTCGGATTTCGTGCCCGTTGCGGCAAGAATTCACCGTGGCTTGCGCAAATGTAGCGCCGCCATTCATTGTGTTGGGACCCGGGTCCCGCGGCGCTAACGTGCAATTTCCGGAGTTCAGATTTATGTCGCATCTCGATGTCAATGAGAGTCATCTCAATTTTGATGTGGTCTACGAAGTAGTAAAGACGTTGACCTCGTCACGAGATACCGAAAGGACGTTGGAGACATCTTTGCGTTACCTCTCATATGCGTGCGGATGGCGCTCCGCGTTTATTGCGGTCGCTGAGCCAGACGGCCATCTGGGCGGCCTGTGTGGCACGGGGTTGTCAGCGGGCTGGCGTGAACGTCTGCGTTTCCTGCCCAATGAGGGGGTATTGGGGCGAATACACACCAACGACTCGGCTGTGGTGGTGGCGAGACTGCGTGATGAACCACTCTTCGTGGACAGCATCGAGATGTTTGACGGATTGGAAGGTGAGCATGTGGCACTGCTCGGGGCGTCGATCAGGTATGAAGGGCGTCCGCTCGGCGTACTTGTTGCGTTCTGCGAGAATACGGACGGACAGCGCGTCTTTGCTAGCGACCTCCAACTCATGAAGGTCGTCGCGGCGTCGATGGGCCAGGCACTTCTGCTTGATGGTGCGTCGGGGCAGATGCACCAAACCGCGCGACAGGAGATGAGACGAGCGGTCTATGCTGACCAGACTTCGTATCGTATCGACAATGTGCTCGGAGAATCTGCCCCTATGCAACGCGTCTTTTCGCAGGTTCATCAAGTAGCGCCTACGCGGACGACGGTGCTTTTGCGCGGCGAGAGCGGAACTGGAAAGGAGCTGATCGCGCGCGCGATTTATGGGTTATCGCCCCGCAAGGACCAGCCGTTCATCTCAGTGAACTGTGCGGCGCTCACTGAAACACTGCTAGAAAGCGAATTGTTCGGCCATGAGAAGGGAGCGTTTACCGGTGCGCAATATCAACGCAAAGGGCGTTTTGAAGTGGCACACGGCGGGACACTTTTCCTCGACGAGATCGGCGACATTTCGCCTTCGTTCCAAGCCAAATTGTTGCGGGTTTTGCAGGAGCGAGAGTTCGAACGGGTGGGTGGCACCACCCTGGTAAGAGTCGACGTTAGGCTGATCGTCGCCACGAACCGCAACCTCGAACAAATGGTGAAGGCGGGGGAATTTCGTGCGGATCTCTACTACCGCATCAACGTCGTGAGTATCCTTTTGCCGCCGCTGCGCGAACGCCGTGAGGAAATTCCGGCAATGGCGCAGCACTTTCTGGACCGCTTTAACCGCGACAATCGTCGATCTTTGCATTTCAATGAACAAGCGTTTCGGGTTCTGTCCAGCTGCTACTGGCCTGGCAATGTGCGCGAGCTGGAAAATTGCGTTGAGCGTACCGCGACCATGGCGGATCACGACACGATAGATCGATTTTCCTTTCTGTGCGAGAGAGGCCGGTGCCTCACCAAAGAACTGCATTACATCGAACGAGAAGACGCTGTGCGTCCTGCCCGCACATTGGACGCTACAAACAGTGAAGTGCCGAATGCCCTGTCGAGCGTAAGTGCCGGTGATTGGAATGAGGGTAGCTTCGAGACGCGAAGCGGTAGCGACATGCCGGGGAGCGAGCGGGAACAGCTTGTGTGGGCAATGGAGCGCTGTGGATGGGTACAAGCGAAGGCCGCACGACTCCTACATATCACGCCGCGGCAGATCGGCTACGCACTGCGTAAACACGGGATCAAGCTGCGCCGCTTCTGACGGCCGCGGCGGTTGCGCGCATGCACTTGGAGAGACTGGGCGAGAAGACTACCGGCAGGCAGGCTCTTGCCTGTCGGATCACTGTAGTGATTGGTTGAACTTCTTCAACGCAGGTAACAAGAACGACAAATCTGGCTTCGGCATAGCGCCGCTATGACCGCTAACTTGGGCTGCGATGGTGGTACGCAATTTGCCTGCAGTCGTGGACTTCTATCGTCAGGACTCTACGATGTGGCTAAAGACGAGCGCTGTCGAGATCTTCAACGAACCGGGTTGCGCAAAGAACCTGGCGAAGAGCGAAAAGGAGCGCAAGCAAGGCTGTTCGAAGCAGGTTTCGCCGGGGGCGGCCGCCGGCGGATGCGCATTCGACGGCGCGCGGATCGCATTGCAGCCCGTGGTCGACGTTGCACACTTGGTGCACGGGCCTATTGCATGTGAAGGAAACTCTTGGGACAACCGCCATTCGGCATCGTCTGGGCCGACTCTCTACCGCACCGCGTTCACAACCGATATTAACGAACTCGATGTAATTTACGGTGGCGAGAGGCGGCTCTTCAGGAGTCTGCGTGAAATTTTCGAAAAGTACGATCCGCCCGCCGTGTTCGTCTATCAGACGTGCGTGACCGCATTGATCGGCGATGACATAGACGCCGTATGCAAGCACGCGTCGGAAAAGTTCGGTAAACCCATCATACCGGTGAATGCGCCCGGTTTCGCAGGATCCAAAAACTTCGGCAACAAGCTCGCAGGGGAGACGATCCTCGATTACGTCATCGGCACGTGCGAGCCGGCGTACAAGACACCATTCGATATCAATCTTATCGGTGAATATAACCTCTCGGGCGAGTTGTGGCAGATAAAGCCGTTGTTCGAGGCGCTCGGCATCCGGATTCTGTCCTGCATCTCGGGAGACGGCCGCTACAGCGAGATCGCGAGCGCACACTGCGCGAAGGTCAACATGGTGGTGTGCTCCAAGTCCATGCTCAACGTTGCGACAAAAATGCAGAAGCGCTACGGTATTCCATACATCGAGGGTTCATTCTATGGAATTGGCGACATGAGCGACGCGCTGCGCGGGGTCGCGAGGCTACTGGTGGAGCGGGGTGCGCCGGACGATCTTATCGTGCGCACCGAGCACCTTGTCAAGGCAGAAGAGGCGCGCGTATGGGGGCGCATTGCTCCGTACAGGCAGCGGCTCGATGGCAAACGTGTGCTGCTCATCACGGGGGGCGTGAAGTCATGGTCGGTGGTCGCGGCGCTGCAGGAGGCCGGGCTCGAGATCGTCGGCACGAGTGTGAAGAAAAGCACGGAGGGGGATAAGGAAAGAATCAAGGAGATCATGGGCGATGAGACGCGCATGGTCGACAATTTGACGGCGCTCGAGATGTACAACATGCTCCGGGATGCGAAGGCCGACATCATGCTGTCTGGCGGGCGCTCGCAGTTTGTCGCACTTAAGGCGCGCGTGCCGTGGCTCGACGTGAATCAGGAGCGACACCATCCATACGCTGGCTACGAGGGCATTGTTAAATTGGTGCAGGAGATCGACCGTGCAATCCAGAACCCAGTCTGGCAGCAGGTGCGTATTCCTGCGCCGTGGGACGACGAAGGGCTAGTGCATCGCGAGGGGATTCGTAAGTCTTCCGCGCACATCAATCCGATTCCGCGGGGCGCAGACGGTGAGGCCTACGATTGGAACTTCCGCGCGGCGGTATCGAGTTGAGTTTCAGAGTGGGGCACATATCATGGCGATAGTCGTCGAGTCTGGAAAAGCCTGTACCGTTAATCCCCTAAGAATGAGTCAACCGCTCGGCGCGACGTATGCAGCCATGGGTCTTGATGCATGCATGCCGGTAATGCACGGCTCGCAGGGCTGTACGTCCTTCGCGCTCGTACTACTGGTGCGCCATTTCAAAGAAGCCATTCCGCTGCAAACAACGGCGATGAGCGAGGTCACCACGATTCTCGGCGGATACGAGAACGTAGAGACAGCGCTGCTGAACATTCGCAAGCGCGCGGCGCCTAAGATCATTTTGCTCTGCACGACGGGCCTGACTGAGACGAACGGCGAAGATGTGGAGGGGCACCTTGCGATGGTGCGAAAACGCAAGCGCGAACTGGACGATACTGAACTCATCCTCGTATCGACACCGGACTATATTGGTGCCTTTGAGGACGGCTACAGGCGCGCTGTGACCGCGATCGTCGAGACACTGGTGAAGCCGTTGCCGACGGTGCCTCAGCAGATCAATCTGGTGCCGGGAAGTCATCTATCGCCTGGCGACATCGACGAGCTTCGCGAGATTATTTGCGCATTCGGACTGGACCCGATTGTGCTTCCAGATGTTTCCGGCTCCCTCGACGGCCACCTTGATTCTGCGTGGCGTGGCACGACGCTGGGCGGAACGACGATTGATCAGATCCGTGCCGCGGGGGCTTCGTCGTTCACAATTGGCGTGGGTGAGCAAACGCGCGACGCCGCCAAGACGCTCGAAGCAATTGCCGGCGTGCCGTTCGAGATCCTCGAGCGGCTTACGGGGCTGGAGCCGAACGACCGGTTCTTGCATCGCCTTGCACAACTTTCGGGGCGTGCAGTCCCGGCCCGGTATCGCCGGCAGCGCAGCCAGCTACTGGATGCGATGCTCGACAGCCATTTTTATACTGGCGGTCTCAAAGTGGCGATCGGTGCGGAGCCGGACCTGCTGCTTTCGATCGGTTCGCTGCTCCGTGAAATGGGTGCGGAACTATCTGTTTGCATCAGTACCACTGCTTCGGCATCGCATGCGCTGTTGCCGGCAAGCCAAGTCATATTGGGGGACCTGGAGGACATGGAACGAGGCGCGAATAATTGCGACCTGCTGATCACGCATTCGCACGGCAGGCAGATGGCCGGTCGCCTCGGAAAGCCGCTGATGCGCGCGGGCTTGCCGGTGTTTGACCGCGTCGGCAACGCCCATCGTTGCCAGATAGGTTATCGCGGCACAATGAATCTTATTTTCGAGATTGCCAATCTCATGGTCGAGAGGATCTCGCAATCTCATCCGGGCGACTGGAAACTGCCGCAATCATTGGGCGGTCTTGATGTTTCGGTTCCGGGTTAGGTTTAAGAGAAGGGTGTTACATGCCGTAACTTGAACTTTATGAGGAGACCAGCGCATGAAGATCGCATTTGCGACACAGGACAAAGTGCACGTCGACGCTCATTTTGGCTGGGCGAAAAGCATTGCGGTCTACGACGTGACGACGGAAGAGCATACACTTTTACAGATTTTTGATTTCGGCGACAAGCTGGTGCAGGACGGCGATGATGAGAAACTTGCGCCGAAGCTCGAAGTGATCCGCGACTGCGCGATCTTGTATGTCGCGGCCATAGGCGGTACTGCGGCTGCGCGCGTAGTAGCACTTAATGTCCATCCCGTGAAAGTGCCGCAGCCGTTGCCGATCGAAGAAATTCTAATCAAGCTGAGCAGGGTTCTGAAAGGCACGCCGCCTCCGTGGTTGCGCAAGAAGCTCACCAGGGAACGTGGCAGATCGTACGATTTTGCAGGGGACGATGAGTTGCCAACTGGCCAAAACCGATCTTCGAGTATGGCGGTTCATGTTGCCAGTGACGCCTGTAGTGCGTCGTCCGATAAGGAGGGCATGATGAGTAACGATTCGCGGGAACTTAAGACGCGCCTGAAAAGACTCAACTCGTTGGCCACGCAGGCGAAGATGGATCTGCACGATCTGTCAGAAGAACTTCCAACGGGTTGGGAGCAGATAATGGTAGTCGCGCAACGCTGTCACGACGCGCATGACGCGCTGATGCAGGCACGTCAGACCGCAGTTTCGGCTTCCGATTAAACTCCGGATCTCCAAATGAGCCATCTTTTTAGCGTGATACTCCCAAGCGGAGAGGTCTGGATACCTCGCTTTGTAGATTCACTCGATGAACAAAAATGCATCGGTTGCGGGCGATGTTTCCGGGTGTGTTCTCGCGGCGTACTTCAACTGTTAGGCATCGATGAAGCGGGGGATCATGTTCCACTGGATGACGATGAAGACGAGGACGAGCATGAAAAGAAAGTCATGACAATTGCGTATCGAGGTCTCTGCGTTGGCTGCACGGCATGTGCGAAGATATGCCCGAAAGGATGCTACACACATGCTGCGGCTCAAGTGTGAGCAAGCGAGGATTCCTATGGATTACTACGCGGCGTTAATGCGCTATGCGAGAAACCCGGACGACTTGACGGTGCTTGCGGTCGCCGGTGTGCTCGCAGCCGCGGTCGACGAAGGCGGTACGGAAAGATTGCCTATCCCCGGACTGGATGCCGAGGAGACACACTGGCTGCTTGCTCGCTGGTTCCCCGATGCTGAGAGTTCACTGGGCCTTTACTTTGGCGCGCCGGCTGCAGATTCACAACCAGGACCGTCTTATGACGACATCGATCTTGTAACGTTGTTAAAGACATACGCCAATCCGGTGGCAGGCACAACGACCGAGATCCATTGCATTTCTCACGCACTGGCCTGCGCTTGCGCAGGCAAAAAACATTTGTGGCAGGAGCTGCGCCTTTCTTCGCGCGGCGAATTGTCGGCGCTTATCGAGTACTGGTTTCCGTCGCTTGCTGAAAAGAACGTTCACGGCATGAAGTGGAAGAAGTTTCTCTACAAGGAACTTTGCAGGAGCGAGGCGTTGAACGTGTGCCGGGCCTCAAGCTGTGGGGAGTGTGCGGAATATTCTAGTTGCTTCGGGCCGGAATGATTTTGCGGATCAGTGGCGACTCGGATTAGTATAGATATATTTGATGCCTTCTTCTGACGGTTGCAGGATGAGTCACGTAATGTATGTGATGTGGTGCACAGTACGGCGAGTGATATGAATCCAAAACGATTAGGAATATTAACGTTAGTCGGCGGGGAACAGTTATGAAGAAGTTAAAGAGGGTGCTCTGTGGTGCTCTGATGGTCGCTGCGCTGGCGGCGGCGGCGGCGCTGGCTTCTGCTGCCTCGGAAAAGGAATGCGCGTGGCTAAACGCGGAGAGCCCTTTAGAGAGTTTTACCGTTTACTGGTGGCCCGGCGGGGGGTGCCCCTATGTGGTTCGTCAAGCGGTTGGGGCTGACTTGGGTTCGTAAAAGGTGCCGTCTCGCAGCATAGCGAACAGGACGTCGCAGCGGCGCCGTGCCAGTGCGATGGTGCCGTCAGGGTGCTCAATGACGGCGGTGACAACGTGCAGCATCTTATGGACATCGATGCCGGCAACGCGTCGGTAGAGTGGAGACAGTCCTTCCATGTCACTCTCCTGGGGCTAGAATGAAAGTGACGCACAGGGCATCGATGAACTGGAAAACGCCTCGGACTCAGTCAGTCCGGGTCTCTTTACCGTTTGTGCTGCGGCGACAAGCCGCGCAACTGTTGGGGGTGCGAACCAGTTCGGGTAGGCCTGGTTATACACGGGGTCGGGCCACCATTGAGATTGCGGTCTTTGGTGTGCTGTGCGCCACTGAGGATTCTGTGCCTTGCGGAGCTTTCATGCTTGGGGGCGATGCCGAATTAAATCATGAAAAGGTTATACAGAAGTGGCGCAGTAGCAGCCGTTTGTCCGAAAGCGCATTGAGCGATGCACCTGCGTGATGGGTGTTAACGGGCGGATTTTCGCGTTTCGCAATTTACTCTCGACTTTTCGAATGCAGATTCGTAATGAGCCGGGAGCGTGGGTGGACGAGGAATTTGAAACACTGGATCTGGGTGACCCGAGGCGGACTGGCGACAGCCGGTCGATGCGGCCAGACCCTGCAGCGCTTCGTGAACGTATGTGACAACGCACGCGCGTAAACTGCCTGCATGGCATCCAGCGACGCTACGCTTCCGGACGACATCGAGGCCGTGAAGGCTCTCGTGCTTGCACGTGAGGCGGCGTTACGTGAGCGCGAAGGTGATCTGCGGATCTGCGCGATACTGTGACGACGCTCCAGAAGTCGCTCTCGGACCGGGCGCTTGAAATCGAGCACCTGAAGCTGTGGATCGCGAAGCTTCAGCGCATGCAATTCGGGCGCAAGTCAATGTAGCTTGCCCGGCCGGATTGAGCAGGGGACGAGGATTCGTCGCCAGATTGCCGGCCTGATGTATTGGAGGGACTTCACGCGAGGTAGGCGGCTGGCCTGCCGGTAGGGCTTATCGGCGCCCGGACTGCGCGAGAAGGGCTTCCACCACGTTGAAGCCGACGCAGTCGGCCGGGTCCAGCCGGCGCAGCTTGGCAAGGAGCTTTAGGGCAACCGCGCGTTCGCGGCGGCGAACGCTGATAAAGGCCAGCGCCTTCAGCGTGAAGAGCCAAAAGCGTGCCGGTCCAGGAATCGTGAAATCTGTGTCGCCTGGCTGTACCGCACACCAGTCAATGTCAATTGACGCTTCCCGCGCTGCAGCTGTCAAAGCCTTGGTTGCAACTTCCTTCGCCTCGCCAAGCTCGCCCCGGTTCGCGTGAAACTTGTATAGCAGATAGTAGGGTGGCAGGCAGCGCGGGTGACAAATAACGGCGGTCCACAATGCAGCGGTAACATCGTCACAGCGGCCGCCACGTGTGTCCTCGATTAGGTGCAGTACGGAAGGAGGCACGGCGCCGCCAAACAGATCTGTCGACTCAATGCCAGTAAGGAGATTCATTGACTTGCTCCGAAACGATAAGGCTTCTGACCCTTCCTGTGATAGGCGGAAGCCGAAATGCCGAGGTCGTATTCGTCTATCCAAACTTGAACTGGATTCCGTGGCCACCCCTCGGGTACTCCCAAGAAAGGTTGTGGTGTTCCCTGCATAGAATGCGACAACTGCCGCACTCAAGGCAGCCGTCGGTAATTAGTGTCACGGCGCCGTTGTTCTCGTTCCGATAACAAGAAGCGGGGCAGACGAACGTACAGCTTTTTTCGCTACATTCATTAATGCAGGTCTCGGGATTTTTTATTTGGACGTGTGGTCGGCCGACGTCAACGCGGTAACGGTTTTGGAATAGCTTCTCGTCGATGTTCACAGTAAGTCTCGTCATCGGAAGGCCCTCCAGAGTTTGTACGCGTCGCCCACCAAGCCTGTTAGTGAGCGACTTTTGCGGAAACTCGCCATGACCTCACCCTTCTTGGTCTGCTTGTCCACGCCGTCGACCGTAATCATTGTCCGAGCCGCTTTGGCGACGAGATCAGGATATGTGGTGAAAAAATGCGGATTGCGATGCAAGATCTTCGGCATGTCTCGGTACTTGAACAGGTCCTTCATCACGAAACTCTTGTCGAGCGCGGCCTTGTACCCGGAGAGGGCGCAAGCCCGATAGCTGTGGCCTCCGCTGGCTTTTGCGGCTATCGCGGTCTCCGCGGCGAGACGTCCTGTCGTCATGGCAAGATTAGAACCTTCGCGATGTGCGGAATTGACGAAGCCACCGGAATCGCCGACGATCATCCAGCCATTGCCGTACACTTCCGGGATTGCATTGAAGCCCCCTTCGGGGATCAGATGCGCACAGTACTCCTTCATTTCACCGCCGGCGATGAGCGGGGCGATGGACGGATGACGCTTCATTTTTTCGAGCAACACATACGGGCTTGTACGGTTCGAGTTGTTTTTGAAGTCGCTCAGCATACAGCCGACGCCGATTGTCAGCGACTCCTTGTTAGTGTACAAGAAGCCGGTTCCAGCCATGCCGTCGGTGATTCGGCCGACCATCTCAATGACAACGCCCTCGTTATCGGCAACGTTAAAACGCTGGCAAATTATTTCCTCAGGCATAAAGAGAATCTCCTTCACAGCCAGCGCGACATTGCCCGCCTTGATTTCGCCGTGAAAGCCTGCCTTACGCGCCAATGTCGAATTGACGCCGTCCGCGAGGACCACGATGTCCGCATAGACTTCGCCGTGTTCGCGGTCGCATTGCACACCGACAACCTGGTCTCCGTCCACAATCAGGCGATTTACCGTGGTCTCGCAGATCAGCAAAGCGCCTGCTTCACGTACTTTCGATGAAAACCACTTGTCGAACTGTGCCCGTATGATCGTGTAGCGGTTATATGGGGGATTGTTGTAGTCTTCGCTGCGCGCGTGCGTGCCGACAAACGAGGTATCATCGAGCATCCACAGGCGCTGCTCGATGATGTGGCGCTCGAGAGGGGCATCGTCGCGGAAGTCTGGAATGATCTCTTCCAGTGCATTGGCGTAAAGAATCGCGCCCTGAACGTTTTTGCTTCCGGGATACTCGCCGCGTTCAATCTGAAGCACTTTCAGCCCGCCTTTCGCCATAACGTAGGCTGCGGCGTTGCCTGATGGTCCAGCTCCGACCACAATGGCATCGAATTTTGGGGAGGTTATCATGTTTGTTTTCCTTACGAGTCTAGCCGCTGCGGTGTCAGGTGCTGCTTAAAGGCCTGTGTTAGTTCTGGTAGTACGCGCATTGCGTCCCCCACAACCCCGTAGTGTGCGTAGTCAAAAATCGGGGCGTTTGGGTCGGTGTTGATTGCGACGATGACGTCAGAGCTTTCCATTCCGACCCGATGCTGGATCGCACCAGAGATTCCCGCGGCGAGATAAAGCTTGGGCCTGACAGTTTTGCCGGTTTGTCCGATCTGGCGTTCGGCTCGGACCCAACCCGCCTGAACGCATGGGCGGCTGGCGCCGACTTCGCCACCGAGCACCTGCGCCAGCTCGAATAGCAGCTTGAAGTTCTCGCGATTCTTGAGTCCCTTGCCGCCGCTCACGATCACGTCCGCGTAGGCGAGGTTGATTTGATCGCTCGTTTCGTCGGGGATGAAGTCAAGCAATTTAGTTACTATATTGGCCTCGATCATCCCGAGCGTTTCCTGCACGATCTCGCCACTGCGGCCTTGCTGCGCCGGCGGCATGGACATGACTCGTGGGCGCACAGTCGCCATCTGAGGGCGAGATTCGAGCGTCATGATCGTACATAGCAGAGAGCCGCCGAAGGTCGGCCGCGTCGCAGCTAGTGCACGCGAGGCGGGATCGATATTCAACTCGGTGCAGTCGGCTGTAAGGCCAGTCAGAAGCCGTGTTGCGACAGAGCCCGCGAGATCTCGGCCCATTGAAGTCGCACCGAGCAACAGTATCTCGGGGCAATACTTGCTAACCAGATCTGACAGGCCTTTCGTGAACGGTTCATTGCGATAACCGCGCAACACCGGATCGTGGATGACATACGCTTTGTCCGCGCCCAGGGTGAACGCCTCAGCGGCAAACTGCTCGAGTGGCTCTTCAGTACCGCCGAGTACCGCTACAGCGACGTTGCTGCCTAGTTTGTCGGCGAGCTTGCGAGCCTCACCGATCAGTTCCCACGATACGCTGTGCGCTCGGCCACGGTCGTGCTCGATGAAGACCCACACGCCCCGATAGTCTTTCATACGGTCGGGAAGTTCCACGTTGCAGCCGTTAGCCTGTGCGATCGGCGCACCCGGTTTTTTTTTCCAAGCAACAAGCGAATTCATGCATTCCTCTCCGTGAGCCGCAGGTCCGCCTCCAGCGTCGGATGGCGAGTGAAGATCTTATGCACGAGTTGAGCCGCCGCGTCGTGGAGACTCGACTCGTCGAATTCGATCATCTCGGCATCTTCTTCACGCGGCGTTGCGCCGAACACCTTACGTACGACGGTATGTGAACCCTTCAGCCCGATCTTGCTGACGTCATCGATCCCGGCCTGCTCGCGGTTCCACTTGCGTACGGGGAAGCGAGCGGCATGGATTACTCTGGGCAGTGTTGCGAAACGCAGATCGTTCGTGTTTTCAAGCATCGTAACAAGGCACGGCAACGCAGTCTCGAGTACCTGAACGCCCCCTTCAGCACGGCGTTCGACCATGATCGTGCGTCTGACGAGGTCGATCTCGAGGATTCTCGACACGTAGGTAAGCAGTTGGATGCCCATGCGCGTCGCGATGCCCGGGCCGACCTGGGCTGTATCACCGTCGATCGTTTGTTTGCCCGTAAAGATCATATCCACTGAGCGTTCACTCGCGATCTGGCGTGTCGCGGCGGCCAACGCATAAGAAGTGGCGAGCGTGTCGGCGCCGGCGAACGACCGGTCGGTGATGAGCACGGCGTCGTCTGCACCGTAGCTGATGCATCTACGCAGTGCGTCCTCGGCCTGTGGTGGTCCCATAGAAAGTATCGTGACCCATGCGCCGAAGCGGTCTTTTAGCCGCAACGCTTCTTCTAGCGAGAAGAGATCGTAAGGGTTGACGATTGCCGGCACGCCTTGCCGCATGATGGTGTTGGTCACAGGGTGAACCCGAATCTGAGCAGAATCCGGTACTTGCTTGATGCAAACGACAATATGCATTGAGGCTCTCCTGATCAGAGGCCGCTGCGTGCCGACAGCAACGCGCACAGGCTTTTGAGGAAGACGACATGCCGGTCTGCGGCCTTCTAACGACTTTAAACACTCGTTGTTCAGGGGGCCTGGATACAACGAAGTCGTCGCAGGCCTTCCGCAGCAAGCCGTGATAGGTAAGCCGTCGCGGGGGCGGCGTGTCGTTCTGATATTTGATGTACCGAAGGAAGCGTTTCATGATGTGCAGGCGGTTCAACTTCACTATTCTTTCGTCGAGGGCGATGCAAAAGACTCGGAAATCCTCCATAGATGAAAGTGGACGAAGTTTCGAATAAGCTCTTCCATGGGTTTGCTCCTCCTAAGTCCGTTTTTCGCTATGAGCAGCCTTCAGGACGCTCTGACTAGCGTGCTCCGTGACTCACTTAAAAAGCGGCGGAGATCGATTGCGCTAGGCGGCTGCTTATGTTGCGTGGCGAAGGCGCGGATGCGCGGTAGCAGTAGCGGCACAAGCCGCTCCGATACCTTCAGGCCCAAAGCGTCATATGCGTCACGCACGCCTTGAGACCCAGAATGTTCGCCGAGCACCGTAGACCGTTGCCGGCCCACCTCTGCGGGATCGAATCCTGCGTAGGTTGCGACGTGTTTGGAAAGGCCGTCCGTGTGAATTCCCGCTTCGTGAGTAAAAACGCCTCTACCGACGATGCTTTTTCCAAAGGAGACGGCTCGGCCCGACGCATGTTCGACCAGCGACGAAATAGCGGGCAGCGCTTGAGTGTCGACCCCCGTATCTCGTCGCAGAAGATGACGTGCTCCCATCACGACTTCCTCTAGCGCCGCGTTGCCGGCTCGCTCGCCAAGACCGTTGACTGTGGTGCTGGCATGTGTTGCGCCTGCCGCAAGGGCCGCTAACGTGTTGGCTGTGGCCAGCCCGAGATCGTCGTGCGCATGGATTTCGATCTCGAGGTCCACGGCAACGCGCAGCGCCGCAATCGCATGGTATGTCTCAAACGGATCCAGCACGCCAACCGTGTCTGCGAAACGCAAGCGCTGAACCCCGTGCTGCTGTGCGCATTGAGCCACTTCGATGACAAATGAAGGATCCGCGCGCGAGGCGTCTTCCATGCCGAGAGAAATCGTTGCGCGACTTCCGATTGCTATGTTGACAACTCGCGCAATTTGACTCAGAACCCACGTACGCGACTGCTGCAGCTTGTGGCGCAGATGAATATCCGAAACAGGGATGGAGAGGTGAACGATGTCGGCATTGCAACGCAATGCCGCCGCGAGGTCGCCTTCGGTGAGGCGTCCCCAAACGATTATACGGGAGTCGAGATTTAACCCGGCAATTTCCGCTATGCACGCCATTTCCTCGTCGCCCATTGCGGGAACCCCGACTTCGAGTTCCGGCACGCCGGCCTGAGACAGGGCGCTCGCGATCGCGCATTTTTCCTCGACGCGAAATGCAACACCTGCAGTCTGCTCACCATCGCGGAGCGTCGTATCATTAATAATTGGAACATGCATGTCAAGTCTCCCGAGAGATGTCGATAGCGCTGCAAACATCGTGCCAATGGGATGCTACGGCCGGAGTGCGGTTCTGTTTGACCCTGAAATGCGTCATGTCGGGAATCTGAGTACGTGGTGTGATAAGTCGCGTCGGGAATGTCCCATTCCCAACAGTGTCGCGCTTGAACCTGGCCGATCGGGTTA
Organism: Paraburkholderia sp. CNPSo 3281; assembly: GCF_024206515.1. NCBI lineage: Bacteria > Pseudomonadati > Pseudomonadota > Betaproteobacteria > Burkholderiales > Burkholderiaceae > Paraburkholderia > Paraburkholderia sp. CNPSo 3281. Next base: position 3,356 of record NZ_JAMBPS010000047.1, on the reverse strand, counting down.
TCGGCGCACGCAGAAGCGGTTGCTTTTATCGCGAGTAATTCAAATGAATAAGAACTGAGACACAGCGCCAGCGCAGCTGGACTACCCATGTGTCATGGCGACGGAGCACGGCGATGCTCTCGGCTTCAAGTATCGTCCGCTCGCACATCGTGCGTTTTCGCGTTGGCATGGATTTCGCTGTGAGCGATGGCACGCACACTGTTCATTGCGGAGAGATATCCATGCACGATTGCGCAAATGCCGGCGCTCTGATCTTGGCCGACGGCGCCAGAGTCACACACATCATGCCATCGGTGTCGGCCGCGGATCCAATTGCCCGATACGGCCGCTCTGATTCAAATGGCGCACCAGGCGGGTCAAGTTGCTGTTCGACCGACGCACCAAAAAACATCAGTGTGGAGGTGTGGGAAAAGGTTAGAGATCACCCGTGTTATTCGGAAGAAGCGCATCGCCATTATGCGCGCATGCATGTCGCAGTGGCGCCCGCCTGCAATATCCAATGCAACTACTGCAACCGAAAGTATGATTGTTCGAACGAGTCGCGGCCTGGTGTGGTATCAGAGAAGCTCACGCCGGATCAGGCCGTGAAAAAGGTGATGACCGTCGCCTCGAGGATTCCGCAATTGACTGTCGTCGGGATCGCGGGCCCGGGGGATGCACTGGCCAATCCGAACAAAACGTTCGACACCTTTCGTATGCTTCGCGAACTCACGCCGGACATTAAGCTATGTCTTTCGACGAACGGGCTTTCGCTGCCTGACTATGTCAACGAAATTTGCGATTACGGCATTGATCACGTGACGATCACTATCAACATGGTCGACCCTGTCATCGGCGAAAAGATCTATCCGTGGATCTTTTGGGATCACAGAAGAGTCACGGGTGAAGAGGCCGCGCGAATTCTGCACGAGCGTCAGATGCTAGGGCTCGACATGTTGAGCGCGCGTGGCGTACTTACGAAGATCAACTCGGTACTCATCCCTGGCATCAACGACGAGCACCTGGTCGAAGTGAATCATGAAGTAAAGAGGCGGGGGGCATTTTTGCACAACATCATGCCGCTGATCTCGGATCCTATGCACGGCACGTATTTCGGTGGCCGTGGCCAGCGCGAGCCTACCGCTGGCGAGTTGAAGGCCGTGCAGGACGCCTGCATGGGCGGCGCGGCCCTAATGCGCCATTGCCGGCAATGTCGTGCAGATGCCGTAGGCCTTCTGGGCGAAGACCGCCATCACGAGTTTTCGCTCGCAAGCATCGAACACCTGGACGCCGTGGACACGCTTGAGCTTGGCCGTACACGTCGACACCGCGTCGACGCCGAATGCGATGGAGAGTGCAAGATGAAACATAAGACACGAGGCTTGTCAGGAGCGACCCGGGTGCTAGGCGATGTCGAGGTGCGGATTGCCGTTGCGACGAAGGGAGGCGGGCTCGTCAACGCACATTTCGGCCATGTTTCCGAGTTCCAGATTTTCCAAGTCAGCGCCGCTGGAGCCCTGTTTGTCGCGCACCGCCGCGTGGGCGCTTATTGCCGCGGCGGCGATGGCGCTGAGGATGACTTGGTGCCGATCATACACGCGATCAACGATTGCCATGCTGTGCTGGTTGCAAAGATTGGCTTGTGTCCACGGAAGTCGCTATTAGAAGCGGGAATCGAACCCGTGGATATGTACGCCCACGAACCAATCGAAAAAGCCGCGCTTGCATGGCTCACCGACTATTGTGGCCGTCTCGCGACTGGCGAAATTGACCACACGGGCCGCGGCGACACGGCAATACCACAGATCGGATTGACTAGGGTGGGCGAAGATGCCCCTGTTTGAGCGGCAGGTAGCGTAGTCGTCACGACGTGCTCGATTACACAGGAAATCATCACAAGGAGTGCCTGGTATGGCCCTAAAGATCATTGCCTCCGCCTGCACTGGCTGCTCGGCGTGCGAGCCGCAATGCCCAAACGTCGCCATCATCGAGAAAGGCGGCGTCTTCGCAATCGATCCGCGGAAATGTACCGTGTGCGAAGGGCAATTCGAAAGTCCGCAATGCGTGGCAGCGTGCCCTGTGGACGGGTGCATCGTGCCGGCCTAGCGCTGCGGCTCCGCTGCTTTGCGCAGTGTTCCCGACGATTATTCAATTCGACGATTTCTAAATCATGTTGCCAAATTTTGCAGTGACACCTGCCGCCGAAAAGTTCCTGCACCGTATCGTGCGCTTTTCCGGGCTGCCATCCGGTGCGGGCGTCCGTATTTGTGTGAGTACCGGCGGTTGCTCCGGATACGAAGCCGAACTTAGCGCCGCCGACGATGCGCAGCCCGGTGATGAGACTACGGAGATCAATGGACTGCGGATTTTCTTGTCGGCAGAAAGTCGGCTGTTGCTCGACGGCTTTACCGTCGACTTCGTCGAAACACAAGACAGGTGTGGTCTTGCATTCAACAACGGCAATCAAGCATTTGGCGTCGCCGCGCGCGATGGCGCAGGCAAGTCGAGCGTCTCTCGCATCGACGCGAGTGCGATCGGGCGCGGACTTAACTCATTGCCGCGGGAGGTGTCATGAAGCGTGCATCCCTGTATTTAAATGAGCTGGGCGTGAGGGACGTTGAGAGCGACGATGCAGTCGAACTCGCTTTTCCACCGCGGTTCGCCGTTGGCGAGCGAGTGATTTCACGCGCCGTGATTCGTAACGACGGTACATACAACGGTAAGGCTATGGGGGAACTGCTCGTGAGCCAAGGCGATGCCGGTTATGTCAGCGCAATCGGCACGTTTCTGCAGCGGTTCTACGTCTATGCGGTTCACTTTTTCGAAGGAGACCGCCGTGTCGGAATGCGCGCGAAGGAGCTCTGCACGCTCGACCGCCTGCCGCAGGACGTGCTCGCACAACTGGGGAGGCGCGCCGACGCGCTTCGCTGGATCGGTTCGTGGCACGCCGATATGGAGAAGGAGAACTGCGTGCAGATGCCGACGCTAAGCGCCGTGCGTACTAGTCCATTGCGTCATTGAATTGGCAACCCATCTGTGCTCAGATATCGGTCATGGGAAAAATGAATCTGACGGATACCGAACGCGAACAACTTCTGTCTGCTGCGCGCAGCCGGACGGTACGCGCGGCGGACGTGCGACGCGCAAAGTTGATCCTGATGCTCGAGGACGGCGAATCGCGCGACAGCATCATGCGCATACTTTGCTGTGACTCGCGCTTCATCTCGCGCTGGTCGGGGCGCTTCCTCAGCGAGCGGTTGGCCGGCATGTACGCCCGGCATCCCGGGCGCGCGCCCACGCAGCCGCCGGCCAGACTGGAAGCGCGGGTGCTCAACCGTACCCTCAAGCACAAACCCGCCGACGGCTCGACACACTGG
>NZ_JAMBPS010000046.1:0-63327 GCF_024206515.1 Paraburkholderia sp. CNPSo 3281 | reverse complement strand
GTCCTCGAGCACCGGACGGCCTGCGTTGTGCTCGATCGAGCCGTCCTTCGCGCGCCACGAAATGCCCTTGACCTCGGCCAGCGGCATGCCCTCGGCGATTTCCTTGCAGGTGAAGTCGAACTCCTCGCGGCAGACAAAGTCGACCGCCTCGGTGGCCGTGAGCGAATTGTGCGGATCGACCTGCACCTTCGCGCCCACCAGACCGATGACGATCGACGGCTTGCGCTTCTTGAGGTCTTCGCAGAACAGCGCGTCGGTCGGAAACGACGGCGTGCTCGTGTGGATGATGACGAGGTCGTATGCGGCTGCAATCTTCAGCGTCTCTTCGACGGAGAGGCCGTCGGCCGGCGCGTCGAGCACGCGGCTGTCGGGCACGAGGGCCGCGGGCTGCGCGAGCCAGGTGGGATACCAGAACGAGCGGATCTCGCGCTTTGCCTGGTAGCGCGAGCCCGCGCCACCGTCGAAGCCGTCATACGACGGGGCCTGCAGAAACAGCGTTTTCATATTCCTCGATTGTCCGCGCAGTGTGATGAAACCCGGTTAGCGATCGTGTGCGCCTTGTGGCTTGCACAGTCGACGTCCAGCGCCGCGCAATTCCTTCCAAACGCATTACGAAAAACATTCGATCGACATTCCGGCTTGCATGTTTGTTATCGAATTGAAGGACTAAGCGCCACGGGTGAACCCTAGGATATTAAGCCGAAAATCTGATGCTGACCTTAAGCGCTTTCCCTTCTTCCGACGTATTGAAACATGCCAAATCTCCAGTGTGACGAATTGATATGACAGTTTTCATCGCACCGCGCCAATTGATGTCCGTTGTGATAACAATCGGTTACAAGCGAGGCACAACCCGCCCTCCGGCACCCAGAACTCACGTCAATGGACCCAAGCGAGGCAAGTCATGTGCCGCTACGTGCGTGCGCCTTGCGTATTCCTCGGAAGAACTGACCGGCAGGTTTTCATCTGCTTTGCATCCCCTCCGCCATATCGGACAAGTTTTCGCTGATCGCCGACATCGCGTAAAAACGTCTCATAATCGGGTTACGATGCAGCAAACGGCGTGACTGCGGGTCCCCGCCGCGAATGTGCGAGCGGTGTGGCGCGGCCAACGCTGCCCGGCAGGTCAGGACGACTGGCCGGGATTTCATGCAGGCCAGGCACCCGTGGTGCGCTGCCTGCCCAACCAAGCGCCACCGTGAGCCGTCATTGTCCATGCGCATCCTCTTCGTCATCGGCAACCTGGGCGACTATCACGTCCCTCGCTATGAGGCTCTCGTCAGCGCGGCCTCCAGTCGCGGCCATCAGGTGGCGCTGCTCGAGGTCTTCGCACGCTCGGGCGTCTACGGCTTCCCTCAGGAACGCCGCGCGGCATTCTTCGCGAACCGGCCGCGCATGGCGGAAACGCTGGTCGAGAACGGCGCCGACAGCGACGGCCTCGGCGCGCGCGATACCGCGCGCCTGATTGCGAAGGTGCGCAACTTCGAGCCCGACGTGGTCATCACGCTCGGCTACAGCACCGGCTATTCGGCGGTGCTCTGTTTCCTCAGACATCTCACGCGGCGCTTCAAGCTCATCTACATGTCGGACTCGAAGGCCGACGACGGACTGCGCCAGCGCACCAAGGAGCGGCTCAAGCGTTTCATCGTGAGCCGCTTCGACGGCGCGCTCGTCGCGGGCGAGAAGCATCGCCGTTACGCGCAATCACTTGGCATACCGAAGGAGCGATCCCGCATCGGTTTCGATGTGATCGACGTCGACTATTTCTCGGATCTCGCGCAGGCCGCGAGCGATAACCCCGAGGCCGTGCGATCGCGCTTCGGCCTGCCGCAGCGCTACGTGTTGTGCGTGAGCCGCTTCGTCGCGCGCAAGAACGTCGACGTCCTGATCGACGCCTACCGCAAATCCGGCGTGTACAACGAAAATATCGGCCTCGTTCTGGTAGGTCAGGGTCCGCTCGAAGCGCAATTGCGCGCGCGCATCGCGTCGCTCGGCCTCACGCCGCACGTGACGATACTCAACTCGCTCGCCAACCAGGAAATGCCGAATCTCTATGCGCTCGCGGAATTCGTCGTACTCGCGAGCGAATTCGATCAATGGGGCCTGTGCGTGAACGAAGCGTTCGCGGCCGGGTGCCCTGCCATCGTCACGCGCACCTGCGGCGTAGCTGGCGAAGTGGTGATCGACGGCGTGAACGGTTTCGTGGTTGAACCGCGCGACGTCTCGACCCTCGCGCAGCGTATCGGCGAGCTGGGCGGCGAGCCCGCGCTGCGCGAACGCTTCGCCGCCGGCGCGCAAAGCACGATCCGGCGCTGGACGCCCTTGCTCTTCGCCTCGAGCGCGCTGGAGCTTGCCGAGGTCACGACCCGCCGCGCAAGCGACCCCGCGCGGCACGAACTCGTTTAGCGCGCCATATCGCTCGCTACGCGACGCCCCGCCGCTTAGAGATTGGGGGCGAACACACGCCCGGGCGCGACCTTCCGCTTGAGCGTACGCATCAGCAAATAAACCGTGCCGTGGCGCTCGACGCCCAGCCGCTGCGTGAGCGTCGCGCCGAATCCGTTGAGGAAGCTGAATGTCGACGGGCTCGAAAAACCGTCGAAGTCGAAGGTGAGCTTGCGCTCGAGTGAGCGGCCAATGCCGGTCCACAGCAGCAGGCTGATCGAGCCGCTGTGCGCGTCCTGCGCGCGCGACGAAAGCAGGTAATACATTGCATGATGGTCCCAGACGAGGCCGACCGCCGCCACGAGCTTCCCGCCTTGCCCATAGGCGCCGAGCAGCATCCCGGCCTTGCGCTCGACGAACGCGTTGACGAGGTCGCGCATGACCGCATCCCCGTAAGCGTTGGTACGCGAACGCGCCGCGAGATTCGAGTCGTAGAACGCGATGAACTCTTGGGGCGTGATGTCCGGCACGACGGTCAGTTCACGGCAGGCGCTGCGTATCACGTTGCGCGTCTTGCTGTTCAGACACTTCCACGCTTCGTCGGCCGTAGTATTCCGGTCGATGCGGAACGTATAGCGCGCCGACACCGTAAAGCCGTGCAGTGCGAACGCCAGGGCGTCGTCGATGCGCGGGTCGAGTACCTGAAAAAAGCTGTCGCAGTCGGGCAACTGTTCGATCAGCTTGCCGGTGATGTCGAGTTCATGACGCAGTTGGCGGGCCTCGCTGCCCGTCACGGACTTGATGACCGGCCCGAGCGTGCGCGTGAGCGGCGGCAGGTGCGAGACACGCCACAGCCGCGTGCGCTGCATCGCGTACGGCATCTCGCCGATGACCTCGTCGTTCTGCTTCACCACCGCAAGCTTCCAGTCGCCTTGCGTGGCGATGTCGAGCCACCAGTGTTCATGAAAGATCGAAGGCGCCGCGCGTACCGGCACCGGCGTAGCAGAAGCAGCCGGCGCCTCGAGAACGGGCAACGTCCGGTCGTTTATGGTCGTCATCGATCACCGGTATATTCTGACTGCAAGCGCCGCGGGATCACACATGCGCTCCACCTCCCCCAGCACTCATGCTCCTCAATGACTTCTCGTCGACGTGGCAACGGCATGTGCTCAATATGACAGTGCACGCGGCGGCTCGTTTTGTCCCTCCCGGGTCCTGCAAGACTACGCGCAAGCCGGCGCTTCGGGCGCCTTCTGTTTTCGTTTCCGGGGTCACCTGCTCGCGCCGCGATGGCTTGCGAAGCTCCATGGCGGCGGACTGCCATTTCGTACATCGCCTTCAGTCTACGAATAGCCACCTGCCCATTTACGCCAAAACCAAGACGCATGCGGATAGGTTATCTCCCTGGTCAATTTTCGTCCGATCATACTGCTCGATTTCGCAATGCAGCAATGCACGCACCTGCTGAACGTTTGCACACCGATTACCTAACGAGAACGATTCGCGATCAGGTAATTTAGTTAGGAATGCATTCTACCGGATCAATCCTGCCCTGCATCGCTCAAGCCAATGGTTGTGTCGTCATCGCTCGCGTGAGCCCATGCATGGGGCGGCGCACCGCCACGTCGAAAGGGTTCGTTTGGGGCCCGATGGTCTCGGCCTGCCGCTTGAGCAGTTCCACTATCGTCGGCAACCGGTCCTCCGTGAGACGCGCAGCCAGCGTGCCCACGCTCAACGCGCCCACGGCACAACCGTTCTGGTCCAGAATCGGCACGGCCACGCCCGCCATGCCCTCGAGCACGCCCGTATTACGCCCCGCGTAGCCGAGCTTGCGCACGCGCTCGATCTCCGTGCGCAAATACACCTCGTCCAGCACGCCGTAGCTGCGCAAACGCGGCACGTTGAAACGAATGATTTCCTCACGCTCGGCCTCGGGCTGGAACGCGAGAATGGCAAGACTGCCCTGACCCACGCCCAGCGCGACGCGCCCGCCGATATCGCCCGTGAACGAGCGGATCGGAAACGGACCTTCGCACATGTCGAGACAAACCGCATCGAAACTGCTCTTCACGAGCAGGAAAATAGTATCGCCAAGGCTTGCGCACAGGCGCAGCAACGCGGGACGGCATAGCGTGCGCATACCGCTGGGATTGCCCGCCTGCGCCGCGAGCGCAAAAAAATCGACGCTTAACCGATAGCGCTTCGTGCCTTCGTCCTGCTCGACCACGCCTTCGGCGATCAGCCCTTGCAGCAGCCGATGCACAGTGGCCTGGGTCAGACCCACGGCCTTGGCGAGCGCGGTCACGCGGCTGCCTTCCGCCTGACTTGCCCCCAGTGCGCGGATCACCGCGAATGCGCGCTGCAATACGCCCGCGCCGCGGGCATCGTCGGCCGGCGTTCCACTTTTCTCTTCCACTGCCGTCATATCGACCTCGATCTATTCCATTCAGCGGAATAAGCGCTGAAAACTCGTACGAATTGGCGTGCTGTCCAAAAGGTTCGATCGCCATACGCCGTCGTGCTTGTTGTGGGCTCATCCAGGAATTTCCCGTAGTTCACGGGATGAAATATCCGCCGCGCTGGGCCACTCACGTATTCCGTCAAATGGAATATAAATCAGATTTCTATCGTTTGATGGAATTTTAAATTGACGACCGAAAATTTGGCTAGCTACAGTCGACTCAACGCCCTGCACCGCAATTCGCTCAACGGGTGCCGGCGCACCCCAAGCACTGGAAGGCCACACCATGTCGTTCCTCACCCTGACCGATGTATCGAAATCGTTTGGCGACCTGCTGGCGGTCGCCGGCGTCAATTTGTCGGTGGAAAAAGGCGAGTTCGTCTCACTGCTCGGCCCTTCGGGCTGCGGGAAAACCACGACGCTGCAGATGATCGCAGGCTTCGTGGAAACCACGCGCGGGCGCATCACGCTCGACGGGCGCGACATCACGCACATGGCGCCGAACAAGCGCGGCCTCGGCATCGTGTTCCAGAGCTATGCGCTCTTTCCGCACATGAGCGTGGAGCAGAACGTGAGCTTCGGCCTCGAAATGCGCGGCGTGGGCAAAGCCGAGCGCCGCGATCGCATTCGCGAGGCGCTCGCGCTCGTGCGCCTCGACGCCTACGCGCAGCGCTTTCCGCGCGAGCTGTCGGGCGGCCAGCGCCAGCGCGTGGCGATCGCGCGCGCCATTGTGATCGCTCCGCCCGTGCTGCTGCTCGACGAGCCGATGTCCAATCTCGACGCCAAGCTGCGCGAAGACATGCAGTTCGAACTGCGCGCCATTCAGCGCAAGATCGGCACGACCACGCTGATGGTCACGCACGACCAGTCCGAAGCACTCTCGATCAGCGACCGCGTGGTGGTGATGGAAAGCGGCCGCATCACCCAGGTCGACACGCCTTATCGCGCGTATGAGCGGCCCGAGAACGACTTCGTCTCGAAGTTCATCGGCAAGGCCAACATGCTCGCTGGCCGCATCGTCGCGCGCGAGGGCGACACGATCCGCGTGGATCTCGGCCACGATCTCGCGGAAACGGGCTCGACGGCACAACTGCCCGAACGCGGCCGCACGGTGGGGGTGGGCGACGCGATCACGCTATGCATCCGCCCCGAAAAGCTCAAGCTGTGCGCGAGCGGCTCGGGCCGGCTCGCCGGGCGCGTGACGAGCCGCTTCTTCCTCGGCAGCCAGTGGCTCTACCGGCTCGACAGCCGCGCGGGCGAAATGCTCGTGTGCTGCCAGAACGAGGGCAATGAGCCGCTTGCCGAAGGCGACCAGGTGGGCATCGACTGGCATAGCGACGCGATCCGCTTCATCCACCAGGAGGGCGCCCGTGTCTAGCACGCTCCGCGCTTCGCAGCCTGCCCCACGCGCCACGGTGCGCGCCGGCTGGCAGGCTTACGTGCCGCTCTGGCTCATGAGCGCGCCCGCGCTGCTGCTGTTCGCCGCGCTCGTGCTCGTGCCGCTCGCGATGACCTTCGCGCTCACGTTCTACCGCTTCGATCCGATGAGCGGCCCCATCGCCGCATTCGATCTGCATAACTACGTAGAAGTGCTGGGCTCGTCGTACTTTCACACGATCTTCCTGCGCACCTTCGGCATTGCCGCGCTCACCACGCTGCTGTGCGTCGTGATCGGCACGCCCGAGGCTTACATCCTCTCGCGCATGCGCGACCCGTGGCGCTCGCTCTTCCTGCTCGCGATCCTCGCGCCGCTGCTGGTTTCCGTGGTAGTGCGCGCGTTCGGCTGGAGCATGCTGCTCAACATGAACGGTCTCGTGAATCAGTTCTTCGGCCTGTTCGGCGCAGGGCCCTTCAAGCTCGAATACACGACCTTCGCGATCGTCATCGCGCTCGTGCATGTGATGCTGCCGTTCATGGTGATTCCGGTGTGGACCGCGCTGCAAAGGCTCGATCCGCAAACCGAGAACGCGGCGCTGTCGCTCATGGCGTCGCCGTTCACCACCCTGCGCCGTATCGTGCTGCCGCAGCTCATGCCGGGCATTCTCTCGGGCAGCCTGATGGTGTTCGGCCTGTCGGCGAGCGCCTTCGCGATTCCGGGCCTGCTGGGCGGCCGGCGTCTGAAGGTGGCGGCCACCGCCGTGTACGACCAGTTCCTCAGCTCGATGAACTGGCCGCTCGGCGCGACCATCGCCGTGCTGCTGCTCGTCGCCAATCTCGTGGTGATGCTCACCTACTACCGCGTGCTCGAACGGCGCTACGCGCGCAGCATGGGCTAGGGCCCCAGGACACAACATCATGCGCAAAAACGGACCGCTCGCCCTCACGTTCCATAGCTTCGTCATTCTGTTCGTGCTGGCGCCGCTCGTCATCGTCATCCTCGTGGCCTTCACGCCCGACGAAACCTTGACGCTTCCCACGCACGGCCTCTCGCTGCGCTGGTTCCGCGCCATTCTCGACTACCCCGACTTCATCACCGCGTTCTTCAACAGCCTCAAGCTCGCGTTCGCCTCGGCCACGCTCTCGCTCGTCATCGCGTTGCCCGCGGGACTCGCTATTGGCCGCGCGCGCTTTCCGGGCCGTGGATTTCTCAACGCGCTGCTGCTTTCGCCGCTCGTGATCCCGGGGCTCGTGCTTGGCATCGCGCTGCTGCGCTTCTTCGCGCTGATCGGCGCGACCGGCTCGTTCGCGTGGCTGATCCTCGCACACATGATCATCATCACGCCGTTCGTCGTGCGGCTCGTGCTCGCCTCAGTGAGCGGCCTCGACCGCAGCATCGAGCATGCGGCCGCGTCGCTCGGCGCGAACGCGTGGACCACCTTTCGCCGCATCACGCTGCCGATGATCGTGCCCGGCATCACGGGCGGCTGGCTGCTCGCGTTCATCAACAGCTTCGATGAACTGACGATGTCGATCTTCGTGACCTCGCCGCAAACCGTCACGCTGCCCGTGCGCATGTACATGTACGCGACCGAGTCGATCGACCCGATGATGGCTTCCGTTTCCGCGCTCGTCATTTTCATCACGGCGGGCGCGATGTTCCTGCTCGACCGCGTGTACGGGCTCAACCGCATTCTGATCGGGCAGCACTGAACGCCGCCCGCCTCTTTCGATTCCTGCTGCCGCGCCACCGACCTTCCATGAGCACCGTCACGCCGCTTCCCCTTGCCCAGTTCGTCCGCGTTGCCGAGACCGCGCGCGCGAGCGTTTCCTTCGTTTTAGACGGCGTCGAAGTCAAGGCGCTCGCGGGCGATACGCTGCTCACCGCGATCCTCACACACCAGCGGCATGTGCGCCGCAGCGAGTTCAGCACGGAACCGCGCGCGGGCTTCTGCCTGATCGGCGCTTGCCAGGACTGCTGGGTGCGCAGCGAAAACGGCACGCGCCTGCGCGCCTGCTCCACGCCGCTGCGCGAAGGCATGCGTGTGCTGACGCGAATCGTTTCGGATACCGAATCTTACGATGGGGGTGCGCGATGAGCACGGCCAGGCCTGATCGCATCGTCATTGTCGGCGCGGGACCGGCCGGCGTGCGCGCCGCGCAAACACTCGTGGCCGCCCGACTGCGGCCCACCGTGATCGACGAAAACGCGCGCTGGGGCGGCCAGATCTATCGCCAGCCAGCCGACGGCGCGGGCTTCTCGCGCACGAAAACCGCGCTCTACGGCTTCGAGGCGAAGAAGGCCGATGCGATCCATCGCGCCATGGCCGAACTGCTCCCAAAGATCGACTATCGGCCCGACACGCTGGCCTGGTCGTGCGAGCCGGGCCGGCTCGACACGTTGCGCGAGGGCCGCGAAGCGAGCGTGCCGTGGTCGCATCTGATCATCGCGAGCGGCGCGACCGACCGCATCGTGCCGCTGCCCGGCTGGACGCTGCCAGGCGCTTATACACTCGGCGGCGCGCAGGTCGCGCTGAAGGCGCAGGGCTGCGCAATTGGCCGGCGCACCGTATTCGCCGGCACCGGGCCGCTGCTCTACCTCGTCGCCTATCAATATGCGATAGCGGGCGCGCAAGTGGCCGCCGTGCTCGACACGAGCCCGTTCGCGCGCCAGGCCGCCGCCGCGCCGAAGCTGCTCAACCAACCGGGCACCTTCGCCAAAGGCGTTTATTACGTCGCGTGGCTCAAGGCGCATGGCGTGCGCATCGAGCATGGCGTTTCGCTCGCGGCCCTCGAAGGCGACGAGGCGGTGCAATACGTCCGCTGGCACGCAATCGACGGGAAGGAGCACGCGCTCGCCTGCGATGCGGTCGGCCTCGGCTACGGCTTGCGGCCCGAAACCCAGCTCGCCGATCTCGCGGGCTGCCGCTTCGCCTTCGACACCCTCAACCGCTGCTGGCTGCCCGAACGCGATGCAGCGGGCCGCAGCTCCGTGCCCGGCGTCTATCTCGCCGGCGACGGCGCGGGTATTGCAGGCGCCGATGCCGCCGAACTCGCGGGCCGCCGCGCCGCACTCGCGGTGCTCGAAGACATGGGCATCGAAGCGCCACAGCACGATGCCGCGTTGCCTGATGCGGCAACAATCGAGAAGCGCCTCGCGCGCATTACGCGCTTTCGCGTGGGCATCGAGCAGGCGTTCGCCCCGCCGGCCAACTGCGCCGCTAACTGGCCCGACGATCTGACCATCTGCCGCTGCGAGGAAGTCGATGCGGGCACGCTGCGTAGTTGCATACGCAACGGTTTCGCCACCGAGGTCAACCGCCTGAAGGCGCTCACGCGTATCGGCATGGGGCGCTGCCAGGGGCGCATGTGCGGCGAATCCGCGATGGCGCTGCTGAGCACGGAGACCGGCAAGCCGCTGCACGAGGTGGGCCGCTTGCGCAGCCAGGCGCCCATCAAGCCGATACCCATTTCACCCATGCTGTTCGACGACGGCGTGCAGGTCATCGAAGAGGAACCCCACGATGAGTGACACGCGCCATTTCCAGGTTGTGATTGCGGGCGGCGGGCTCGTCGGCGCATCGGCGGCGCTCGCGCTCGCGCGCAAGGGCGTGAGCGTCGGCTTGTTCGAGCGGCGCTTTTGCGGCGCGCAGGCAAGCGGCGTGAACTACGGCGGCGTGCGCACCCACGGCCGCAGCGCCGAGCAACTGCCGCTTGCGGTGCGCGCCCGGCGTGTGTGGAGCCGCTTGCCCGAACTGATCGGCAGCGACGGCGAATTTGTCGTGTCGGGGCACTTGCGCCTCGCGCGCCGCGACAGCGATCTCGAGGCGCTCCACGCATGGTCCGCCATGGCGCGCGATTTCGGCGTGGAGTCACTGGTCATGAGCGGCGAAGCGTTTCGCCGCCGCTACCCGTGGCTCGGCAACGCCGCGATTGGCGGGGCGCTCTGCGCGAGCGACGGGCAGGCGAATCCGCGTCTTGTCTCGCCCGGTTTCGCGGCGGCGGCGCGGCACGCGGGCGCGCACGTGCAGGAGCAGGCCGCGCTCGGCGACCTGAGCTTCGACGGCCGGCGTTTCCAGATGCGCGCGGGCAACGAGCGCATCAGCGCCGACTGGCTCATCAACTCGTCGGGCGCCTGGGCCAATACGGTGGCGGGTGCGTTCGGCGAAACTGTGCCGATGAAACCGATCTATCCGAACATGTGGGTGACCGAACCGCTGCCGCGCTTTATCCAGCACAACCTGGGCGTGTACGGCGGCGGCGTATACGCGCGCCAGGTCGAGCGCGGCAACTGCGTGATCGGCGGCGGACGCGGGCACGGCGACGGCGAATACGCGCAGCCTTCCACCGCCACCACGCGCGCCGTCATGCGCGACGCGTGCGCGCTGGTGCCCGGCCTGCGCGACGCGCTGCTGATCCGCACGTGGAGCGGCGTGGAAGGCGAGACGCCGGACAGCAACCCGATCATCGGTTTCAGCAACACCACGCCGCGCCTCCTGCATGCGTTCGGCTTTTCGGGCGGCGGCTTCTTGCTGGCGCCCGGCGTGGGCGAAGTCCTCGCCGAACTCGTCACAGAAGGTGCGACGAGCACGCCCATCGAAGCGTTCGCTATCGGCCGCTTCACGCAGTCTTCCGTTCATGCCGCTCTCCCAATCAAATAAGGAGTCCCCACGATGAAACTCACACGCACCCTGGCCTCGCTAGCCGCACTCGTCGCCTTCGGCATCTCGCCTGGCGCCTGGTCGCAAACGAAGACGATCTACATCGGCATGAACGGCGGCCCGATGGAGAAGGCCTACACGAGCCAGGTCCTGCCCGACTTCGAGAAGGCCAACAACGTGAAGGTGGTGGTCGTGCCGGGCACGTCCTCCGACGTGCTCGCGAAGCTCCTCGCCAACCGCAACAGCCCGCAAATGCATGTCGCCTTTCTCGACGACGGCGTGATGGCGCGCGCCGTGAGCATGGGCGTGTGCGAGAAGCTCGACGATGCGCCGGTGCTCAAGGAACTGTATCCGTTCGCGCGCATGAGAGGCGACGTCGGCGCGGGCGTGCAGCTCGGCATGACGGGCATTGGCTACAACACGAAGGTGTTCGCGGATAAAGGCTGGGCGCCGCCCACTTCGTGGCTCGATTTCGCCAATCCGAAATACAAGGGCAAGGTGGTGTTCCAGTCGGCTTCGAGCAGCACCTTCGGGCTGCATGGCTTTCTCGCCATCAACCGCCTGATGGGCGGCAGTGAGAACAATGTCGAGCCGGGCTTCACGAAGTGGGCGAGCACGGTGGGGCCGAACGTGGTCGAATATATTCCGAATTCGGCCAAGCTCTCGGAGATGATCCAGACCGGCGAGGCCGGCATCTTCCCGCTCACGCCCACCGCAGTGGGCGACCTGAAGGACAAGGGCTTGCCCGTGGCGTACGCCAACCCGAAGGAAGGCGCGGTGCTGCTGCTCGTGGACCTGTGCGTTGTGAAGAACAATCCCGACCCGCAACTCGCGCAAAAGCTCGCGCAGTTCCTGCTTTCGGCGCCTGCGCAAAGCAAGGCGGCCGCCGCCGGCAAGCAGATTCCGACCAACCAGAACGCCACCATGCCGCCCGACATGCAAAAGAGCCTGGGCAATCTCGACCAGCTCGTGAAAAAGGTGACGGTGGTGGACTGGGACGTGATCAACGAGCACCGCGCGCAGTGGGATTCGCGCTGGAACCGGCAGATCGAGCAGTGATGGTTTGACGCGGGCCTGTTCACGCCGAAAACAGGCCCCGGCGGGCAACAGCGAGGGCGGCGGGCGCGGCGCGTCCTGTATCATCCACGGGTTGTCGAACCGCCCGCTCGCCCATGCGCACCACCCTCGATTCTTCCTTTCGCCTTGCCGTTTTCGCCCGGGCGCCGCGCGCCCGCTTCGTCGCCCTGGCGCTAGCCGCCGCGTGCGTGCTGCCGGGATGCGCAACCGGGCCGGCCTCGCAGAGTCAGGCCGCGCAAGCGCTCCCGCCCGATGCGGTCACGCTCTTCCCGATCGAGCATTACGACCAGAACGTCGACCACTGGATCGATCCGGCCAGCGCCGATTACGACAAGCCCTTCCTCTCGCCCGACGTCCAGCGCGCGCAATTCGATGCGCTCGTCGCGCGCTATTTCGGTGCGGGTCCAAACGATCCCTCGCCGTGGAATCGCGCGTTTGTCGAGCAGCGCGTGTATCGCGACGGCGGCAGCGACATTGCCGCGCTGCAAACGCGCCGCCTCGCCGACTTCGACAACACCGGCAAGGCGCCGCGCCGCATTGGCTACGGCATGAATTTCCGGCCTCACACGAAGGCGTGGATCGACGCCATCGAGCGCAACGCCAACGTCAACCAGTTCGAACAGGCCAGCGGCTTCGACACCACGCGTCGCGCCATCGCCACGACGGCGCTGTACGTGCGCGAACTGCCCACCATCGACCCGTCTTTCTATTCACATCGCATCGCGGGCGAAGGCTATCCCTTCGACAACCTGCAGGTGAGCGCCGTGCGGCCGGGCACGCCGCTTTACGTGCTCGGCACGAGCGCCGACGGCGCCTGGCGCTACGTGCAGACGCCGGACGTGCAGGGCTGGGTGCGCAGCGACGGCGTGGCGAGCGTCGATGACACCTTCGTTTCGACGTGGCGCGCGGCGGCGCACCAGTCGCTCGGCGTCGTGGTCGTGGCCTGGGCCGCGCTGCGCGACGGCGGCGGCGTGTTCCGCTTCGACGCGCCCGCCGGCACGCTGCTGCCGCTGCGGCCCGCTTCGGGTGCGAAGCCGGGCGTAGTGCTCGTGCCCGCCCGCGACGTAGACGGCCGCGCGGCGATCCGCACGGCGGCGCTCGATGCGAACGCCATCGTGCCCGCGCCGCTCGCGGCCACGCCGCGCCATCTCGCGCAGTTGATGAAGGCGCTGATCGGGCGTCCCTACGGCTGGGGCAACACGAACCTCGACAACGACTGCTCGGCCGAACTTCAGAGCATTTTCGCGGCGTTCGGCGTGTGGCTGCCGCGCCATTCGTCCACGCAAATGAACGCCGGGGCGATGACCGATCTTTCGGCGTCCACGCCCGCGCAACGCCTCGACTGGCTCGTGCAGCACGGCGCGCCCATGCGCACGCTCATCTATATAGGCGGCCATGTCATGCTCTACCTGGGCAACACCGAGCGCGACGGCAAGACGGTGCCGCTCGTCTATCAGGACGTGTGGGGCCTGCGCCCCCCCGAGAACAGCCGCCGCGCCGTGATCGGCGGATCGGTCGTCTTCCCGCTGCTGCTCGCCTACCCCGAAGACCCGAGCCTCGAATCGCTCGCAGGCACGCCGGTGTTCCAGGTCAGCATTCTGGGCGCGCCCGCGGGGAGCGCGCCGCCGGCGCAGGATGAGGAGAATCCGGCGGGGTGAGTCATGCGCTCGCGCGTCGAATCATGCGCCGGCTGCAACAAACTGATGCGCAAATGTGATCGTTTCTCCCAGGGTGACAGATTCCGCACGGTCGTACAAAAATAGCCTCCATCGAACGTAGCATTCCGTCAACGTTGCACACCTCTCGTCAGGGGAGAAGCGATCGGTGAACGCGCATTCAATCCGGCTCATGCCTTGCCGCAGGCCCACGATGACCACGCGCTCGTCCACGCTGCTCCTGCGCACGCGAGAGGACCCCGGCCGCCGCGCCAGACCGCAGGACTACGCACAGTACTCCGCGTAGGACTCCGAGCAGCACTCCCAGCATTGCGTTTCGTGCGGTTCCGCGAGGAACCCTGGCGCCCTTTTTCCCGAAGCTTTATCTGCGGCTTTGCCTGGAGCATTGCCTGAAGCGTGCGCAGCACCGTGTCACATCGATCTCAATCCATCAATAACACTAAGGATGACGAAATGTTACAACGCGACAAACTCGGCGTGAAATGGCTGGTCCGCTGCCTCGCGGCGGCCGGTTTGATGGGCACAGCGGGTGTCGCGAGCGCACAGAGCAGCGTCACCCTGTATGGCATCGTCGACGGATCGATCCTCTACACGAGCCATACGATGAATACGCAGACGGGCCAGAACGCCGGTCACCAGTTCTCCTTCACGGACAGCGGCATGTCCGGCTCGAACTTCGGCATGCGCGGCGCCGAGGACCTGGGCGGTGGGATGCGCGCCGTATTCGCACTCGAAAGCGGCATTAGCATCGCGAACGGCCAGTTCGGCAATTCCAACGGCAACTTCTTCGGGCGTCAGGCGTGGGTCGGCATGGAAAGCCCCTACGGCACGGTCAAGGCCGGTCTGCAGTACTCACCGTTCTTCCTCTCGCTCTACCAGACGGACCCGCGCGGCATGTCGTATTTCGGCAGCGGTCTCGTGAGCTACGTGAACAACGTGTATGTGACCGGCCTCTTCAACAGCAATGCGCTCACCTATACGTCGCCGGAAATCGCCGGCATTCAGGCGATGGGCATGTTCGCCATGGGCGGCGCGGCGGGCAACTTCCAGGCGGGACGCCAGTATTCGGCGAGCCTGCGCTACCACATCGCCGGCTTTACGATCACAGGCGCGCTCTATAGCGGCAACGCCGGTGGCACCGCGGCCTCCACGCCGGTGCCGAGTACCGTCGAGTTCGTGGGCCGCACGATCGGCGCGAGCTATCGCTTCCCGAACTCGCTCACGATCTCCGCCTCGTATGCGCTTTACAAGGTTGCGCAGTCATTCGACAACAGCGTCTACTCCGGCGGACTCAGCTATATGATCACGCCCTACCTCGACGTCGACGCCGGAGTCTGGTACACGCGCGACGGCAACGACGGCAGCAACCACTCGCTCCTGGCGTCGAGCGGCGTGCAGTTCTACCTCTCCAAGCGCACGACGCTCTATGGCCAGGTGGGCTACGTGTACAACCATGGACGCATGGACACGGGCTTGTCGATCAACAACGCGCTCTTTGAGGTCTCCGGCTCGACGGTGGGCGCGAGCATCGGCATACGGCATCTGTTCTGATACGCGCAAGTGTTCCGCGGCGCGCGCGTTGAGCGGCGCGGAACACGCTCTCGGGTTAGCTGCGGCTCAGCGAGCCTTCACGCCATGCGCACACGTCGCCTCGCGCAAGCTCGCGCTCTCCCAGCACGAACTGCGCCCCTTCGGGGGCCGGCGCCTGCGCACGTTGCTCGCCAAAGTTGAAGGCAAAGCACAATCCCCCGCGTCGGCTCACGCGCAAGCCTTCCGGCAAGCGCTGCGTGTCGAGGCCCGCGCCGCGCGCGGCTTCATCGAGCATGGCGAGATGCAGTTCGCGAGTGAACCACGCAGCGGCGTAGCGCACGCGGCCACGCGAGAGCAACGCTGGCCAACCGTCTTCGAATTGCGCCTGAATGCGCGTGGCGCCGTTGGCGCGCACATGATCGCGCCAATGCAATGCCTCGCCCTGCACGCCGCCTATCGTGACGGCTGGCGAGAGCGTGGGCCGCAGCGATTCGGCCTCGAGCACCTGCAAGGGCAGCACGCGCTGCAAGGCGCCGGGCGGCAGGTCGCCGGGAATGGCGAAGTGCGCGGTCTTCGAGCCACTGCGCGGTCCGAACACCCATTGCCCGTCGCTGCGCTCGATCTGATCGACGAAGGCGTCGTCGATCACGGCCAGCGACGGCACCACTACGAGCCGGTATGCAGAAAGATCCGCATGTCGCGAAACGATTTCGACATCGAGGCCGAGTTCGCGCAGCGCGCTGTAGTAGTCGAACGCGAGCGTTTGATAGTCGAAGCTCGCCCCGTGGCGCTGGATCTCAAACATCCACTGCGTTTCGTAATCGAATACGAGCGCCACCTGGCCACGCCCCGCCGGCGCGAGCGTGCGCAACACGTCGCTCGCCGCGATCTCGCGCGCGGCCTGCTCCACCTCGCGGCCGCCCGGAGACAGCTCGTTATTCGGCAGATTGAGGCCCGAATGCATCTGCTCCTGCGCGTACGGGCACTGCCGCCAGCGGAAGTACGAAACGAGTTCGGCGCCGTGCGCGAACGCTTCGTAGGCCCACAGGCGCACCATGCCCGGCGCGGGCACCGGGTTCCACGGCGCCCAGTTCACCGGCCCCGCCTGCTGCTCCATCACCCAGAAGCGTCCGCCGCCGATCGTGCGGTAACGATCGTGGTCGAACGACGAGACGTCGGGGTGTGCGGTGCGTGCGTAGCGAGCCTTTTGCGCTTCCGGCAACCCGATCACTTCGGTGCGCGCGATTGGATAGCTGTCCCACGTCGCTACGTCGATGGCCTTGTCCGCTGCGAACCGGTAATGGTCGAAGGTCGTGAAAAAGCCCATGAAGTTGTGCAACACGTCGGCGCCCGGCGCATGGCGGCGCAGCACGTCCGCCTGCTCGCGGTGAAAGCTCGCGACTTCGTCCGACATGTAGCGGCGAAAGTCCAGATGATGCGCCGGGTTGGCGTCGGTCGGCGTGCGCACGGGCAGCCCCACCGCTTCGAACGACGGGTACTCCATGCTCCAGAACACGTTGCCCCAGGCCTCGTTGAGCGCTTCGATCGCATCGTAGCGCTTCGCGAGCCACGCCTGGAAGCGGCGCTGTGCGGCGCTCGACCAGCTCGGCACGGTGTCGTGGCAGCCCAGCTCGTTGTCGGTCTGCCAGGCGACCACGGCCGGATGCGCGCCGTAGCGCTGCGCCATCGCCTCCGTGATGCGTACGCAATGCGCGCGATAGGCCTCGCTCGCAATGTCGTAGTGGCGGCGCGAGCCGTAGTTCCAGGGCGTGCCGTCGGCGCGCACGGGCAGCATGTCGGGCGTCGCGTCGACGAGCCACTTCGGCGGCGAGGCCGTGGGCGTGCCGAGCACGATCTTCAGGCCGCGGGCCGCGAGCGTTTCGATTGCGTCGTCGAGCCATGCCCAGTCATACGCGCCCGCGCGCGGCTCCATGCGGCTCCAGGCGAATTCGCCAATGCGCACGTGCGTAATGCCGAGTTCGGCCATGCGGCGCGCGTCGTCGGCCCACATCGCGTGCGGCCATTGTTCGGGGTAGTAGCAGACACCGATTTGCATGAGTGACAATCCGCCTCGGAATAACATCAGTAATACGAATGAGACAAAAAAGGGCCTTCGGCTGCGGCCGGGCTCGATCAGCCCTTGCTCGCGCCGAAGGTAAGCCCCGCGACAAAGTGTTTCTGCATGGCGAAGAACATCAGCACCGAAGGCAGCGCCGCAAGCACCGAGCCCGCCGCCACGAGGTTCCACGCCGTGGTCCACTGCCCCTTGAGCGCTGCCACGCCCACCGTGATCGGCGCGGCGTCGTCGCCCTGGGTGAGACACAGCGCCCAGAAGTAGTCGTTCCACACGAACGTAAACACGAGAATGCCGAGCGCGGCGAGCGCCGGCCGCACGAGCGGCATGACGATGCGCCAGTAAATGGCCCATTCGCTCGCCCCTTCCACGCGCGCGGCCTCGATCAGCTCGAACGGCAGTTGCTTGATGAAATTGCGCAGGAACAGCGTGCAGAATCCGGTCTGGAACGACACGTGAAAGATGATGAGTGCCCACACGGTGTTGTAGAGCCCCACGTGCAGCGCCATGTCGCGCACCGGGATCATGAGGATCTGGATCGGCACGAAGTTCCCTGCGACGAAGGCGAACAACACCGCCGTGTTGCCGCGAAACCGATACGTGGAGAGCGCGAAGCCCGCCATCGAAGCCAGCGCGATGACGCCGATCACCGAAGGCACCGTAATCAGCACGCTGTTCGCGAAGTAATGGAGCATGGGCGTTTGCGTGAGCGCCGCGCCGTAGTTTTCCAGCAAGGCGAAGTGCTTCGGCCAGCCCCAGTAGTCGCCCTGCTGCAATTCCTCGGTAGACCGGATCGACGTGACGAGCACGGCGAGCATGGGCAGCAGCCAGATGACGAGCGCAATGGGCAACGAGATCTTGTAGAGCGTGCGATTCGCGGGTTTCCAGCGATCGACGGGAAGCGGATACATGGGCAGCGACTCCGAGGGCATCGACGAAAAATCGATGGGTAATTCAGTGTTCTTCGCGCAGCATGCGGCGCAAATGGAACACGATATAAACGAGCATGATGGCGAACAGTACGACGGCGATCGCCGCCGAATAGCCTTCGCGGTAATACTTGATCGCCTGGTCGTACATGAGGTAGGCGAGCACGGTGGAGCTGTCGAACGGGCCGCCGCCGCTCATCACGGCGATCAGGTCGAAGCTGCGCAGCGCGCCGATCACCGTGAGCACGATGGCCATGAACGTGGCCGGGCGAAGCTGCGGGAGCACCACGTGCCAGAAGAGCCGCCAGCCTTTCGCGCCTTCCATGCGCGCGGCTTCCACGATCTCCGGGTTGATGCCCGTGAGGCCGGTGAGATACAGGATCATGCAGAACGGGGTCTGCGGCCAGAGCGCGGCGAAGATAATGCCCAACGTCACGAGCTTCGGCTCGCCCAGCACAGGTATGCCGTGCCCGACGATCATCTTGAGCAACCCGAAGGTCGGATCGTAGAACCACGAGAACACGAGACCGACCACCACGCCAGAGAGCACGAACGGCGCGAAGAACAGCGACTTTACGGCGCGTATGCCGCGCACGTGCTGGTTCAGATACAGCGCGAACAGGAGGCCAACCGGCGGCGCCAGCAGGAACAACACGAGCCACAGCAGATTGTTCTTGAGCGCGGTATAGAACGTGCCGGAATGGAACAGCTCGACATAGTTGGCGAGACCGACGAACGTCTTCGCGCTCATGCCGTCCCAGTCGTAAAAACTGAGCGTGATACTGCTGATAATCGGGTAGATCACGCAGAGCGAGAAGAGCACGCAGCCCGGCAGCAGGAAATACAACGCGGCGCGATTCTGCTGCCGCCGCACGGTAGAGACGCGACGCTGCCGTGCGGCCCCAATGGGGCGCGCCAGGGTATCTGACATGGTGAAGCCTCGTCGGTGTTCGAGGAATGCGCGGCCGGCGGCGCGAAGCGCGCCGGCCACGCGGCGGCGTTACTTCTTGTAGATGCGTTGACGCGTCGTTTCGAGGCGCGCGAGCAGCGCGTCGATCTGCGACGGATCGCTGTAGAACTGCTGCATGGCCTTCATGCCTTCGTCGGCCATTTCCTTCTGCATGTCGCGGTCGTAGAACTGTGCGATGCCGCCACTCGTGTTCGCGAGCGTCTGAAAGCCCACCTTGGAGATGGGATCGTCAGGCTCGGCCGCCTTGTTGTTCGACGGCAGCTGGCCCCAGCCGCGCGCCAGTTGGGCGTTGATCTCCGGCGTTTCCATGAAGGCCAGCAGGCGGCGTGCGTCGGCCTTGTTCTTCGCCTTCGCCGGAATCAGCAGCACGTTGACGGGGCCATCTTCCGCCACAGGCACGTTCGCGTCGATCACCGGGAAGCGGAAAAATCCCACGTTTTGCTTCATGTTCGCCGGGAAGCTGGCCGAGAAGAACGTGCCCATCAGCATCATCGCCGCCTTGCCGCTCACGAGCACCGGCGCGATCGAATCCACGTCGTAGGACAGCGCGTTTTCCATGAAGCAGTGGTCGTCCATCAACGACTTCCACGTCGTGAACACCTTCTTCACGCGCGGGTCCGTATAGGACACCTTGCCGGCCATCAACTGCTGGTGGAACTCGTTGCCGTTGATGCGCAGGTCCAGATAGTCGAACCAGGCGGCCAGCGTCCAGCTGTCGCGTGCGGCAACCGCAATGGGCTGCACGCCGATGGCATTGAGCTTCTTGCAGGCGGCGACCAGGTCGTCCAGCGTCTTCGGTTCGGACTTGATGCCCGCCTTCTCGAACAGGTCCTTGCGGTAGAAGAAACCATAGGCGTCATAGCCGAGCGGCGCGGCATACTGCTTGCCGTTCCACGTCGACGCGCCCTTGACCGAAGCGTACTGGTCGTTCCAGCCGTTCTTCGCCCAGTCCGCCGAGAGGTCTTCGAGCAGGCCGCGCTGCGCGTAGTAGGCCATGCGCTCGCCGTCGTGCCACGAAACCACATCGGGCGGATCCGTCGCGAGCCAGCCGCCGATCTGCACCTTATAGGCTTCCTCGTCGATATAGGAGACCTTCAGGTCCACGTCGGGATTCGCCTTCTTGAACTTGTCGAAGGCGTCCTGCCAGGTCGAGCGCTGGTTGGCGCGCGCCGAAACGTTGACGTTGAGTGTGCCGGCGTCGGCGGTCGCGCTTGCAAACGTTGTAGCCGCAACGACTGCGATGACCGCCGATGCGCGAGCCAGCGTACCGAATACCGTTGAACGATAAGCGAACATCTGTTGTCTCCTACTTTGCCTTTGTAAGCTGACGGCGCTCCCGCCGCCAGGCCCGGTGACCCGCTCTACCGGCGGGGTATAACGAAATCAGGCCAAAGCCGGCGCACGCGCCACCGTAAGCCGCTGCAACGCGACACCTTCGGCGTCGAACAGGTGACAGGCCTGCGGCGGTACATGCAAGCGTATGCGCTCGCCCACGCCAATGGGCGAATCGGCGGGCGCTTTCGCGACGAGCGTGCCCGCTGCGTGATCCGCATGCAGATAGCTATGTTCGCCCAGGCGCTCGGCGAGGACCGTTGCGCACGCAATCGATTGATCGTCGCCGTCGAGACGCAGATGCTCGGGCCGCACGCCCAGCGTAACCGGTTGATCCCGTTGCAAGCCACTGCCGTTTACGCAGGCAAGCAGCGTCTGCCCGCCTTCGAGTGTGACGCGCACGCCCTCTTCAGCCACCGAGTTGACAGTCGCGTCGATGAAGTTCATGCGCGGCGAGCCGATGAACCCGGCCACGAAGCGCGACTTCGGGTGGTGATAAAGATCGAGCGGCGCACCGCTTTGCGCCACGCTGCCGTAACGTTCCATGTCGGCGCCTGCGTGCAGCAGCACGATGCGGTCGGCGAGCGTCATCGCCTCGACCTGGTCGTGCGTGACATAGACGACGCTCGCATCCGTGAAACGCTGGTGCAGGCGCGCGATCTCGATGCGCGTATGGCTGCGCAACGCGGCGTCGAGATTGGAAAGCGGCTCGTCGAACAGAAACACGCCGGGCTCGCGCACGATGGCGCGGCCGATGGCAACGCGCTGCCGCTGCCCGCCCGACAACGCCTTGGGATGCCGGTCGAGCAGCGCCTCCAGTTGCAGGCTGCCCGCCGCGTCGCGCACGCGCCGATCGATCTCGGCTTTCGGCACCTTGGCGATCTTCAGGCCGAATGCGATGTTGTCGAACACCGTCATGTGCGGAAAGAGCGCGTAGCTCTGGAACACCATCGCCACGCCGCGCTCGGCGGCGGGCACGTCCGTCACCACGCGCGAACCGATGCGCAGTTCGCCTTCGCTTAACTCCTCGAGGCCCGCGATCATGCGCAGCAGCGTGGACTTGCCGCAGCCGGAAGGCCCGAGGAACACGCAAAACTCGTGATGCCCGATGTCGAGATCGACGCGCCGCACCACCGGCGGATGATCGCCGTAGCGTTTGCCGACGCCCGAGAGCTGTATCGTCGCCATGTTCTCGCCTCGAAATTTAAGCGCTTAAATTTTTATGCAGAAAACTTCGCGTGGCCCTTGCGCAGCGGGCATTTAACCGCTTAAATTCGAATCCGGCATAATCGCGCATTCGTTGTCTCCGTCGATGTTGTGGGAGAAAAGTAGCAAACCCGGCCGCAGCATTGCAACATTTGAATCATCTTCCCTGAATGTGGGAAAGGTCCGACATGGTCACCTTGTCAGAAGTCGCGCGGCGTGCACGCGTCACGGCGGCTACCGTTTCGAACGTGCTGCGCAACCGCGAGAAGGTGCGCCCCGAGACGGCCGACCGCGTGCTGCAGGCCATCGCCGAGCTGGGCTACCGGCCCAACCTCAATGCGCGCGCGCTCGCGCAGGGGCGCTCGTCCACGCTCGCGCTCATGCTCTCGAACATCTCCAACCCGTTCTATCCCGAGTTCGTGCTCGCGGCCGAGCGCGCCGCGCGCAAGGCGGGCCACTTCCTCATGGTCTGCAACACCGACGACGACGCGCAAATCGGCCGCGCCTACCTGAACCAGATCGCGGGCACCTTCGCGGACGGCGTGCTCGTGATGAACACCGACATCGCCATGAACGAACTGTGCATCTCGGCCATGCACAACGGCCCGATTCTGCTGGCGATGTGGGAGCACCCCGAGAATCCGCCCGTGCTGCCGTGCGTGGCCGTGGACTTCGCGCGTGCGGGCGCGCTCGCGGCGCAGCATCTGCTTGAATTGGGACACCGAAATATCGCCATGCTGATCGGCGACGGTTGCGGCGGCTTGCAGGATGCCCGTTCGGAAGGATTCCGAACGGCCTTGCGCGAAGGCGGCGTGGACCCGGCGAACGTGGCGCAGATGCAGGTGCGCGACTCGATCGACTCCGGCTACGCGGCCTGCCAGCAATTGCTCGCGCAACACCCGCGCGTGAGCGCGATCTTCGCGACCAACGACCTGCTCGCGATCGGCGCGATCCAGGCGCTGGTCAGCATGGGCCGCGCCGTGCCCGACGATGTATCCGTGATCGGCATCACCGACATTCAGCTCGCCCATCAGATGCGCCCCGCCCTCACCACGGTCGCGATCCAGACCGAGGCCGTGGCCGAGCTATCGATCCGCAGCCTGATCCGGCTGATCGACGAGCCGGACCAGCAGCCGCCCATGGTGCTCGGGCCGCCGCCCGAGCTCGTCACACGCATGTCCACGGGGCCGCGCAAGCGGCGCGCTCGGGCCTGACCCTGCGCGCGCCGGGCCTCGCTCGACAGGTGCGGGCGAAGCGCCGACAATGAATGCCCTTTACGGCGCCCCCGTCCCGATCGGCGGGACCGGGCGCGCACACGTTCGCGCGCCGCGGCGCGCACGGGGCACTACATGCAGGACACAAACGCAAGCAATCGACATTTCGACACGCTCATCGTCGGTGCCGGTTCGATGGGCATGGCGGCCGGCTACTATCTGAGCCGCCTCGGCAACAAGGTGCTGCTGCTCGACGCCGGCGATCCGCCGCACGATCAGGGTGCGCATCATGGCGCGACGCGCCTCATTCGCCACGCCTATGGCGAAGGCGCCGCCTACGTGCCGCTCGCCTTGCGCGCCCAGCAGCTTTGGGAAGACCTCGAGCAGCAAACGCAGACTGCCCTTTTCGTGCGCACGGGCGTCGTCAATATCGGCTCACCCGACGACGCCTTCATGCGTGAGGTGCAGGCGAGCGCCGCCAGCCACGGCATCCCGCTGGAAACGCTCGACGCCGCCACTGCCGGCACGCGCTGGCCCGCGTGGCGGCTGCGGCCGGAGCAGGTCGCAAACTTCGAACCCGGCGCGGGCGTGCTCTATTGCGAGCGAGCGATCAGCGCCTACCGCCAGTTCGCGACCGCGCTCGGCGCAACGCTGGGCACGAATACGCGCGTCGCGCGCATCGAGTGCCATGGGCGGGAGAGCGTCAACGTCTGGACCGACAGGAACGAAAAGTTCACCGCGCGCGACCTGATCGTGTGCGCCGGCAAATCGACTCGCGATCTGCTCGCGCCGCTCGGCCTCGAGGTTCCGGTCACACGCGTGCGCAAGAGTTTCGCGTGGTTCGAGGGCGAGCCAGGCCTCTTTGCGCCGGAACGCTTCCCGGGCTTTTTCGTCGCTTCGGAAGTGGGCGGCTATTACGGGTTTCCCGATCTCGACGGCAGCGGCCTGAAGCTTGGCCGCCACGACACCGGCGAGCCCCTCGCAGCGGACGCACCACTGGCGCCATTCGGCGCCGAGCCGAGCGATCTCGGCGATCTGCAAGCCTTCCTGGAACGCTACTTACCGGGCGCGGGCAAGCTGCGCGTGGGCCGCGCCTGCGAATACGACATGACGCCAGATGAGCATTTCATCATCGACCGCGTGCCCACCTGCCCGAATGTGCACATCGCGACCGGCTTTTCCGGGCATGGTTTCAAGTTCGCCAGCGCGATCGGCGAGGCGCTGGCCGAGCGGATCACCCAGGGCGAAAGCCGTATCGACCTCGCGATGTTCGCGCGCAAGCGTTTTGCATGACGCGACGGCTTAAGCCTAGTTCGCGGGAATCGTCACGACCGGCGCCTTGCTGCTCGTATCGGCCTCCGCGAGCGCCATGAGGTTTTGCAGGACCGTGAACGCGTATTTCGAGTCGAAGTCGGCGCGTTCGACCCAATACGCCGTGCCTTCGTAGTCGATCGCGACATAGGCGTCCGCCGGCGCTTTCGGCCCCTGGTGCACGATGATGATCGGCCGCGTTTCGCCCCCAATCAGCCCGACGGTCGGTTTCGTCGCACCGCTCTGCACCTGGGCGTCCGGCACCTGCACTTGCGCGCCGATATTCGTGAGGATGCCGAGCACCGAGCGCGTCACCATGGGAATGCGATTGCCGCCCTGCGCCGAGGGCCCGTAGACGATCTCGTAAGTACGCGTGTCCGCCGCGAGATGGAGCAGTTCGCGCACGCGCGCCAGGTCCGCCGAAACTTGCGGCGACTGCGCGCTGTTCGTCGCGCCGAGCGCGAGATACACCGTGTTCTTGCCGTTCTCGCTGCGCGACTCCACGTCCAGCTCGCCGGCCAGTTGCAGGCGCCGCAGCGCCTGCAACAACTGGAAGAAACCCGCCGAGCCCGCGCTGCCCTCTCCGCCCAGCGCGCTGCCGTTCTGCAGCCCGCCGATCGATTGCGCGCCGATACGCAGCAGCAGATCGACCGGCATGCCGCCTTCGGCGAGCGGCATCATGAGTTCCGGCGCGAGCGGCCGGATATACGCGGAGGCGAAGGCTTCGCCCGTGGTCGGCGAGAACGTGAAGGTCGGGCGATTCGACCAGGATACGCTGCCGGTCGCGAGCGCATAGTTCGGCTGCGAGCCCGAACCGACATTGCCGGTCGCGCCCGCCGTCGAATCGAATTGATACGCGGCGATGATCGAACTCACCGAGAGAAAGGCGGGCGCGTCGCCGTAACGCAACCCGATCACCGCCGCGAGTATTCCGCGCTTTTTTGCATCGCCGAGCGCTCTTGCGTAATCGACTTGATCGGCGCGCAAGCGCGTCGGGCCGAGATGCACACACGCCGTGCCCAGCAAGGCCGAGCATGAAACCGCCAGAAACGTTGCTTTTGAAATCATCGGAAGCCTGCGCGCCGGGCCGCGCAAAGAGAGTGGGTCCGCGCGCACAGGTAGCAAGCGTTGTGCCCCGATATTTCAGAAGCGCAAGCGTGACCCTTCCGGCGATGACACCCTCAAGTGGGCGGCGCGCACGATTGCGCCCGCGCCAGCAGCACTTCGCGGTCGCGCGCGTTTTGCGTGAGCGCGGCCGCACGCGCGAATTCCGCGCGCGCTTCGGCATGGCGCGCCAGCTTTTCCAGCAGATCGCCGCGCGCGGCCGGCAGCCACGGATAGTGGCGCAGCGAGGGTTCCGCGCACAGCGCATCGACGAGATCGAGCGCCGCTTGCGGCCCCTGCGCCATGCCCACCGCCACGGCGCGATTCAGGCGCACGACGGGCGAGGCGTCGAGTTTGAGCAGCGCGTCATAGATCGGGACGATCTGCGCCCAGTCGGTCGCCGCCGCGCTCGGTGCGCGCGCATGGCAAGCCGCCAGCGCCGCCTGCAACGCGTAGGGCCCTGGCGCACCCGCGCAGGCCGCGCCGCGCGCGATCGCGGCAAGCCCGCGCCGAATCAGGAGCGCGTCCCAGCGGCTACGGTCCTGGTCGGCGAGCAGCACGGCGCGCCCGGCCCGGTCCGCGCGCGCGGGCAAGCGCGAAGCCTGCAGTTCCATCAACGCAACGAGGCCGTGCGCCTCGCCCTCGAGCGGAACGAGTTCCGCCAGCATGCGGCCAAGCCGCAGCGCTTCTTCGCACAGTGCGGGCCGTGTCCAGTCCGGACCCGCCGTGGCCGCATAGCCCTCGTTGAAGATCAGATAAATCACTTCGAACACCGAAGCAAGTCGCGGCTCGAGGTCAGCCAGGCGCGGCACTTCGAACGGGACCTTCGCGGCCGCGAGCGTGCGCTTGGCCCGCACGATGCGCTGCGCGACGGTTGCCTCGGGCACGAGGAACGCGCGCGCGATCTCCGCCGTGGTGAGGCCGCCGAGCAGACGCAGCGTGAGCGCGGCGCGTCCTTCCTTCGGCAGCACGGGATGGCACGCCACGAACACGAGCCGCAGCAAATCGTCGCCGATCTCGTCCTCGCGCGCGGCGTCGAGCGCCTCCACGAAGTCGGGCGCGAAGTGCGCCTCGAGCGCTTCGAGGTCCGCGCCCATCGCCTCGTGCGCGCGGGCATGCGAGGCCGCGCGACGCAGCCGGTCGAGCGCGCGATGTTTCGCGGCGGTCATGAGCCACGCTCCGGGGTTCTCGGGAATGCCGCTCGCGGGCCAACTCTCCAGCGCGGCGACGAACGCGTCCTGCGCGATTTCCTCGGCCACGCCCACGTCGCGCACGATGCGCGCGGCGTGGGCGATCACCTTCGCCGACTCGAGGCGCCACACGGCCTCGACCGCGCGGCGCGTCGCCGTGAATGGGTCGTGAGGGTCGCGCGCTGGTGTCACGAACCGTGCGCGCCCTTTTCGACCGCCGCCGGCGACATGTACATCAGTTCCCAGATGTGGCCGTCGGGGTCTTCGAAGCTGCGGCCGTACATCTCGGTGCCGCACTCCATCGGCGGGCGCTTCGAGCTGCCGCCCGCCGCGAGCGCCTTTTCGACGAGCCCGTCCA
Organism: Paraburkholderia sp. CNPSo 3281; assembly: GCF_024206515.1. Classification (NCBI taxonomy): domain Bacteria; kingdom Pseudomonadati; phylum Pseudomonadota; class Betaproteobacteria; order Burkholderiales; family Burkholderiaceae; genus Paraburkholderia; species Paraburkholderia sp. CNPSo 3281. Next base: position 36,472 of record NZ_JAMBPS010000046.1, on the reverse strand, counting down.
CTTCCTCGCGCGACACGCACGAGAGGCAGGTCAGCACCTCGGTGCTTTCGCGGGCGTCCACGAGCGCCTTGTCGGTGAAGCCGCGCATGAAATCCGTGGTGAGCAGCATGGCGTACATGTTCTCGCCCAGCACCATGCAGGCGGCCTTGTCATTGGTGAATTTCGGGTCGAACTTGAAGCCGAGCTGGCCGAAGAAGTCCATCGAGCCCTTGAGATCGCGCACGCCCAGATTGACGAAGATGTGCTTATGCATGATTGGAGCCTCACTGTGATCGAGTAAATGTTCAGGATGCCTTACGCTCTTCCTGGAGCTGTCGAAAACTCTCGACGCCCTCGCACTGCGGAAGTTCGTCGAGTTCATAGAGCTGCCTCACTTCGACCTCGCCTTCGGCGTGCTTGCCGAACGGCGATGGGAACCGGCGCGCCCATTCGAGCGCTTCGTCGCGCGAGCGGACCTGGATCAGCGTATAGCCGGCAATCAGCTCCTTCGTTTCGGCGAACGGGCCGTCGACGATGGTGGGCTTGCCGTTGGTGTAGTGCACGCGAAAGCCACGCGAGCTGGGCTGCAGGCCCGAGGCGTCGAGCAGCACGCCGGCCTTCGCCAGTTCCTCGTGATAGCGGGCCATCTCGGCGAATATTTCCACGTCGTCGGGCGGCTCGCCCGCTTCGGTCAACGCGTTGGCGCGCACCATGATCATGAATCGCATTGTCTTCTCCTGAATGTGACGTTCGGGGTGTTCGAAGCAAGCGGCACCCTTGGGTGCGCTCATGAACACGACGCGCGGGGCGCACGGAAATCGACAACGGCCAGCGATATTTTTTACGAGCCTGGGGAAACTACCTGGAGAGGCGCCGCCTCAGCGGAAACACGGACCGGTTTCGCGCACTTCGACGCTCGCCCATTGCGCCGCGGGACAGCGCTGCGCGATGGCGAGCGCCTCGTCGCGCGTTGCGCAATCGACGAGGAAAAAGCCGCCGATCATCTCCTTCGCCTCGGCGAACGGGCCGTCGACGATGCTCGTGCGCCCTTCGCGCACCTGCACGCGTGCGCCGCTGGTGTCGGCGGTGAGCGCGTGCGCGTCGATCAGCTTGCCCTCGGCGGCGAGTTCGTCGGCGAACTCGACCATGCGCGCGTAGAGCGCCTCGCCTTCGGATGGCGCGCGCGTGTCGCGCTGGCCGCGCGGCTCGGCGATGAGCAGCATGAATGGCATGAGCGTGTCCTCTCAGTCAGCCTGCGATCCTGAAAGGCAAGAGTCTATTCCAGAAAAACCGTGGCGCGTCGGGGCCGCGCGCGCTTGCGGGCGCTCACGCGTAGCGCGCGAGGAAGAGATCGGCGGATGACTCGGCGACCTGGCGCTGCTGCGCGTCGTCGAGCGGGGACTGGCCCATCGCGACCTGCGGCCAGAAGGCGAACGCCTTCACGATGCCGTGCAGTTGCTGCGAGGCAAATGCCGGGTCGGTCGTTTTCAGACGGCCATCGGCGGCGGCGGCGCGCACCCAGACTGTGACGTCCTCTTCGCGCTCGCCGATGCGAGCCACCATGTCGCGCGCGCGTTCCGGCGAGTGGATGCCCGCCGAGATCGCCACGCGCGCGAGCTTGAAGAACGCTTCGTCGCTCAGGAGCCGCAACTTGCGCATCAGCAGCTCGACGAGTTGCGCGCGCAGCGGCTCGCCGGCGCGGTAGGACGGCGCGTCGGCGGTCGCGCTCGCGTCCCAGAGCTGGCACAGGATCGACGCGAACAGCGCCTCCTTGCTCGGGAAATGGTTGTAGACCGTGCGCTTCGAGACGCTCGCGCGCGCCGCAATACGGTCCATGCTCGTGGCGTCGAAGCCGGAAGCCAGAAATTCGTCGATAGCCGCCGCGACGATGGCGGCGCGCTTGCGGTCGGTCAGGCGCTGAGGGGTGGCTGGGGTGCAATCCATTTCAGAATCTTACACCAGACAGTTTACTTTTCGCCAGAATAAACTACACTGTGCAGTCTACTTCCTGTTTCCAAAGGCAGCCGCCGACATGACCTCGCCCTTCGCATCGCTGAGCCGTACCTTGGGCCTGAGCGCCGCACAACGCGGCCGCGAGCTCTCGCATACCTCGCCGCAACACGACGGCGAGCGCTTTCGCAACGTGCGTTCGCGCCCGGCCGAGGGCCTCGGCAAGACGCTGAAGATCATGTGGAACATGATCTTCCACAAGCCGGGCGGCACCATACCCGCTGGCGCGCTGCCCGTTCAGGCGCTCACGCGCGAACAGCTCGAGGCCGCGCCCGACCGCAGCGTCTACCGGCTCGGCCATTCCACGCTGCTCTTCAAGCTGCGCGGCCAGTTCTGGCTCACCGACCCGGTGTTCGCCGAGCGCGCCTCGCCGTTCCAGAACCTCGGGCCGAAGCGCTTTCACGCGCCGCCCATCGCGCTTGCCGATCTGCCGCCGTTGCGCGGCGTGATCCTCTCGCACGACCATTACGACCACCTCGACCGCGAAACCGTGCTCGCGCTCGCCGCCACGACGGGGGTGTTTCTGACACCGCTTGGCGTGGGCGACCGCTTGATCGAATGGGGCATCGACGGTGCGAAGGTGCGCCAGTTCGACTGGTGGCAAGGCGCGAATGTCGAGGGCGTCGAGTTCACCGCCACCCCCGCGCAGCATTTCTCGGGGCGCAGCCTGTTCGACGGCAACAGCACGCTGTGGGCCTCGTGGGTGATCGCCGACGCCGACCTGCGCGTGTTCTTCAGCGGCGACACCGGCTACTTCGACGGCTTTCGCACGATAGGCGAGCGGCTTGGCCCGTTCGACGCGACTTTCATTGAGACCGGCGCGTACGACCCGCAATGGCCCTACGTCCACATGCAGCCCGAGGAAACGGTGCAGGCGCACGTGGATTTGCGCGGCGAATGGCTCGTGCCAATTCACAACGGCACGTTCGATCTCGCGATGCATCGCTGGCAGGACCCGTTCGAACGCGTGACCGGCCTCGCGCTCGCACGCGGCGTGACGCTCTCCACGCCGCGTATGGGCGAGCGGCTCGATCTGGTCGAGCCGCATCGTGGGGAGCGCTGGTGGCGCGAGGTGGTGGAAAGCGCGGAAAGCACCAGGCGGCCACGCGCGGCGCGCCGATGGTTCGCTTGCCGCGATGCGAGCGAAGCGCGGCCGTAAGACCTCGTCCCACACTGTGTCCCCCTGCAGCCCGCGCGGCACACAAACGCGCGCGGGCACGCTAGCTGCTCGCTCCCCGCTTCTTCCCCTTCGCTGCAAAAGTCTCCTAAGCTTTTGCATCAAGGCGCGCATCGCGCCCGCCCGGCTTACCGCGCCCCATTATCCTTAACGGGATTTCCCCAGGCTGACAGCCTTCGATTTTTGGCATTAAATAAATCAACTTGATTTATTTAGTCGGCCACGCAATTCATCCAGCGCCGATCCCCTCTTCAGCTTTGCATGAGACCGGAGGAGACACGTGAGAAGTCCGCATGTCGGTCAGGGCAGCAATTCCGCCAACGTCCGCCGCTTCAACGAACGCCTGCTGCTGCAGGCGCTGCGTCGCGCGGGCGAGGCGTCGAAGGCCGATCTCGCGCGTCTCGCGAATCTCACGAGCACCGCGGTGGGCACCATCATCACCTCGCTCACGGCCAATGGCCTGATCGAGGTGAGCGGGCGGCGCGACGGCCAGCGCGGCCAGCCCGCCTCGCTCCTGCGCCTCTCGCCGCGCGGCGCGTTCGCCATCGGCGTGCGGCTCGACCGGACCAACATCGAAACCGTGCTCGTGGATTTCGCAGGCCAGATGATCGAGCGCCGCTCGCGCGACATGCTGCTGCCGCAACCCTCGGTCGCGCAGGAGATCGTGCAGCGCGACATCGCCGAGCTATTAGGCCTCCTCACGACCGAAGAACGCAGCCGCCTCGCCGGCATCGGCGTGGCGCAGCCGTACAACCTCGGCAGTTGGCTGCGCGAACTGGGCCTGCCGGCCGACACCTTCCGCGTGTGGAACGACGTGGATTTCGCGGGCGAACTCGCGCGCGCCACGGCGCTGCCCGTGTTCAGCGAGAACGACGGCAATGCCGCCGCCATCGCCGAGATCTTCTACGGCTGCGGGCGCCAGCGCGACGACTTCCTCTACCTCTTTCTCGGCCCGGCGATCGGCGGCGGCATCGCCATCGACGGCGACTGCGTGCGCGGCCTCACCGGCAACGCGGGCGATTTCGCGGTGATGCCCGTGCCGCCGAGCCGCCTGCCCTCGGCGCACAAACCGCCCGGTCAGTGGGACATCCTGCTGTCGCGCGCGTCGCTCATCGCGCTGCGCCGCCATCTGCAGTATTGCGGCGAGACGATCGACAGCCGCGCCGACCTGGAAGCGTGCATCGCGCGCGGCCACCCCGGCGTGCAGGAATGGCTCGACGACTGCATCGATGCGCTCGCGCCCGCGCTGCGCTCGGCGTTCTGCGTGCTCGACGTGCCGGCCGTGGTGCTCGACGCCGACGTGGACGCGGGCCTCATCGACACGCTCATGCAGCGCCTGCGCCTCGCGGTCGCGGCCACCGCGCCCGAGGCGCGCGGCACGCCCGCCCTGGTGCGCGGCACCTTCGGTCCCGATGCGGGGGCGCTCGGCGCGGCCACGCTGCCCATGTTCTTCAACTTTTCGCCGCGCGCGGGCATCCTCATGGGTGCCGGCGCACAAACTTACGCACAAGCGCAGGAGGAGAGCCATGTCGCCCTCTGAGTCCACACCGCCGCTGCTGGAAATGCGGGGCATCACCAAGACCTTCCCCGGCGTGCGCGCACTCGACAACGTGCGCCTGACCGTCTACCCAGGCGAGGTCCACTCGCTCATGGGCGAGAACGGCGCGGGCAAGTCCACGCTGATGAAGATTCTCTCGGGCGCCTATCAGGCCGACCCCGGCGGCGAGATTCTCATCGAGGGCAAGCCGGTCGTGATCGACGGGCCACATGCGTCGCGCGCGCTGGGCGTGGCCGTGATCTATCAGGAACTGAGCCTCGCGCCCAATCTCTCCGTTGCCGAGAACATTCATGCGGGCCGCGAACTGCGCAAGGGCGGTCGCCGCTTCGGCACGGTCGACCGCCGCGCCATGGAGCGCGGCTGCGAAGACGTGCTCAAGCGCCTCGGCGCGAGCTTCGGGCCCACCACGCTGGTCGGCTCGCTTTCCATCGCCGAGCGCCAGCTCGTGGAAATCGCACGCGCCGTGCATAGCGACGCGCGCATCATCGTGATGGACGAACCGACCACGCCGCTCTCCTCGCGCGAAACGGAGCGCCTTTTCAAGCTCATCAACCAGCTGCGCGACGAAGGGCTTGCGATCATCTACATCAGCCACCGCATGGCCGAGGTGTACGAGCTTTCGGACCGCGTGTCCGTGCTGCGCGACGGCAGCTACGTGGGCACGCTCATGCGCGACGCGCTCAACGCGGAAAGCCTCGTGAGCATGATGGTGGGCCGCGATATTTCGGGCTTCTACAAAAAGGCGCACGCGCCTTACGATCCGGGCAAGGTCGTGCTCACCGTGCGCGATGTGGCCGACGACAAGCGCGTACGCGGCTGCAGCCTCGACCTGCACGCGGGCGAAGTGCTCGGCATTGCCGGCCTCGTGGGCGCGGGCCGCACCGAGCTTGCGCGCCTCATCTTCGGCGCGGAGCCGCGTGTGCGCGGCGAGATCGCCATCGACGGCAAGACGCTTAACGTGCACACGCCGCGCGACGCGATCAACGCGGGCCTCGTCTACCTGACCGAAGACCGCAAGCATCAGGGCCTCTTTCTCGACATGAGCGTGCGCGACAACATCAACGTCGCCGTGGCCGGGCGCGACGCGCGCATGGGCGTGCTCGACCTCGCGCGCGGCGGCGAGCGTGCGAAGGAAGCCATCCGCTCGCTCTCCATTCGCGTGCCGAATGCGCGCGTGAACGTGGGCGCGCTCTCGGGCGGCAATCAGCAGAAGGTGCTGCTTTCGCGTCTGCTGGAAACGAAGCCGCGCGTGCTGATTCTCGACGAGCCCACGCGCGGCGTCGATATCGGCGCGAAGTCGGAGATCTACCGCATCATCAACGACCTCGCCAAAACCGGCGTGGGCATCATCGTGATTTCGAGCGAGTTGCCCGAGATCATCGGCGTGGCCGACCGCGTGCTCGTCATGCGCGAAGGCATGTTCGCCGGCGAGCTTGGCGGCTATACGGCCAAACCCATCAGCCAGGAGGCGATCATCGAACTCGCCACCGGCTCGCAGCACCCGCTCGACGAAGCCGCTTGACCATCACCGCATACGCAAGAAACGTCCCTCAGGAGTACGACATGAAAAGCATTCTTCCCCGGCACGGTGTCGCGGCCTCGTCCACACAGCCCGCGCAAGGCGCTCAACCCGCACGCAGCGTCGCGGTCGACGGTCATCGCCAACGCATGAAGTCGCTCGTGCGCACCGCTGGCATGCTGCCGGTGCTGGTTCTGCTGTGCATCGGCTTCGGTCTGCTCAACGATGGCTTCTTCACGCTGGAGAATCTTTCGATCGTCACGCAGCAGGCGTCGATCAACATCGTGCTCGCCGCCGGTATGACCTTCGTGATTCTCACGGGCGGCATCGACCTCTCGGTGGGCTCGGTGCTGGCCGCCGCCGCCATGGCCGCCATGATCGGCTCGAACATCGTAGGCTGGGGCTGGCTCGGCGTGCCCATGGCGCTCGCGGTGGGCCTCGGCTTCGGCCTCATCAACGGCGCGCTCATCGCGCTCCTGCGCCTGCCGCCGTTCATCGTCACGCTCGGCTCGCTCACGGCGGTGCGCGGCATTGCGCGCCTCATGGGCCACGACACGACGATCTTCAACCCGCAGCTGTCGTTCGCGTTCATCGGCAACGGCACGGTGCTCGGCGTGCCCTGGCTCGTGATCATCGCGCTCGTGGTGGTGGCCGGCTCGTGGTTCGTGCTGCGCCGTACCGTGCTCGGCCTGCGCATCTACTCGGTGGGCGGCAACCCGGAAGCGGCGCGCCTCTCGGGCATCAAGGTGTGGGGCATCGAGATGTTCGTCTATGCCGTGTCGGGCCTGCTCGCGGGTCTCGGCGCGGTGATGTCGGCGGCCCGTCTCTACGCAGCCAACGGCCTGCAACTGGGCCAGTCCTACGAACTCGACGCGATCGCCGCGGTGATTCTGGGCGGTACGAGCTTCGTGGGCGGCGTGGGCTCGATCATCGGCACGCTAATCGGTGCGCTCATCATTGCCGTCCTGACCAATGGCCTCGTGCTGCTCGGCGTCTCGGACATCTGGCAGTACATCATCAAGGGCCTCGTGATCGTCGGCGCCGTGGCGCTCGACCGCTACCGCCAGCGCGGCTCGGCCCGCACGTAAGCGGCACCGGATACAGCATCAGCCAGAAACAGGCGCGAGCGCAGGCGGTCCTGCTGCGCTCGCCCGGAAAGCACCCAAACAGGACCCCTCAGGAGACAACCTCATGTTCAAGAAGAAAGCCGTTCTCGCCGCTGCCGCCCTCACGTTCGGCTTCGCACTGCAAGGCGCGCATGCCGCCGACAAGCAGCTCAAGTCGATCGGCATCACCGTGGGTTCGCTCGGCAATCCGTACTTCGTGACGATCGTGCAGGGTGCGGAAGCGAAGGCCAAACAAATCAACCCGAACGCGAAGGTCACGGCCGTTTCCGCCGACTACGACCTCAACAAGCAGTTCACGCAGATCGACAACTTCATTTCGGCGCACGTCGACATGATCCTCCTGAACGCGACCGATCCGAAGGCGATCTTGCCGGCGGTGAAGAAGGCGCAGGCGGCCGGCATCGTGGTGATGGCCGTGGACGTGGCCGCCGCGGGCGCCGACGCCACCGTGCAGACCGACAACGTGAAGGCCGGCGCGATTTCGTGCGAATACCTCGCGAAGAAGATCAACAACACCGGCAACGTGATCATCCAGAACGGGCCGCAGGTCTCGGCCGTGATCGACCGCGTGAACGGCTGCAAGCAGGTGCTCGCCAAGACGCCCGGCATCAAGATCCTCTCCGACGATCAGGACGGCAAGGGCTCGCGCGAAGGCGGCATGAACGTGATGCAGGGCTACCTCACGCGCTTCCCGAAGATTGCCGGCGTGTTCGCCATCAACGATCCGCAGGCCATTGGCAGCGACCTTGCCGCGAAGCAGCTGCATCGCAGCAACATCGTGATTACGTCGGTGGATGGCGCGCCCGATATCGAAACGGCGCTCAAGAGCGATACGCTGGTGCAGGCCTCGGCAAGCCAGGACCCGTGGAAGATGGCGCAAACGGCCGTGCAGGTGGGCTACGAGATCATGAACGGCAAGAAGCCCGCCAACCCGATGATCGAAATGACGCCGCAACTCGTCACGCGCGACAACGTGGCCAGCTACAAGGGCTGGTCGTCGCAGCACTGAGCGTCTGGCGTTGCATGAGCATGGGGCGTCCCTGCTCGCGCAATCATGCGAGCACGGCGTCCTTCGTCACCACGCGGCGCGGAATGATTTTCAGGTCGTAGAACGTGTCCGCGATCTTCTGCTGCTGCGCGATCACGGCGGCATCGATAGGCCGGTATTCATGCGCGTAGTGCGTGAGGCCGGTCTGGATCGTCGCCGCGTCGAGGCCCTGGATCGGTGAGAGTTTCGCGGCCGCGGCCGCCGTGTTGGTGCGCACCCATTGCCCCGTCTTGCCGAGTTCGTCCACCGCGATCGCCAACGCGTCCTTGCGGTGTTGCGCGAATTCGCGCTGGCTCAGGAAGAACTGATGATGGCTAGCCACGCCGCTGGCGTCGGCAAGCAGGCGTGCGCCGTCCTGCGATTCGACGGCCGCCAGGAACGGGTCCCAGATCGCCCACGCGTCGATGGCGCCGCTTTGCAGCGCCGCGCGCGCGTCGGCGGGCGCCAGATACACCGGCTGCACGTCGCCAATCGAAAGGCCGTGTTTTTGCAGCAGCGCGACCAGAAACCAGTGCACGTCCGAGCCGCGATTCAGGCCGATCTTCTTGCCCTTCAGTCCTGCCACGTCATGGATCGGCGAGTTTTTCGCCACCACCACGCCTTCCGCGTGCGGCGTGGGCAATTCATAGGCCGTATAGACGAAATCCGCGCCGGCAGCCTGGGCAAACACGGGCGGCGCCTCGCCCACGTAGCCAAAGTCGATCGCGCCCACGTTCAGGCCTTCGAGCAATTGCGGGCCGGCCGGGAACTCGGTCCACGACACCTTTATACCGAGCGGCGCGAGGCGTGTTTCGAGCGTGCCGTTGGCCTTGAGCAGCACGAGCGTGCTCGCGGCCTTCTGATAGCCGATGCGGAACTGGTCGGGCTGATACTTCGCGAACGCGGTGGCGGGCAGCGCCGCGCCGGCGAGCGTCGCTCCCAGCGTGGCGAGGAAGTGGCGGCGGGTATAGGGCCTGGGCGGCGTGGGGCGAGTCATCTTCGGCGCTTCCGTGTTGGCATGGGGCAGGCGCCCACACGGCGCAGCCATCGAAGCGATAATGCTATCCGGCCGCACGCGTTCACAGAACCGATGTTTCGCGCTAAGCAAATCACGCCGGCAGGAATACGCGGGCCGGCTTCGCGTGTGCCCTATGTGCCTGCCGTCATGTGCGGATTGGGCGACATATGCGCCCCGTTCAGGCGATACCAGCGCACGAATGCCTCCGACGGCATGGGCCTCGCGTAGAAAAAGCCCTGGATATAGGTGACGCCGCGCGCGCACAGATAGTCGCGCTGCACCTGCGTTTCCACCCCCTCCGCCACGAGCCGCGCACCAAGGCTATGCGCGAGGTCGATAATGGCGTCGAGCACGGCCGCCTTGCTGCCTTGCGCGTCGATGGTCAGCACGAAGCCGCGATCGATCTTCAGGATATCGAACGGAAATTTCTCGAGATACGAGAGCGAGCAATATCCCATGCCAAAGTCGTCGATGGCGACCTTCACGCCCTCGCGCCGCAAGGTCACCAGATTGCTGCGCGCCTGCTCGGTATTGCGCACCAGCGTGCGCTCGGTGATCTCCAGCGCGATCGTCGCGCCGTGCGGCGCCACGGCCGCGCGCAGCGCCTGCACGTCGCTCACGAGCTGTACGCCCGACAGATGCTCGGGCGCGAAGTTGACGCCGAGGTGAAAGCCCGGTGCGACGTCCCACGTGGCGACGTCGCGCTCGATGAGCTTCAGCAGATGCTGCGTGAGCGGCACGATCACGTGCTCTTCTTCGGCCACCTGAATGAACTCGTCCGGACGGATCGCGCCTGTGCCTGGCCGCACCCAGCGCAGCAACGCCTCCACGCCCTCGCAGCGCCCCGTCTCGACGCCGTAGAGCGGCTGGTATTCGACATGAAATTCGTTTGCGCGGATGGCCCGCAGCAGTTGTTCGCGGCGCGACTGCCCGCTTTGCTGCAAGCGGCGCACGAGCCAGACGAGCCACGCGGAGAAGGCAACCGCCCACGGCATATAGCGCAGCAGCAGGCCACGCCAGGCTTCCAGAATGCGCTCGGGCCGCCCGTAGATCTTCAAATCGATCGTGGCGCCCGACATGCGCTTTTGCACATCGACCAGCAACGGCGCGCCGCGCACGTTCACGAGCGCCATGGCTTCGCGCAACACGGTGCCCTCGCCCACCCTCAGCTCGGCCTGGCGAAACACCGTGAGCGGCGCAGCGCCATGCAGCAAGTCCAGCAGATACTGCACGTCTACCACCGCCACGACCGCGCGCCCCGCTTCACCCGCGACGCCAACCAGCAGCGAGGGGCGGTTGCGCACCATCGGCGTGTCGTTGACGATCAGGAGCCATTCGTTCTCCGAGGCCGGCACGCTGCCATTGAGCCAGCCGCCATTGGGAACCGCCTGTTGCAGAAACGCGGACGAGCAGTCGATGCGGCCGTCGTAAAGGATGTTGAGCGTACGCACATAGGGCACGGTGGCGGCCTTGCGCGTGAGAGACGGCGAGAGCGTGTCGCATGCTTCGTTCGCACGCGGCGCGAACGAGCGCGCCGCGCTCTGCGCCGTCTCGACGATCGAGACCACCTGCCCGACGATAAACGCGGAAGCGAGGCTCGCCTCACGCTGCGCGATGCGCTCGGCCTCGTAACGCCCGAGCACCACACACAGCAGGATCGGAATCAGCGCCACGACCAGCAGCACGAGCAAACGCGAGACTCGCGAGCGGACCGCGCCGGGGTTGGGCGAGACTTCGGGCAAGGCGTCCTCCGCACCAGGGCCGTCAGGGAGGGCGGCTACGGTATGACGCCAACATACACCAACGCGCCAGCAGCGGGCGCGCGCGGTACCCCGCACACGCAAACGTCAGCTAACGTACGCGCCGATCATGCGCATTCGATGCGGTTGCGGCCGCCCTTTTTCGCGCGGTAGAGCGCGAAGTCGCTGCGCGTGAGCGCGGCTTCGGCGCTCACGTCGGCGGCACTCATGAGCGTGATGCCGATACTCACGGTCAGCGCCACCACATCGCCCTCCACGCCGAGCGGATGCGCCGCGAAGCGCTCCTGAATGCGCCGCGCGACGCTTTGCGCGCCCTCGAGATCGGCGGCTGCCAGCAGGATCGCAAACTCCTCGCCGCCGATGCGCCCGGCCATGTCGCCCGCGCGCAGCTGCGTGCGCAGGATGTCGACGAAATGGCGCAGCACGTCGTCGCCGATCGCGTGGCCCCAGCGGTCGTTGATCGACTTGAAGGGGTGCCACGGCGTGAGATTCGCGGTGGAGTGCTCGAACGAGGCGCGCCACGCGTCGAGATCGTCGGGATGAATCAGCGCGTCGATGCACGCCGTGTCGTGCGCGGCCTGCTCGGACGTACAAGGGCCACGCAGCCACGAAACGAAGCGGCGTGCTTGCGTGTGCAAGCACGTTACGCCAGGCGGGATCCGCAGAGATATCGGGCACGATGGGCGGCTCACGCGCCGCGCCGGCGCTGCAACCATGCGCCAGCGCGCGCAGCGCCTCGTAGAGCGTTTCGTCCACGCCGGCACCCAGCCCGCGCTCGGCGGGCGCCTCGCCGGGCACCACGCAGGCCGCCGCCACGCCGAAATGCGCCGCGACGAGCCGCAACAGGCCGTCGAGCAACGGCGCCGCCGTGGCACGCCCGGCGGCGAGCGAAAACGCATGATCGTGCGAGCGCAACGGTCCGCCCGGCTGCCTCACGCCGGCGCACCCGGCTTCGGTGGCGGGCGGCACGGCCTCGGGCATCGACGAGGGGACGGTCATGGCATGCGCTCAAACAGGAATTTCAAGCGCCTGGTATATAGCGCGCGCCGGGCAGTCCGGCGGCTGCCCCGCAAGCCTCAGGTGTCGCCGCGCCGGCGGAACACCCACCAGCCCAGCAGCGCCGTGAAGGTCGCGACCAGCACTACCATGAGCCAGAAGCCGTGGCGGTTTTCCGCGAGCGGAATGCCGCCCACGTTCATGCCGAAGAAGCCCGCGACGATGTTGATCGGCAGCGCGAGCACGGTGACGAGCGTGAGCGTGAAGAGCGTGCGGTTGTTCTGCTCTTCGAGCCGCGCAGCAATTTCTTCCTGCAGGAGCTTGATGCGCTCGACGAGTCCGGCCATGTCGCCCAGCACGAGCGAGAACTCTTCGGTCGCCTCGCGCAGGTCCTGCATGTCGGGTGTCTGCAGCCAGCGCGGCGGGCGCGCGAGCAGACGGAAAATCGAGCCCGGCTCCGGCGCGAGCATGCGTTGCAGGCGCACCAGGATGCGCCGCATGGCCGCGAGTTCATGGCGGCTCGCATTGCGGCGCGAGGCGAGAAACTGGTCCTCGGCGCGATCGACGTCGACGCTCGTGCGGCGCACGATCTCCACCATCAGGTCGGCCTGGTCGCGCATCAAGTGGATCAGCAGCTCGGCCGGCGAGCGGAACGTCTCGCCGTTGCGCACGTAGCCGCGCAGACGGTCGATCGAGCGCAGCGGCTTCAGGCGCGCCGTGACGAGAATGCGCTCGTGCGTGTACGACCAGAGCGTCGCGATCTGCGAAGGCGTGAGTTCGAAATCGAACATCACGTCGTTGACCACGGCGAACAGGCCGTTGTCCACGTGTTCGATACGCGTGGAGTGCGAGCCTTCCACGAGCATCTCGAAGAAGGCGTCGGGCACGTCGAGATGCGCGCGCATCCACGGTTGCGCCGCGGCGTGGGCGAGATTGAAGTGCAGCCAGTAAAACGTGTCGTCGCGCACAGCCTGCGGCTCGCCGCTCTCGTGCGTACGCCGCAGCGCCTCGAGGACATCGTCGCACGTGACGGGCTGCCCAGGCTGGCCGGGCGTGAAGCGAAAACCGCAAATGAGGCCCGACAGGTCGGCGCCATACGTTGCGACGGACGAAGCGAAATCCATGGTCGTCATGGCCGGTTGATCGGCGCACAGCATGCCATACGCGTGCTTTTACAGGCAAGCACGCGAATCGATGCGCCGACACGCGCGGGTCATGCGCCCATGTTAGGCAACGCCGGGCAAGCCGAGCTGGGTGCGGCCGAGCGGCGTGAGATCAGCCACACCGGCCCGGTCCGCCAGATCGGCTTCGATATGCTCGGCGGGAAAGTCTGGCGGACTGCGGCCTTCGAGAAAGCTCGGCAGCTGGCGCTGCAAATAGGCGTCGTTCTTCGCGCAACCCGGCGTGGCCGGGATGTACATCACGTTGCTGTAGCCGCTGCCGCGGTGCTCGTCTTCCACGGAGTGAATCACGTCGCAGTGCCAGAATACGGCGTCGCCGGCTTGCATCTGAGGAATCGATATCAACGCATCGATCAGCGGCGCATGCCACTCGGCACTAATCGGCAGCCCACGGCCCGGCTGGGCGCCGCACAGGTCGTCCTCGGCCACGTCGTCCTGCAGCGCGCGCAAGAGGACGTACGCCATGGCGTTGGCGATGGGCACGATCTGCAGCGTGCCGTCGCCGGGGCCCTGCGGCGTAAGCGCGGTCCAGCCCTGGAAGGTGCGGAACATCGAAGAGGCCACGCGCGAGGGAATCTCGCTCGCGTGCGTGCGGTACGCGCCGTCGAACGGGTCGTAGCGCCGCCAGTCGCCCGAGAACACGTGGCGATAGACCTGGCGGAAATTCTCGTCGACCCAGCGCTCGACTGCACCGCCGTCGCAATGCGCGGCGAGGCCGGGCGCAGCCGTTCCGGGCGGCCGGCGCCGCAGACGGTCGGCGTAGACGGGCACGACATCAGGATCGAAATGCACGCGCCCTTCGCTCTCGTGGCGCCACAGGCGATTGAGGAAGACGCGCGCGGCCGTCAGTTCGGCGGACTCGCGCGCCTGCACCTGCGGGCGGGACCAGTAGAGGCCATAGATCAACGGGCGGCTCGCCTGCGGCGGGAGGGCATTGCGCTGCGCCGCGCGTTGGGCGGCACGCGCGTCGAGATCGTTGCGCGCCACGTAATCGGCAATTTCGGCGTCCCAGCGCGCGGCCTGCTCCGGCTCGAACACGCGGCGGATCACACAGGCGCCGCGCGCTTTCACGAGTGCGATCGCCTCGGCGCTCACGCGCTGCGCCTGAATGTCGGCGAACGCGATCTCCGGAATCACGGCCTCGCCTGCCTCGCGCAGCCGGGCGATGTGCCGCGCTTCTTCGCCAATGGCCTGCGCGACGTCCTCGAACACTTCGCGATAATTCGGCAGTTGCGCGCGCAACATGCGCTTGGCCTGCCGGATCGCGGCCGGGACATCGTCGATTTGAAGTGCCGCCATGCGTGTCTCCATCGGGGTTGAATGCCGTCGTTTGATGGCAAGCATACGCCTCAATGGCCTGTGGTCCGCACTGACAGGCCGGCGCCCCCTCTCCTCGCGTCCCAAATTTTCAACAGTCAAACTTGCAAGTTTAGCTGTTTATCTTCATGATGCGCTGACATAGCCCAGCCGAATCCGCGTGGATCGCCATGTCTGCCAAAACCCCTGAACCCGCCGTCATCGACCTCATGCAGGCGATCGGCATGCTCGTGCGGCGCACGCGCAACGAGTCTGATGCGGGCGCCCTCTCGATGACCGAGTCCGTCGTCATGTCGCGGCTCGCCAACGACGGCCCCGCCACGATTGCCGCGCTCGCGCGCGCCGAAGGCATGCGGCCCCAGTCGATGGGCGCCACCATCGCGGCGCTCGAGCAAATGGCCCTCGTCAAGCGTACGCCGCATGCGACCGACGGCCGCCAGTTGCTCATCGAACTGACGCAAAAGGGCAGGCAACTGCGCAAGCAGACCCGCGACGCGAAACAGCTGTGGCTCTCGCAGTCCATCGCGGAGCTCGACGAAGACGAACGCGCCACGCTTTTCAAGGCGGGCGACATCATGAGAAGGCTGGCTGAACGATGAGCGGCACGCGTGATAGCAGCGCTCCCGACAACCGGATTCCCCGGTGCGTCTGGAAGGTCGCCGTGGTCGTCTCCATCGGCTCGTTCATGGCGCAGATGGACTCGACGCTCGTGAACGTTTCCCTCTCCGCCATCGGCCATGCGCTCCACTCGCCCGTTGCCACGACGCAGTGGATCATGAGCGGCTACCTGCTGGCCATGGCGCTCATGCTTCCGCTCAACGGCTGGCTGGTGGATCGCGTCGGTGCGAAGCGGCTCTATCTCTTCGCCTTCTCGACCTTCACGCTCGCCTCCGTGCTGTGCGGCGCGGCGCAAACCATGGAGGAACTGATCGGCGCGCGCATTGTTCAGGGCCTGGTGGCCGGGCTGCTCGCGCCCATGGCGCAGATGATGATCGGGCGCGTCGCCGGCAAGAACATGGAGCGCGTGATGGGCTACGCCACGCTGCCCATCCTGCTCGGGCCGATCCTCGGCCCGGTGCTTGCCGGCGCCGTGCTGGCGCGGGCGGCGTGGCCCTGGCTCTTCTTGATCAACGTGCCGGTCGGCATTCTCGGCGTCACACTCGCCGCGCTCCTGCTCGCGCCCGACGCCGCCCAACCGCAAAAGCGCAGCTTCGATTTCGCGGGCTTCGCCTTGATCTCACCCGGGCTCGCCGCGCTCGTCTTTGGATTCCAGAGCGCCATGCATGCCGGAGGCGCGGAGTTTCTGCTCGCCGGCGTCGCGCTGCTCGCGGGATTCGTGTGGCACTCGGTGCGCCGGCCCACGACAGCGCTGATCGACGTGCGCCTCTTTGCGGACCGGATGTTCGCGGTTCCCGCCGTCACGCAATTCTTCGCCAACGGCATCATGTATGGACGGCAGCTGGCCGTTCCGCTCTACCTCATAGCGGGCTGCGGCCTGAGCGCCGCGCACGCGGGCTGGCTGCTCGCGGCGACGGGCGCGGGCATGATGGCTTCGTTCGCCTGCATGGGCTTTCTCACCGAGCGGCTGGGCTGCCGCGCGCTCGCGGCAGGCGGCGCGTTGCTGGCGCTCGTCGCCACGCTGCCGTTCCTGTGGATGACCGGCCATGCTTTCTCCACGGGCCTCGCGTTGGCCAGCCTCTTTATCGCGGGCGTGGGTCAGGGAACCATTAGCATTCCTTCGATTTCCGCCGCGTATGCCCGCATGCCGAAGGCACGGCTTCCGGTGGCGAACACCGCGTTGAATATCGCGCAGCGAATTGGCGGACCGGTCGCAACGACGCTCATCTCCATCGCCATTTCCGTGGCAGTGCCGAGTTCTTCCGCTTCCGAACCGCGGCAATTCCTGCTGGCGTTCGCGGCGCTCTGCGGGCTGCATCTCCTGTGCTTCGCGGCGGCCACGCTGCTCCCGGCGAGAGTGCGCCGCGCAAACGAGCGCTGACGCCCCGCTCACACCATGTCATCTGCCGCGCTTCGGCGCTGCCGCCGGAAGAACTGCCACATCATCGCCATCGCGTCGGGGCCCCGATCCGAATGAAACGCTTCGCGCGGATCGCCGCCGCTCCATGCATGCCCGAGCCCGCGAACGACACACACCCGCGCGACGAGCCTGCCCGACTTGACATAGTCGGTGTACGCCACCGCGTCGCGGCTATAGGTCCGGATCTCGCCGACGCGCAATTCGCCCTGCGCGTCGAGCAGCCGGTTGACGCGCGCGAACTGCATGCCGAGCTGCACGCCGTTGCGCTGCGCCACGACCGCGTCGATTTCGCCTTGCACGATGAAGGCCGGCACACCGGGATGGGCGGCGACGTCGAGAGCGGCATCGACCAGATGCACCGGGTCTTCGCGGCTGCCGTGGCGCATGACGCTCATCGCGCTCATCGTGGAACTGGCCGCACCGAAAACCGGCCCCGAGTGCAGGCCCACGGCCGCGAAGCGCCACGGATGGCGCATGGCGAGCACGGACGCGAGACCCGCTCCCGCCGAGATGCCCGCAAGGTACACGCGCTCGCGATCGAATCCGTGCTCGCGCACGATGGCATCGACGAGCGAGGTGACCGCTGGCGCCTCCGACTGCGCATGATCGCCGTGCCAGTGCCAGCATCGCTGTGCGTGCGCCGTTTTTGCCTGCTCGGGAAGCAGCACGGCGAAGCCTGCGCGATCCGCCAGCCGGCAAACCCGCGTGCCCGCGGCGAACGACTCCGCCGTCTGCTTGCAGCCGTGCAGCATGACCACGAGCGGCAGGCCCGTGGCCATGGCCGCGCCGGTGGGCAAATAGAGCGCATACGCGAGATGGTTGACGAGATGCCCGGCCCTGGGAGGCGCGGAATGATAGGAGCGGATCCACCTGCCGGCCGTGCCCGCCGGCTGCGCACGCCCCACGTGCGCCTTCGCGGCGCGCCTCGCCGGTTTGGCTGCCAGCCTCGCGACCTGCGTGGCCTTGGCGGGCGCCGTCTTGCGTGCGGCGGCCTTTTTCTTCGGTCGCGGTGCGCTCATGCGGGTGAGCAGTTCGAGACCTTTGAGCCAGACGCTGGTCTTTTTCCTGGGCATGAGCAATGGCAACAAGGCGTTTTGTTCACGTCACGCCAGGCGGCACACGGCGGACAGCGCGAATACAGCGATCACAGCGATCGAGCCGCTGCGAGTTCGACCATCATAACGGTCCTGGCCTCGCGCTGAATTTTGCGTGACCGCGCGCCCTCCGCGTCACACGTGTTGCGGCGCTATAATTTCGGCGACCGTTGCCGCGGTGACCATTCGAACACCGGTAAAAGATCGACTCGATCGCGCTGAAACCGGAAAGAAAGGCCGCACGAGACGACAGCCGAACTGTTCGGCATTACCCGCTTTCCGTCATCCCCGTGACCGCTTCCACGCCAAACGCCTCGCCGCGCCCCACGCTGTTCGGACTCTTTCTGATCTTCAGCCGCATCGGCATGACGAGCTTCGGCGGCGGTTTGAGCGGCTGGCTGTTGCGCGAATTCGTCCAGGATCGCAACTGGATCAGCGAAGAGGACTTTCTCAACGGACTCGCCATCTCGCAGGCGCTGCCCGGCATCAACGTGAAGAACATGGCGATCTGGATCGGGCACCGGCTGCGGGGCTGGCGTGGCGCCGCCGTGGCCGTAACGGGCATCGTCGTGCCGCCCGCGTGCCTGATCATCGTGATTGGCAGCGTCGTTGGCGCGCTCATCTTCCATCCGCTCACGCAGATTCTGATCGCCGGCGCCGCCGCGGCGGCCACGGGACTGTCGCTGTCGATGGGAGTCGTCACCGCACGGCGCGTGCGGCGGCAAGTGCTGCCGCTGCTGCTCATGGCGGCGACCTTTCTTGCGATCGGCATTCTGCGTTTTTCGCTGGTGTGGGTCGTCGTGACAGGCGGCGCCGTGAGCGTGCTCTACGAATACGTGGCGATCCGCCGGGGTGCACGATGAATGCACGCCTGCTCGGTCAGCTAGCCGCCATTTTCGCGCCACTTTCACTCGTGACGATCGGCGGCGGCCAGGCGATCGTCGCCGAGATTCAGCGCCAGGTCGTGGAAGTGCATCCGTGGATGACGCATTCGCAATTCGCCGCCGACTTCGCGATTTCGCGCATGGCGCCGGGCCCGGGCTCACTGCTCGTCACGTTGATCGGCTGGCAGGTTGCCGGGTTCTGGGGCGCACTCGTGGCGACGGCCGCGCTCTTGCTGCCAACCGCTATCCTCATCTATGGCGTGACGCATATCTGGAGCCGCTATCAGGGCGCGGCGTGGCAGTTGGCGCTCGAGCGCGGCCTGCGCCCCATCGCGGCCGGCATGATGCTCGCGGCGGGCTGGGTGCTGCTCAAGTCGCTCAATGGCGGCCTGCCCGCGAAGGCCATTGCCGTCGTGTCGCTTTGCGTGCTGCTCAAAACGCGGGTCAGTCCGCTCGCTCTTCTGCTGGCCGGCGCGCTCGCGCTCTTTGGTGTCAGCCTGATCGGCACGGGCCTGCCGCATTGGCTCCAGGTGCAGCTTACGTAGAAAAACTCCCCGCGGCGACAACTCCACGGGAATAACTGCCGACCCGCGGCGGTATACCCATTGCAGTCTCCGTTGATTCGACCGTGCTCCAGCCGGTCGCCGAACCATGCTATTTAATCAGGAGTTCGAAATGATCATCCGCCGCCCGCTTTTCGCCTTGCTCGTCGTGACGGCTTGCATCGGCGCCGCATCCACCGCGTCCGCGCAGGGACTCACGCGTGCCCAGGTGCGCGAACAGTTGATCGAAGCGCAGGCCAACGGTTCGCAATTCGTGACCGATAGTTCGTATCCCGACGTGAGCCCCATCTCCGCGCAGCAAGTCGCGCGTGCGAAGGCACAGCATCAACAGCAGGAACCCAGCGGCATGGGCGCGCCCATGCAGGGCACGAGCGACGCCGGCGCACCGCACACGACGTGTGTCGGGCCGGTGAGCTTCTGCAACCTGTATTCGGGTAGCTGAAAGCGATCGCCGGATCCCGCTAGCCCCCGCCACCGCCGAACGCCCCGCTCGCGACGAGCGGGGCATCTCGCGCGCCTTGTCGGCGCCGCCCCTTCCTTCCCTGAGCGTCCTGGCCAGCCGCAAAGTCAGCCAGGCGTCATCTTCGATGCGCCGCGCATTCACCATGACGGCTGCGTGCGGATTTGCGTGCGCTACAGGACAAACCCTGCCCCCCAATTGTCTTGTGGCGTGACTACACTATGGTCGTCGGCACTCGTTTGCTATCCGCGTTCGTATGCCGCCCGCCAGCACGATGACCACTGGGAGGTGTGCTGTGCTCCGCCTGATCTTCGCCCGCACTTCGCGCCCTGCGGCCGCGCTCGCCCTCGCGCTTGCCAGCGCTTTCTGTTACGAGGCGAACGCCGCAACGCCGCCTCCGGCCTCCACCAAGCCGCCCGCCAACAAAGCCGCCGCGAACAAAGCCGCCGCCGACAAGGCCGCTAGCGACAAGGCCACTGGCGACAAGGCGGCTGGCGACAAAGCCGCCGCGCCGAAGGCCACCGCCGAAGCAACCGCGCCGGCGGCCGTGGCCGCACCCGACTTCTTCTCGCTCGCCGAGCGCTACGGCCCAGCCGTCGTGCACGTGATCGCGCGCAGCGCCGACGACCCGTCCGCGCCGCCCGAGCAGGAGGCCATCGACGCCGACGATCCTTTCTTCGTATTCTTCCGGCGCGCGCCGAAGCCGGCGTCCGACGCCGAAGCCAGCGGGCCGCGCGTGATGACGGGCGCGGGCTCCGGCTTCATCGTCAGCCCCGATGGCGTCGTGCTCACCACGGCGCATATCGTCGACAACGCCGAGCAGGTGACCGTGCGGCTCACGGACAAGCGAGAGTTCAAGGCGGAGGTCGTCGCCGTCGATCCGCAAAGCGACGTTGCCGTGCTGCAGATCGACGGCCACGATCTGCCGTTCGTGAAGCTCGCCGAAACGGCGAAGGTGCACGCCGGCGAACCCGTGCTGTCGATCGGGTCGCCGGACAGCTACCAGAACACCGTGACGACGGGCATCCTCAGCGCGACGTCGCGCACGCTCCCCGACGGCAAGGCGTTCCCGTTCCTGCAGACCGACGTCGCGGTCAACCCCGACAACTCCGGTGGCCCGATCTTCAATCGCGCGGGCGAGGTGATCGGCATCGGCGTGCAGATATACGCGGACGGAGGCCGCTACCAGGGCTTGACCTTCGCGATTCCGATCGACGCCGCCAACCAGTTCCGCGCCCAGTTGCAGGCGCGCAAGGCGGCGCCCGCCGGCAGCGCCAATGCGGCGAATGCAGCAAGCGCGGGCAGTGGCGGCACGATCCGCACGTTCGGCATGCAGGTCGAGGACGTGAGCCCCGGGCTTGCGGCGGCGCTCGGCTTGCCGCATGCGGGCGGCGCGCTCGTGGACGCCGTCGATCCTGGCTCGCCCATCGGCAAAGCGGGCATCCGGACCGGCGACGTGATCGTGCAGGTCGGCACCAAACCCGTCGACCGGGCCGCGACGCTCGCCGCCGCGCTCGCGGCCGTGCCGCCGGCCACGCCGGCGTCGCTGAAGGTGATCCGCAATCGCCAGCCCGCAGTGGCCGGCTTCTCGAACACGGCGTTCGAGGCGAAGGCGGCGGATGCGGATGCGCCTGCGGCGGCGACAGGCGCAGCGGGGGCCGCTGGGGCCGCAGGGGCGACTGCGGCACAGGCAACCGAAGCCGCGCAGGCGGCGGAGAAGACCGACGCGCCGGTCGCGCCCGCCGTAGCGGATCCGGTGAGCAAGGCGCCGCCGTCTGACGTGCACGCCGTCAAAGCGGTGATGACGGACCCGAACGTGCAGCCCGCCGCTGCGACGGCACCGGCCGCGCGCCATGCCGCCGACCGCCTCGGTCTGATCGCGCATGCGCTGAGCGCCGAGGAAAAGCGCACGACCGGGTTGCCGCTTGGTTTGATGGTGGAAGCCTCGACTGGACCCGCTGCGAGCGCGGGCGTGCGGGCCGGCGATGTCGTGCTGTCGCTCGACGACACGCTGGTCGAATCGCAGGAGCAAGCTGTCGCGCTGGAAGCGAAGGCGACAAAGAGCATGTCGCTGCTGATTCAGCGGAATAATGCGCGGAGCTTTGTGGCTGTGAAGATCAGGTGATGGGCGCTGCGCGCGGTTCCTGGAGCTTTGGCTTTTTCTTGTTTTCGCGTCGGTACGCGAACACAAGGAAAGGCCAACCCGGCCAGGAACAACGAAAAAACCCAACCCCTCACCGCGGCGTCAGCTGCGCATAAACATCATGCGCAAGCTGCAGCAGCGCCTTGCGATCGATCCCACCCGAAAGCGCATACCCAAAGTCGCCATCCACCCAGTAAAACACATTCACAGGCCCATCCTGATAAAGCTTGAACGCGGTAGTGTTGGCGCTCGTCTTGCGGTGCGAGATACACAGCGTCACGCGCTCGCCGCGCGCGTTGTGATACATGAACTGCGCGACTTCGCCGCCGTCGTCGGCCGGCAACAACCGCCCGCCCGAAAGCTCGAAGCCGCTCTTCGAGAGCATCGGCGCGCGCACGTTGGTGCCGAGCCGGTTGGCGAGCCACTTCACGAAGTCCTGCTCCTGGCTGTCGTCCATCGTGTCGGGCCGCCCCACCGTCGGCATGTAGACCACATGCGCGAGCGCCGCTTGCTGCGCGAAGCGCATGGTGCTGTCCACGCTCACCGTATGCAGCTCGCCGCCGCCAGCCGCGCCTGCGGGGCCGCCCGTGCCGCTCATGCCGTAGTGCATGCCCCACCCGATTCCCACGCCCAGCACCAGCGCCGCCGCGAGGCCCGCGAAGCGCGGCCAGTTCGCGGCTGGGCGAGCGTTTCGCACCGTTTGCGGCTCGGGTTCACGGGCGGCCACGCGCAGGCGCGCAGGCAGCGGCTCGTTGAGCACGCGGTCGTAACGCTCGTGCAGCAGGTTGTTGAGCGAGAAGAAGTCGCTCGCGCGCGCGGCAAGCTCGGGGTTGCGCTCGAGTTCGCGCTCCACATCGGCGCGGCGCGCCTCGGAAAGCGTGCCGTCCACGTAGGCGTGGATCTCGTCTTGCGTGACTGGATTTTGTTGTTCGCTCATCGCACCACCTTCAGATTCGCACGCGGGACGGAACCGGCCATGAGCGCCCGCAAGCGCTCACGCCCCCTCGACAGACGCGACATGACCGTGCCGATCGGTATGTCGAGCGCCAATGCGACATCGGCGTAACTCATCTCCTCCAGTCCTACCAGAAGCACCACCTCGCGCTGCTCCACGGGCAGGCGCTGCAGCGCAAAGTCCAGATCGCGTACTTCGAGCGCGCCCGTCTGCGTGGCGGGCACGGCATAGTCGGTCTCGGGCACGCTGTCGTCGTCGACGGAAACGTGCGCGCCACGTGCCGCCGACTTGCGCACCTGGTTCACGAACAGGTTGTGCATGATCGTGAAAAGCCAGGCGCGCAGGTCGGTGCCCGAACGAAACAACTCCGTGCGGGCGATGGCGCGCTCGAGCGTGTCCTGCACGAGGTCGTCGGCGAGCTCGCGGTTGTTGATCAGCGCGCGCGCGTAGCGTCGCAGGCGCGGCACGTGTTCTATCAGCTCGTCACGGATGTCCATGTTTCATCCTGAATTGCCGCAAGGGTCATTGCGCGGTTTGCATCGTCGGGCGGCTTCACGATCCTTCGCCTTCGCGCGCCGGCTGCGCGGCGAGCGTCGCGAGGTCCGCCGCGCGCATCAAGCCGCGCGTTTGGGCGTTGCCCGCGAGCACCCAGCGCGTGCCGCGCTCGCGCCACATCAGGAGCCGCAGCGGACCCGCGCGGTGTGCGCTCCACTGCGGCGCCGCGCCGGCCAGCCATGCGCGGCTCGCGAGCAGCACCACGCGCTCGCCCTGGTTGTTCTCGTAGACATAGCGCTGCGCGCTCGCGAACGGGCCAACCCGCACTTCGCCGCCGCCGAGAAAATGCAGGCCCGCCGCGCCAAAATCGAACGGCGCACGCGCCGCGCCCGCTTCCAGCGCCTCCGGCTGCGCGTTTTCGGCTTCCATCAGCGCCATCACCGCGGCGTTGTTCAGCACTTGCTGCGACGGCTCGGTCACGCCGACCCACGCCACTGCGGCGCCCGTCATCGCCAGGGCGGCCGCGAGAGCGATAGCGTAGCGCAACACCCGCCTGCTTCGAGCTGGAGCGGTGCGCGAGTGCGCCGTCTGCGCGGCCGGCGCCGGGTAAGCGTCGCGGATCTGGGCGTTCAGGCGCCGGTAGAACAGGATGCGATGCCATTCGCCGGGCTTGCCCGCGAGGTAGTGCCGCACGTGCGCCGCCCGCGCGCCGGCGAGCGTGCCGTCGCTGTAGGCCTGGATATCGGCTTCGGAAACCGGCGGCTCGTCGAGTGGCCCGCGAAACTTCATGATCGTGAATCGATGCTGATTGGGTGGCGATGCGGGGGCTAACACGCGGCGGGCGCGGATTATTCCGCCGGGCGGCGAAATTCCCCTTTTTGCGCGGCGCTCGAACAATTTTGCGCGATGCGGGCGGCCCATTCATCGCATCCGCATAAAAAACGCCACATTACCCGCACTGAATAATATTTGAATTATTTCCTTAAAAGCGCATGCGAGCATCACGCCCAACTGCCGCGCCCCCTGCGGCAGGTTCGTGATTGATGGGAATTCAAGTGAAAAATGCTGCTCGCCTTCTTGCCTTGTCGGTAGCGCTGCAAGGTCTCGCCATTCAACCCTGCGTCGCGCAAAGCACGCTCAACTACACCACGTCCTGGATCGGCAACAGCTTCGGTTTCGGCGACGGCAAGTGGATGCAGCAAGACGTACAGGCCATCGCCGTCGCGCCCGACGGCACCGTCTACGCGAACGCGCCCTGGGACGAAAGCGGCAGCGAAATCGGCGTCTACCGCGGCGGCGACAAGCTCGCCGTGGCTGGCAACACGCACGGCTGGGGCAATGCGGGCGGCGACGCCATCGCGGCGAACAGCACCTATGTGTATGCCGCGATGTCGATCGGCAACCAGAGCAATGGGCTCGTGGGCGCGGACTATCCGCCCGCCAACCAGACGTGGTTCGGCGTGACGCGCCGGCTGCGCTCGAACGTGGCGCAGGGCGCGCCCTTCGCGAGCGGCATTGGCAACAGCGCGAACGCGACGAAAAACAGCTTCCTGCGCGTGCTCGCCGCACCGAGCGGCAGCGACGGCGCCGTGCGCGGCCTCGCCGCCACCGACGCCGAGTTGTACGTTTCCGACACGGCGGACAACCGGATCGTGGTCTACGACGCACAAACCATGCGGCAACTGCGTTCTTTCACCGTGCGCACGCCGGGCCGCATTGCGCTAGCCACTGACGGTACGCTCTGGGTGATCCAGGGCATGCAGGACGCGAACGGCCCGAGCATCGGTCACTACCGCAAGGACGGCACCGCGCTCAACGATGCGCCTGTGCTGCCCGCGGGCAGCGCGCCGACCGACCTCGCCTTCGCGCCTTCCGGCCAGCTCTCGATTGCCGACAACGGCCCCTCGCAGCAGATTCTGCTCTACGCGCGGACGTCCAGCGGCCAGATGACGGCAGCGGGCACGCTGGGCACGCGCCAGGGCATCTTCCACGTCGTGGAGGGCACGCCCGGCGACTGGCGCTTCAATGGCATCACCAGCATCGGCTACGACCAGGCGGGCAACCTGTACGTCGCGCAAAACGGCCAGGGGCCGCGGCCGCACGGCACCGCGCTCGTCGGCCAGGGGGCGGTGCTCGAAAGCTACGCGATGGGCACGCGCACGCTGGGCTGGCGCCTCTATGGCCTGACCTTCGTCGATGCCGCCGCCTTCGACCCCGCCAACACCGCCAACGTCTTTACCGGCTCGAAGCGCTTCACGCTCGACTACAGCCAGGCGCCTGGCAAGCAATGGACCTATGCGGGCTTCACGCTCAACGGCTTCGCGTATCCCGACGATCCCGCGCTGCACGCCACGCGCGGCGTGCGCGGCTCGCCCATGGTGCGCCGCTTCAATGGCCAGCCGTTCCTCTACACGCTCGACCAGTACGCGCACTACCTGAACATCTACCGCTTCTCGCCCGCGACCGATGGCGAAGTGGCGATTCCCTCGGGCTTGCTCGCCCAGAATCCGATGCCGGGCAATTGGCCCGGCGGCCAACCGACCTACGGCGAGTGGATGTGGCGCGACGCGAACGGCGACGGACACGTGGACGCCAGCGAGATCACCTCGAACCCCTCGACGGGCGCGACCGTCGGCAACGGCTACTGGTGGGTGGACACGCCCGGCAACGTGTGGCTCGCCACGCCTCTTTCGGGTATTCGCGAGATGCCGATGCAAGGGCTCGACGCGCAGGGCAATCCCCAGTACACCTATGCATCGTCGACGATGTTCCCGATGCCGGCGCCGTTCAACCGCATCGCGCGGATCGTCTACGTGGCCGAGACCGACACGATGTACATCACCGGCTTCACCGCGAACATTCCGTGGGATGCGTCGCACTGGAAGGAAGCCGGGCCCGTGCTCGCGCGTTATGACAACTGGTCGAGCGCTTCGCCCACGCTCACGTGGCAGGCGTCGTTGCCCTGGAACACGAGCAGCAGCCCGCAGGTGACGACGGTGGGGATCGCCGTGGCCGGCAACTATGTGTTCATCGCGGAGCTATACACGCAGAAGATCGACGTGTACGACGCGCGCAGCGGCCAGATCGTCGGCTCGATGATGCCCGGTGCGGATGTGGGCAACACCAGCGGATGGGTGGACATCTATATGGGCATGAGCGCCGCGCAGCGCGACAACGGCGATTACGTGGTGCTCGTGGAGGACGACGCGCGCGCCAAAATCCTGATGTACGACTGGACGCCGGGTTGAGGCGCTGCGCCTTTATGCCCGCCCCGACACCTGCGTGGAAAACGCCACGCGATTACGCCCGTCGCGCTTCGCGCGGTAAAGCGCGGCGTCGGCTTCCTCGATCAGCGCCGTTTCCGCGAGCCCCGGCGCGGGCGTGAGCGTCGCCACGCCAATGCTGATCGTGAGGTGCTCGCTCACGGCGGAGCCCATGTGCGGCAACGCGAGCCCCGCCACGTCGCGGCGCATTTTCTCGGCGAGCAGCCGCGCGCCCGCGCTGCCCGTGCCCGGCAGCACGACGGCGAACTCTTCGCCGCCGAAGCGCGCCACCAGGTCGCGCGGCTGGCGTATCTCGCGGCGAATCGTCGTCGCCACCGAGCGCAACACGTTGTCGCCTGCCACGTGGCCGTAGGTGTCGTTATAGGGCTTGAAGTAGTCCACGTCGATCATCAGCAGCGACACTTCCGTGCGCTCGCGCTCCGCCCGTTTCCACTCGGCGCTCAGGAATTCGTCCAGATAGCGCCGGTTCGAGAGGCCGGTCAGGCCATCCGAATGCGTGAGGCGGCGCAGTTCGAGGTTCGCGCGGAGCAGTTCCTGCTGCGAGCGGCGCAGCGCGCGATATGCCTCGTCACGCTGAAGCATGCTTACGTAGGATCGCGAATGATATTTCACGCGCGCGATAAGCTCTTCGCTGTCCGGCAGCTTGACGAGGTAATCGTTGGCCCCCGACGCGAACGCCGCACTCTTGATGGCGGGTTCTTCCTTGGTGGAGAGCACGATGATCGGCACGTCGCGCGTCGCTTCGTTCGCGCGGTAGGCGCGCACGAGCGTGAGGCCATCGGTGCCCGGCATCACGAGGTCCTGCAGGATCACGGTCGGGCGCACTTCCTCGGCGGTGCGCACGGCCTGGTCGGGATGCGCGCAATAATGGAAGTCGATTTCGCGTTCGCTTGCGAGCGCCCGGCGCACGGCCTCCGCCACGATCGCCTGGTCGTCCACCAGCAGCACCATCATCGGCATGTCGGCGGCGGGCAGCGGTTGCTCTAGCGCGCTGCGCGCGGCCTCCAGCGCGACGGCGAGCGAAGCGTCGTCGGCACCGCTGAGGTCGCGACCCTCGGGGAGCCCGGTGCTGTCGGCAACATTTACGCTGGTTGGAAGAGTGGACTTCTCGGTCATGATGTCGGTCGCGTCTCGTGATGGCTGGCGTCTAGCCGGCAGGTTGATGCGGTGGCTTCACCCGGCTCGCAAGCTCGGGGGCGATGGCGTCAAGCGGCAGGATCGCGCGCGCGGCGAAGAGCGCCGCCGCCGCCTTGGGCATGCCGTATACGGCGCTCGTCGCCTCGTCCTGGGCGACGGTGTGCCAGCCCTTGGCGCGCATCGCCTTCAGGCCGATGGCGCCGTCGCGCCCCATGCCCGTGAGCAGCACGCCGATCGCCTCGCCCGTCCAGCGCTCGACGAGGCTGTGAAAGAACGTATCGACGGAGGGTCGGTAGGGTGTGTCGGCCGGCTCGCGAGTGTAAGCCAGCTTGCTGCCCGCTGTCATGCGCAGATGATCGTTGGTCGCGGCGAGCAGCACGCAGCCCGGCTCGGGCTGCTCGCCTTCGAGCGCGATGCGCACCGTGAGCGGCGTCTGGCCGTCGAGCCAGGCGGCCATGCCCGCGGCGAACGACTGGTCCACGTGCTGCACGATCACGATGCTCGCGCCGAAACCGGCGGGCAGCGCACCGAGCACGGTAGCGAGCGCGCTGGGTCCGCCCGCCGAGGCGCCGATCGCAATGAGCGGCGCTTTCGCCATGCCGGAAGCGATGAACGCCGGCGCGCGCGCGGCGAGATCGAGCGCGCCCGAAACGCGCCCGATCTGCTCGATCTTCGCGAGCAACAGGTCCATGGTGCGGCGCGTATCGGGCCCGGCGAGCGTGGGCGTATCGACGGCATCGAGCGCGCCCGCGCCCATCGCCTCGTACACGCGCCAGGCGTTCGCGCCCACGCTGCTCGTGACGATCAGGATCGGGCACGGCGAGCGCGCCATGATCTGCCGCGTGGCCTCCACGCCGTCGAGCTTCGGCATCACGAGATCCATGAGGATCACGTCGGGCACCTGCGCCGCGCAGAACTGCACCGCATCCTCGCCGTTCTCGGCGACCCACACCACGCGATGGCCGGGCCGTGTCGCAATGGCCTGACGCAGCGCCTCGACCGCTAGCGGCATGTCGTTGGCGATACCGATTTTCATCCCGCCGCCTCTCCGATCAGGTCGTTCACCGCGTCGAGCAGCGCTTCGTCGTGGAAGCTGCCCTTGGTCAGATAGTAGTCGGCGCCCGCGTCGAGGCCGCGCCGCCGGTCGTCTTCACGATCCTTGTACGAGACGATCATCACCGGCACGTTGCGATGCATCGCGTCGCCCTTGATCATCGTGACGAGTTCGATGCCGTCCATGCGCGGCATGTCGACGTCGGTGATGACGAGGTCGAAGTGCGCGTTGCGCAAGGTGCTCCAGCCGTCCATGCCGTCCACCGCCACCGTGACATCGTAGCCGCGTTTTTCGAGCAGCTTGCGCTCCAGCTCCCGCACCGTCAAGGAGTCCTCGACAACGAGAATGCGCTTGCGTGCGCGCGCTCCATCGTGCGCGCCGCCGCGCGCCACGCCCGCGAGCTGCCCGTCGCGCACGAGACGCGCAACCGACGCCACGATGTCCTCCACGTCGACGATCAGCGCGACCTCGCCGTCGTCGAGCAGCGCCGCCGCGGAGACGTTGCGCACCTTGCCCAGACGCGCGTCGAGCGGCTGTACGGCGAGCGTGCGCTCGCCCGCGAAGCGGTCCACGGCCACGCCATAGAGGCCCGCCTCGCTGCCCACCAGCACGACATTCAGGTCTTCCGCGGTCGTGGCTTCGGCACCCGCGCCGAGCAACTGGCGCGCGGTCACGAGCCCCACGGGTCGCCCTTCGAAGGCAATGTGCTGCTGGCCTTCGAGCATCTCGATCGTGCTGCGCGGCACGCTGAGCGCGCGGCGCACGTGCGCGAGCGGGAACGCATAGGCTTCGCCCGCGACCTCGACGATCAGGCTGCGCACCACCGAGAGCGTGAGCGGCAACTGCAGCACGAAGCGCGTGCCCTGCCCCGCCGCGCTCTCGATGCGCACCGTGCCGCGCACGGCCTTCGCGAAGTTCTGCACGGCGTCGAGGCCAATGCCGCGGCCCGACACATCGGTGACGGTATCGCGCAGCGAGAAGCCCGGCAGCAGCAGGAAGTCGAACAGCTCGGCGTCGGACATCGCGGCAACGGCCTGGGGCTGCGCGAACGAGCGGGCGACGATACTCCCGCGCAGTGCGTCCAGATCGATGCCCGCGCCGTCATCGGCCACGGCGATCAGCAGTTTGCCGGCGCTATGGCGCGCTTCGAGTGTGAGGCTTGCCTCTTCGGGCTTGCCCGCCCGCCGTCTTGTTTCGGGGTCCTCGATACCGTGGTCTAGCGCATTGCGCAGCAGGTGGCCGAGCGGCGCGTCGAGCATTTCGAGGATGTCGCGGTCCACTTGCGTCGACTCGCCGGTAATCGCGAAGCGCACGCGCTTGCCGAGCGAGCGCGCAAGGTCGCGCACCACGCGCGGATAGGTGTGCGCCGTATCGCCGAACGGCCGCATGCGGCATTGCAGGGCCTCATCGTAGAGGCGCTGCGCGAGTTGCGTGCCGCGTCGATCGATGCGATCGACGTCGTCGAATCGTTCGGATAGCTGACGATCCAGCGACACAATCGCATTGCGGATAGCTGCGAGCGCGGCGCGAGCGTCGACGTCGAGCGCATCCCCGTGGCGTTCCTGGAACTGTCCCAGCGCCGCAAGCACGTCGCCCTGCGCACGGCGCGTGCGCAAGAGCCCCTCCGCGAACGGCCGCATGCGGCGCGACTCCACCAGCGATTCGCCCGCGAAGCCGAGCAGGCGGTCGAGCGTGCCGGCGCGCACGCGCAGCATGCGCCCGGCGTCGGCTGAACGGGATGGCGAGGGTTGCGCCAGCGGCGCGGGTTCGACGTCGCCGGACGCCGCCGCCTCACGCTCCGGCTCGGGCAGACGCAATGACGCCGCCAGCGCGGCGAGGTTGTCGGTTTCGGGTGTGGTCCCGGGTGCGCTCGCGGCGGTGTTGGCCGCGCCGGGCTGCGCTCCGCCCTGCAGGCGCGCCACGAACGCCTCCACCGCCTCGTGCGCAAGCGGCGCCGCCGCGGCATCGCCTGCCGCGCTCAGCAAGTCGATGCCGACGAGCAGTGCATCGATGCGCGCCGCGTCGATGCGCAGCTCGCCGCGCTGCGCGGCCACGAAGCAGTCCTCCATCGCGCTCGCCACCTCGACCGCCTCCGGCAGTCCGACGATGCGCGCAGCGCCCTTGAGCGAGTGCGTCGCACGCATGCAGGCTTCGAGCGTGGCGGCATCCGCGGGCGCAGACTCCAGCGCGAGCAGGCCCGCGGAAAGCGTCCGCGTCTGCGCCGCCGCCTCCTCATGGAAGAGGTCGAGCAGCGAGCGGCGGCTCAGTTCGTCGTCGCTCATCGCAAACTCCTTGCAAGCGCATCGAATAGCACCTCGGCGTCGAGCACGCCCACCGAACGCCCGCGCCAATGCGTCACGCCGCGCACGTGCCGCCCGGCCGACTGCGCGAGCGTGGCGGGCGCAGGCAGGAGCGCGGCGGCGCCGAAGCTCGCCACGCCCTCCACGGCATCGACGGGAAACGCCGTCATCGCGCCCGCCCATTCGGTCACGAGCAGGCGCGGCGTGGCGGCGCGCGACGGTGCGGCGTGCGCTGCCGCATCGATACGCAGCAGCGCGGCCAGCGATACCGCGAGCGTGAGCACGCCGCGCACGTTCACGACGCCCAGCACAGCGGCGCTGCGCCGGTGCGGCAGCGTGTGGATGGCGCGCGCCTCGTGCACCTGGCGCAGCGCGGTGGCGGGCAGCGCGAGCCACTCGCCGCCCACGCGAAACACGAGCGAGCCTTCGTGGCGCGTCTGCGTGCCGACGGACTCAGGCGCGCGTTCGAGCGCAAGCGCAGCTGGCGCAAGCGGCGCGGGACGGTCGAGCATGCGCGCCGCCGCTTCTTCGAAAACCGGGCAATTCAGGCAGCGCACGCATGTTTCCAGGCGCGGGCACGAGTTGTCGCCCAGCGTGCCGATGACTTTCCAGCAGTGCTCGGGCAGTTGCGCCGCCGGCGCGAGGTCCTGCGCGCGGTCTTGCTCCAGCTCGCGCTCAGACATGCGGGCCTCCTGCGTCCGGTTCGCCGCGCTGAGCGACTTGCTGCGCGGCGCGCTGCGCACGGCGCATCAGCCGGCGCGCGCCTTCGGCATCGCCCTGCACTTCGAGCAGCGCCGCCAGATGCGTGAGCGCTTCGTAGTGCGAAGGCTCCAGATAGATGGCCTTGCGATAGTGCGCGAGCGCCTGGGCGGCGCGGCCCTGCGCATCGGCGATCAGGCCTAGCAGGTACCAGGTGCCCGCGTTCTGGGTCAGCGCCTGCGCCGCTTGCGTGGCGAGGCGCTCGGCCTCGTCGAGCGCGCCGGCGTCGGCGAGACGACGCGCGTCGGCGAGCGCGGCTTCGGGCGTGGCACCGGTGGGCTGCCCGACCGCCGCATGGACGCTCACCACGGCGGCCGCGCGCGGAGCCGGCGCGCCGTGCAAGGGCCGCAGCGAGAGCCGCGGCGGCGCGGGCCCGCGTGCCGCCGCGGCCACGGGCGCGTCCAGCGGCGCGAACACCGGCGCGCTGCCGAATGCGGGCGCCGCCGCCGTGGCGGCAATGACCGGCAGCGGCGTGAGCGCAGGCGGCACGGCGGCCGCCGGGCTCGCCGGATGTTGATGATCCGCCGTCGCCCCCGGTTCCGGCGCGCGAAAACCGAACGCGAGCGGAATATAGGCGGACGCCATCTCATGGCGCATCATCAGCCCGGTTTCCGCCGGTCCGACGAAGATCATGCCGCCCGCCGTGAGGCGCGCACGCAGCAAGTCGATGGCGCGGTCCTGCGAGGCGCGGTCGAAATAGATCAGCACGTTGCGGCAGAAAATGAAGTCGTAGCGCACCGGGTGCGGTGCGAGCCATTCGAACAGGTTCGCGCGCTCGAAGGTCACGGCGCGGCGCACCGTCGCGGCGATACGCCATCCGTCCGGCGCCGGCTCGAAATAGCGCTCGCGAAACGCGAGGCCGTCGCCGCGAAACGCATTGCGGCCGTACACGCCGCGCGCGGCCGCCGCAATCGACTGGCCGCTGATGTCGATCGCGTCGATGGCGAACTGCTCGTGCGCGAGGCCCGCGTCGAGCAACGCCATGGCCGCCGAGTACGGCTCCTCGCCGCTCGAGCACGGCGCGCTCAGCACGCGCAGCACGTCGCCGGGCTGCGCGGCCAGCCGCTGCGTGCCGAGGCGCGCCAGCGCGGCGAAGGCCTCGCGCTCGCGAAAAAACCAGGTCTCGGGCACCACGAGCGCGTCGATCAGCGCCTGGCGCTCGGCAGGCGTGGTCGTGAGACGTTGCCAGTAGGCTTCGCGCGCCCATTCGGGCAGCGCGGCGCCGCTCATCCACGCCTTGCGCGTAACAGCCGGATGCAGATCGGCGTGGACCTCGAGCGTCACCGCCGCCCGTGTGCCGACCGCGCGAGCGAGCGCGTTGGCGCCCAGCGATTCAGCGTCGATGCCGGTTTCGTCGAGCAGCCAGGCGGCGAAGCGCGGGTCGGCCTGTCTCATGGCGCGCCTTGCCACGAAGGCGGATCGGGAAAGAGCCGCGCGCGCACGCGCGCGTCGAGCAGTTGGGCGACTTTCACCCACTGCACGAAACCGCGCTCGTCGCGCGCGACGGGGCCGAGCCAGCGTGCCTCGGGCGTGGCGATGCCGCCTTCGGCAAAGCGCTCGGGGGCAATCGACTGCGTGCGCGTCGCGCTTTCGAGCAGCAGCGCGAGGCGGCGCGACGGCGCATGAGCGGCCGTCGGGCCGGCCGCGGCGTCATGGTCATACACGAGCACGAGCCGCGTGGACATGAGTGTGCGTGCGGGCCGCCCGAGCGCGAGCATCGGCAGATCGACCACGGGCACGGGCGCGCCCTCGTAGTCGATCACGCCGGCGATATACGCGGGCGTGCCCGGAAACGCGCGCACGGGCGCGAGCGGCAGCACGTGCGCGATCTCGCGGGCATCGAGCGCGTAACGCTCGCCGTCCAGTTCGAAGACCAGGAAGAGCATCGCCGTTCCCGCGTCACGCCTCGATCCTGAACCGCGACACGCCGGTGCGCAGTTCGTTGGCGACGAGCGTGAGATTGTCGATGGCCTGCGACGACTGGCGCAGCGACTCCGCCGTCTGCTGGGCGGCCTCGGAAAGCTGCGTGAGCGCCTGGGTGATCTGCTCGGCGCTGGTGGCCTGCGCCTGCATGCCGTCGTTCACGACCTGGAAGCGCGGCGCGAGCGTCTGCACCGCGCCGATGATCTGCGAAAGCTGCGCGCCCACGGCCTGCACGTCGTGCATGCCGCGCCGCACTTCTTCCGCGAACTTGTCCATGCCCATCACGCCTGCCGACACCGCCGACTGGATCTCTTTCACGGTCTGCTCGATGTCGTAGGTCGCCACGGCCGTCTGGTCGGCGAGGCGGCGGATTTCGGTCGCGACCACGGAGAAGCCGCGCCCGTACTCGCCCGCCTTCTCCGCTTCGATCGCCGCGTTCAGCGAAAGCAGATTGGTCTGGTCGGCCACCTTCGTGATCGTCGCCACGACCTGATTGATGCTCACGGCCTTCTCGTTGAGGATGGCGAGCTTGGCGTTCACCGAACCCGCCGCTTCCATCACGCTGCGCATCGTGTCTTCCATGTGCGTGAGGCCGCTTTGGCTCGTACTGGCGAGCCCGGCCGACTGCTCGGCCACCGTCGCCACCTCGCTCATGGTGCGCACGAGGTCGCGCGCCGTGGCGAAAATCTCGCGCGAGGTCGCGCCGATCTCGGTCGTGGTGGCCGCCGTCTCGCTCGCGGTGGCCTGCTGCTCCTTCGACGTCGCGGCCACTTCGGCCACCGAGGTCGTGACCTGCAGGGACGACTTCTGCGCCTGGGCGACGAGGCTCGCCAGTTCGTCGCTCATGCGGTTGAAGCCGTCTTCGAGCACGCCGAATTCGTCGCTGCGATTCAGCGCGAGGCGCTGCGACAGGTTGCCGGTGCGCATGGAGTCGTGCACCTCCACGAGGCGCGCCATCGGCACCGTGATCGCGCGATAGAGCGCGTAACCCGTGGCGAGCGCGGCGAGCAGCACGACGCCCAGCGCCGTGGCGAGCGTGATCTCCGTGCCCGTGACCGAGTTGCGGATGGTCTGCGCGGACTCGTCGGCCTGCTGACGGTTTTCGGCGACGAGCGCGTTGGCCGTGGCGAGCACCTCCTGCCAGGCCGGGCCGATCTGCGCGAACGCGGCCTGCGCGGCTGGGCGCGAGGCGGGCAACTGGCTCGCTACCGCCTTGGCCAGCGGCAGATAGCGCGCGTAGGCGTCGCGAAAGCGCTGGAAGCGCTCGCGGTCGTCGCTGCGGAAAAGCGTGCGTTCGTACTGCCGTGTGGTCTCCTCGACCTGCGCCACGGCCGCGGGCAGGCCCGACAGGTCGCGGGCCGCGCTGTCCGCATCGGCATCGACGAAGGCCGCGCGCTCGACGAGGCTATAGGTCTGGTTGGCCGCCGCGCGCAGCGACGTCGCGTAGAACAGGCCCGGCACCGAATCGCGCGTGAGGCTCATCGCCTCGCTGTCGATCGCGCGCAGGCGGTCCCACGAGACCGCAGCCATCGCGAGCATCAGTACGAAAAGCAAGCCAAAGCTGAGGACGATGCGTGTGCCGAGGGTATAGCGACCCTGAGTCTGTCGAGGCAGGCCGGCTTGGCCGGAACGGGGCATGGCGGTGCTCATTGCGCTAAAGACTCTCCGGTGGCGTGGACCGGCGCGCCCGCCCTGCCGGCGAGGCGGGGCGCGGCTGCGCAGGGCGAGGCCGCGCGCGGCGGCCTTGACCGCCGTAGTGTAATGCGTTTGCGCACTTTTATGGGACAAGCGATGCTAGCTGACAGCCACGCAGGGCGGGGCTCACCGGACTTTTGGAGATAAATCTGCGGAGTTCGCCGGGGCCTTTTGGCAGCCCTGCGCGGCGCCGTGCGGGGAGACGAGCCCGCCGCGGCCAATGCGTCCCGCATCGGCGGGCGCCCTGGAAAAACCCGGGGCGGCCGCGGTGCCGGGGCCGCCTTACTTCTTGACGAAGCGCAGCGTGGCGTCGACGACCATCTCGCGATGGCGCGCGCGCAGGCGCGGATGCGAGGGGTCGCGCCCGAACGCGGCGCCGAAGGTGTGCCGGTTGCCCACGCGGTGAAAGCACATCGAGCTGATGAGCAGGTGCAGATCGATGGGATCGATGTCGTCGCGGAACGCGCCGCTTGCCACGCCGCGCGCGAGCAGGTCTTCGATCGTGCGGATCGCGCTGGCGTTGCGGCTGCGGAAGGTTTTCAGGCGCTCGATGTACTTCGCGCCGTGAATGTTCTCGATCGTCACGAGGCGCACGAAGTCGCGGTGGCGGTCGTGATAGTCGAAGGTGAATTCGACGAGCCGCCGCAGGCCTTCGGTGGGATCCAGTTCGTCGATGTGCAGGTCCAGTTCGAGCGCGCGGATGTCGCCGTAGACCTTGTCGAGCACCGCTTCGTACAGCCCTTCCTTGCTGCCGAAGTAGTAATACAGCATGCGCTTGGTGGTGTTCGTGCGCTCGGCGATCGCGTCTACACGCGCGCCTGCGAGACCCATGGCCGAGAATTCGGCCGTCGCCACTTCGAGGATATTGCGCCTGGTCTGCTCGGGATCGTACTTGCGCCGGCTTTCGGATTGAGCTTCGTTGCGTTCGGCCGAAGCCGCCGGTCTTGCCATGTTTTTTTGGCCCGCAGCAGGGAAGGAATGCGGGTGATTTTAGCATGGGGGATGGGGCGCTAAAGCGC
>NZ_JAMBPS010000045.1:0-63711 GCF_024206515.1 Paraburkholderia sp. CNPSo 3281 | reverse complement strand
TCCTTGACAAGTGCGTGGTTACCGAGGCCCGAGATTACCAGCAGGACGATCCAGGCGATGGCCCCAACGAGGACAGCTATCGCGAGGGCATCGGGCCAGTAGAAGCCCGCGCGTCTGCCCCGATGGCGGGACGCCCCGCCAGCGATCTCTTTCCAGACCGGAAGCAGCGCGGCGGGTTGCTCGCGCGTAACCGTCACCACATGCGGCGTGTCAGCGGGCTGGCCTGGCGTCGCGTCTGCGTCGACGACCGGCACCGGTACGATGGTCGGCCCCGGAAAAACCGGCGCGAACATGACACCCGCGAGCGGCGCACGCAGCCAGTTCGACGCGGCAAGCGCGCCCAGGCTGGTAGCGATCCGCCCGGCATGGTCGCCGACATACTTCGAGACTTCCATCAGCCAGGTCGCCTTCTCCTGGGTATAAAGGTGTACGCCCGCGTCTGCTGTCCACCGCTCGACCTCGTTGAACAGCTCCGGCAGTCTTGCGGCGGATTCCTGCGCCTTCCTGCGCGGCTCGTTGGGCATGAAGGCGCCGACCGCGTCGAAGCTTTCGGACGGCCTACCCTTTGCCTCGACCGGATGCAGGAACGTAACGGGTGCGGCCCAGCCGAGCGCGGTCGCGGTCATCGAGAGCGCGCGGGGTAGGTCCGTATCGGTCTCGTCGGCGCGTGCGACGTGGACCAGACCATCGACCGGGCGACGACTGCGCAATTTGCGGATCTGGCCGAGCCACTTTTCTTTCTCAATACCGTCCGGCGCGGCGTGGACGAGGACGGTTTCGCCGACGTGCATGACGCCCGCCTGCTTGAGACCGGGCGCGACCTGATCGACCCGAGCGTCGTTGCCGTCGACCATCAGCCAGCGCAGACGGTAGCGCCAGAACCAGCCATGCGCGACGCGTAGTTCCTCGGCCATGCGTTGTAGCCGGGCGTCGCGCTTGAGCGGCTTTGCTGCCTTCGTGCGGTCGCCGGTTTCACTGCGGAACAGTCTGGCGGCCCCGCCGTATGCAGCCGTCGATACCGCGAACAGGTGGGCGATCACGACGACAACCAGCAAGATCGGTATACCGATTAATAGCCGCGTGCGAAGTGCGCCATCCGCGATGCCAAGGCGGCCATTCCCGAACCAGACCAGCAGGAGTGCGGCGATGGCGAGGACGAGCGCTGCGAGGGGCATGCCCCAGATCGCCGCGGGGCTTGAAGCCGGTTTGCTGGCGACGGCTTCAGGCTCAATGTTCTTCAGGTTATTTTGGGGAGTCGTCATGCGTGGATGCGTTGGGTTGTCCTGCGGGTATGACGTGGAGAATGGCTGACTGCAGCCCGTCGACAACCAGTTGCGGGCCGTCTGTGGCGCCGGCCTCAATGGCAGCCGCAATTGCCAGCAGGCCGTTTGCCGCGCCCACGTTGCCGACAATACGATCGAGCCGGTGCTGTGCGGCGTCCTTCGACGCGGCCTGAAAACCGGCGGCAGCGAGGGCGCGGTCGCTGCGCTCAACCGGACGCGTGATCCACGCGCGCGTCACCGCCGCGGCCTTAGCCTTGCCCCAGATCGCGGCATTCGCAAAACCGTACTCGGCCTCACCGTCGAGCCCCTGGACGGGACGGTGCAGGGCAGCCTTGTGGCGGACTTCCGGCGGAAGCCTGAAGTAACCGGGATCGAGCAGCACGGCACTACAACCTTCGGCACAGCCTTCGTCGATGGCATCGTCGTACCATGCTGCGGCGACCGCGAGAAGCGGACGGCTCTCGCGCGCGTCGAGCCAGCCGTCGGCTACCAGCAGACCATCGGTCTCGGGAACGGCCTGAACATCGAGTGGCGGTAGCGCAGCCAGCCGCAACGCCTCCCGAACCTGGGCCAGGCGACGGGCCGCAGTCTCCGGCCCGGCCAGCACGCGTACCTGCGGCCAGTACGGCTTTTCGTATCGCGTCAGCGCCTGGATATTGCCGACCAACGGTTCAAGCGCAACACGGATCATCTGGACAGCGGGAGCAACCTCCATCAGCACGCCTGCGTCGCCGCCCTCGCTTTCCTCTTCTCCCGCCACGGGCAGCCCGGCCAGCAACGGGTCATGGTCCTCAAAGCGATTGCACGAGACCTTGCCCGAGCCATGTCGGGCACTCTGCGTCTTCAGGAGCGAGTGCTTGCCAGCGAGAACTTCAGCAAGGGATTTGCCCGCCAGCGGCAGGCAATACCCAGCACTAACTACATGCAGCGGGCGCTGCGCGAACCGGACTCTCTCCCTGAGCCAGCGGTCGCGATGATGGTTGCGCCAGTACGCGCGATACCAGAGGACCTCGTAGCCTGCCCGGGCAAAACCGAGCAGAACCAGGAACACGCCGTTCGGTGCGCCGACCATCCAACTCCAGAACTCGAGGCCACGCGCCGGCTCACCCTTCGGCCACGCAAGCAGCACAAATAACGGGCCGAAGACGTTAAACACGAACCACGTAGCCGCCCATAGCCAGAAACGCATTCTGGGCGGATACCCGGTGGGGCGTCCGCCGGGAGAAAGATCGACCGGCATTACTCGATGTTGAAATTCATGAGCGACGAGAGCAGACGGCAGCCGCACGCGCAGCGGGAATGATGGAAGGCAACCTCCTTGCCGTCGCGATCGGGGAATTTGGCGTAGCCCTCGTCAATCGTGGTTGGTCCATGCAGTTCGCAGATCGCCTCGTCGCCCTTCCGGGCGAGCGGCCGGCCCATCACCTCGAACCACGGTGAGCCGCCTGTGACTTCGCCGCCGTGTTCGAGTTTGTCGCCTTTACGGATAGGAGATTGCATAGATTAGTTAAATAATTGATTGCGGCTCTTGTTACTGCGCTGGCATAGCGTCGGTTTTAAATTGAATACTTCGCAAGAGATGGGGGAGAAAATTATTCTTCAAATTTCTCTCGCTTTGAATATCTACCCCCCCAGACACACCAATCAAAACGTTCTTGCTATGAACGAAACAAAATCTCGAACCTTGAATTCCATTCTTCGATTTAGTATCGACCACAAACCCATTTGCACCGGATACATCGATATTTTCAAAGTTCGCCGACCCACTCTTCCGAAGCGGAGTCCATTTCTTCCCGTCAAAATCTGCGGGACACCTCAATGAGTTAGCGTCCATGATATCCTGCATCTCTTGAGAAATATCGGTTTGTGCATTATCGGGAGACCACTTAAAATCTGCGGTGTTTTCGCACATAAAGCCAATCCATGGCACGTGTGCAGTCCCGCGTTTCTCAAACCACCAGTCATACCCAGAATACGTTTGCGCCTGCTGAAGGAACGGAAGTTCCCGATCAGGCAGGGGAGCGTCTGCGCGATAAAGTATGAGATCTGGATCGTTGTATTTAATATGTTCGCCCTTTTTCAGAGTCATCGAAAACTCGCAGTCGCCCATTCTTACTTGCACCGATGTTGGTCCATCTGCCGTGAGTGTGCTTGTGCCCACCCCCAACTTCCTCACGCCATCATCGGCTAATGCTTCACCAGAAAAGCATGCAACAGCGAGCCAACCAGCAACAAAGATTGTTATGTAATGCTTCACGATTCCTCCACGCGCCCGAAACCAACCGGAAAAATAGATGTACTCCCGTCCGGCTGCGGGAAGCTAGTTACATCGAACAGTATTATTTGTGCGTTAGCGAATGACAAAAACCGAGACTGTATGTCCCACACTGAATTATAGTTACTACTTGGCTTGCCAGTGTTTATTGTGGCCGCGACCTTACCAAACGCCCCGTTTATGTAGAAGTATTTTACTCCGTGATCCGTTGAGAGCGGACTGTATTCACTGGATTGATTAGTCCAGTACTCGTCAGCGCAACATGCTGCACCCGACCAAGCCCAATAGCAGCCCGCGCTATCCGCTGCTTCAAATGGGTTGGCCATCGCCTCTCTTTTTTCGATAAGGTCGGCCGGAATATGTGTAGATGTATCTCTAAGGTAATGCATCGAATCGTACATCCCCTTATGACCATTGGGCAATGTTCTGCTTTGATCAGCCATCTGGGTATGCTGCTTCAGGATGTCCTCCACCGTTGCACTTACTGCAATCCCTTTGAATTTCCAATATTTAATATAATTTGTGGCGTGTGTGAGCTGAAGCATTCCTCGCCCATCCCATGGAGCGTACCAAAATGGTGATCCCTCATGGTATTTTTGGAACCATTGCGTCTCCTCTGTTGCATTTCCAAAGAAAGACGCCATACGCACGGGCGATTGAATCCCGTATTTGCGGACCGCGTTGTTGAGTTCCAAGCGCCTCTTAATGGCATTCGGATTATTTGCTGCCAACATGGAAGCAGCCCAACTAAGGTGTACCGTTTGCCACTTCCACGGCGTGGCTTTTTGTACAACATTTTTTGGAAGCAGGCGCTGAAGTTCTTGGCGACTTAGCCACCCACACTTTCTGAAGTGGCGAATAAACGCTAGCGGATGGAAGAACCAGAGTTGCTGCCCGGCAAGGGGCGTCTTGTCCAGAAACTGGAACTTGCTCAGGAAGTCCGTGAAGTTTTTGTACCCGTCGGGATTGGTATCCTTCTGCTTGCCAAAGAAGCCATACGGATCGTTCAGATCCTTGTACCGTTCCTCGTTGTTGGACGGATCCCACTCGCTACGCGCCTTGAACACCATCCCCCGAAGCTTTTCGTCCACGCCATCCGTGTTTTGCACGTAGCTGGCAAGCTGCAGGTTGACCTCATTGTTGTTGTTCGGATCGGCTTCGAGCGGTTGCGCCGACGGCAGCGAATCCTGAATGCCCGTCAACCCGCAAAGCGTCGCGTAATCACATCGCCCGGCGTCGTTGAACGGCGTGTTGTCATCATCCACCTTTTGCCAACCCGTAAAGAACGGGAAATCCGCGTCAGACAGCTTCTTGATGGCATCCGGCGCGATGTTGACATACCCCAGCGTGCCATGCTCGTCGAATGGCACCGCGATCCAGGTGGCAGGGGGGATTCGGTTGAGTCCTTATGCGAAAGAATGCGTCCAAACCGCAGCATCTCATAGCCATCGCTCGGACATGCCGGATAGAGGGCCATCGCGCGTTCATACAGGTCGTATTCGTAATGCTTTTGGGCGTTGTCATAGGGGTCCGCAACGGGGTCGGGCGTAAGCAAGGCCACGTTGCCACTGCCACCCCTATCGATCCACGCGCGCGTAAAGCGCTGCCCCTTGTTGAACGATGCCTCGACATAGAGCGTATCGCCTGCACCAAGCGAGCCGCCCGGCACACGGGGAAACCAGGTCTCATCCATGCCCGCAGGCTGCGGATAGAACTCCTGCGGGCCGGAAATGACGAAGTAGCTGTGCCCCCAGTAGTCGCCCGTTGCCGGCTGAGCCGGCTTTTTCAGCCCGATCTGTACCGTGTCGAACCAGGCCGTGAAATCGCCGTCCGCCATGAAGATTTCGAAGTGAAGATGCGCCACGCCCTGATGCTGGCCGACGTAGCCGAGCATGTCCTTGCGGTACACCCTCTTCGTACCGCCCATCTGGACCATCCCATCCTTGCCCCCTGCCGTATCGAGCAGCCATTTGGGTAGCGCGTTCGTCGAGCCAGTTTCCGGCGGATCGTTAGGTTGGGGAACAATATCCTCCTGGCTGATCATGTCCAGCAGGTGCATGTAAAGCGAGTAATACGCGAGCGTGCGTCCGTCGCCCGTGTCGGTCGTGTGCCGCAGCAGAACGAAGCCGGCGTTCGAGTTCAGAAAAGGCTGCCCGGTCTTCGAATCGGTCGCGCCGTCCGAGATGCCGTTCTTGCAGACCCGGTACGCGACAACTTCCCCATCGGCGATCGCGCGCACCGGCTCTGCGTGGCCCGCGCCCTGCGTGCCAGGATTCAGATGGATAGCGCAATGAGAACGCCGGTCGAAGGTGACCGGCCAGACCCCGTGATGGCCAATCTCGAACTGGTCGATGAGATCCATCATGGGGTCCGGTTTCGACGCGTCGCTGGCCGTCGGGCCCGACGCCGGAAGAAAGGGAGGGCTGATGATCATGGCTTCAGTGGGATGACGAATACGGTTCGGAATTCTTCAGGCTGCTTTTCGGCAGGGACGGTAGCTGGGCCGGCACGTTG
Source organism: Paraburkholderia sp. CNPSo 3281 (assembly GCF_024206515.1). Taxonomy (NCBI): domain Bacteria; kingdom Pseudomonadati; phylum Pseudomonadota; class Betaproteobacteria; order Burkholderiales; family Burkholderiaceae; genus Paraburkholderia; species Paraburkholderia sp. CNPSo 3281. The sequence continues at coordinate 57,639 of NZ_JAMBPS010000045.1, read as the reverse complement.
TCGGGTCCAACGAACGTGAACGAGGCCGCCTTGATGGTGAACGCGCCAGGACAGTGGAAAGTCATGTTGCCGCCTTCGATTACGAGCGAAGCCCCCCCGCTGTTGAGCGTGATTTTCGACTTCGCCGAGACCTGAACGTCTGCGCTCTCGCTCGCGACGCGCAACTGCTTCTGCGCGAACAGGTCCATCCCGTCCGTCAACGCTGCCGCCGTAAACTTCCCCTTCGCAGCGGTCAGGTTGATACCGAGCTTGTGCGCGCATAGCGAAATCAGCTCGCCTGCCGCCATCCGTAGCCGCCTGGCGATGCTGACGTCCAGATGCTGGCCCGCCGTAACGATCATGTTTTCGCCAGCCGAGTGCTGGGCCGAGCGCGGCGTCACGAAGGCCATGCCCGCCGGGGCGCTCGCGAGCAACCCCGCGTCACGAAGCTGATTCAAGCCGTCGAGCAGCGCCGACTGCGTCGCGCGATCGGCAGGATCAGCTCCCGCCTGCGTCGTCGCCGCCGCGAGGTCCGTTGGCGCTGTAGCGCGGCCTTCAGTTGCGCGACGGCGGCAGGCATCTCAAGGTGCGGCGTATCCGCTCCCGCTGCCGCGTCCGCAGAGAAGAACAGCCCCTTCGCTGCGCGCAGCGTGCCCCACGACTTCGAGGTAATTTCGTACCCTTCACCGCGAAGGAGCTTTTTACTGTTGAGCAGATATCCCTGGTTGATCGCAGACTGGCTGTAGACCGTCGCGATACGCGCGCTTTCCTTGCCCTTCAGGTCATTGAAAACGATCGCTGCCCCGAGAAGCGGCGAGCGCCAGATTGCGTAACTAAACAGCGCGTCGGTGCTTCGTACGACATCAGGGTGCGAAAAATCGTGCAGGGCTCCAGTTATATGGAGACGATCGATATCGCCGTGGGCCCCGTCGAGCAAAACCTCGGTGGTGGGAAGCAGCGGCGAATGGAAGCCACCCTGGTAGGACGATGACGGACGCAGCAGGCGCAGGTTCAGCAGCTTGTTATTGGCATTTCTCGAGCCCTGCAGGAACTTCGGTACAACGGGATAACGCCCGTATTCGTCCACGTATGCGTAGGGGGTCGAGTCCAATGTCGTGACCACGCCGACGACAGGCCCCGTCAGAAATCGCCAGTCCCGCTCGTAGTCAAACACCGGACGGTAGGTCAGATGCGCGGGCATCGCCATAAAGCGCGCGAAAGCGGGCTTCGTGCGGCTTCCCTTCATCTTGAACGACGTCACCACGAAGCCGTATTCGGCACTGGACATCTTCGTATTGGTCAGCTTGATCACTACGCCCGGTGCAATGCCCTTCGCGTCGCTAGCGCCAGCGAGCGTCACCTGACGCGCGACTTGCTCGTCGCGTCGCGCCTGAGCGAGCGTCTCGCCCTGCTGCTGCGTCAGATGGAACTCCGCGCTGCGGCTGATCTGCCCGAACACCGAGCGGTCGTCCGCCTGCGCGGAGACTTTCGCCATGGCCCTGAGCGGGTCCTCCGGCGTCCGGTAGTTCCGCTCCCAAACTTCAATCGCCGCCGGTACCAGGGCGCGCTGCTCGTGAACTTCCTGCGCCGCCTCGTGCAAGTTGCTGTGCAGTCCCGCGCTGGCCAGCAGCGGCAGGTTTATCGACCGGATATAGGCACGCGGGTTGTCCGCGAACACGAGGATGTCCAGCAGCCCGTTCTCGCCGCGCTCCTGCCGGTAGAACCAGAAAATGCCCTTGCGCTTCGCATGGCGTGCGATGAAGTGCCAAACCGACTCCTCGTACATCACGATCTGCTGCATCTTTTCCTGCGGCCCTTCGAGACGGAACTCGACATCGAAGGCGTCAAAGTTTTGCCCGTCGACCAGCTTCTTCCTGACCATCTCCTCGAACGTGACATCGTCGAGCACATCGGAGTGGACCATGCGCTTGCCGAGCGCGGCAAAGCGCGGTTCGATGCGCACCTCGTAGGCCGCCTCGTCGCGGCTTGTGCGGATACGCTTCCAGCGCGTCACCACCCCATTGAAGGTGGCCGCAGCATGGTCGGCCGGCGTCGTCCAGCTCGCCGAGGGCACCGCGGCGCGCTCGTCGACTTGCAGGCCGGCGCGCCGCCCGACGTAGTCCTTGCCGTCAATGTCGAGGCGCGCAGACGTGACCGTGACAATGACGACGTAGTCCTTGCAGAATCCGCCGCGCACCTTGAAGTCGAGCACATCGAGATCATTCTCCTGCTTGCCAATCCACAGCCTGAAATGCTGGGTCAGGCGCACGCTCGGGTGACGCAGCGCATCGGTAAAATTCTTCGAGAGAGCATTCATTCCACGCTGTCCTGTGCGGTTGAAAGGAACGAAAACAGAATCGTTGCGTCCGCAGCTATCGAGTGAAAAATCTAGGACTGCTCCCACAGTCCGTCAATCGCAATGACCCGACTCCATATGAAATTTCCGCCACTTTTGCCTGGCATCATCAAATAGGATTCCTTCTCTTTTTTGAGATTCGAATGCGCGATATGGAAATCGGTAGCTAATGGCGCTCAGCGGGTGTGACTCAATCGCACTGGCGAGCTGTCTGTTCGATCACGGCGATGGGCGTATCCAGCCGACGGCGGCGCTGACTTCGGCTGTATATGGGCGCGACGTCAACGGTGAATCGGCGGGAGCGATGACGCGCGACGATCCGCTCGACGACTTCACGGCGTGGGACAGCCGCAACTGTTCGCTGCGCGCGTAGCGAGGCGGGTTCGGGTGCGCCCGCTCACCGTCACCCGAACCGCACGCAATACACCGGCGGTAAATGCGCCGAAACGAGCCGCCAGTTTTCGCCGCCGTCGTCCGAGGTCCAGAGCGCGCCCGTGGTCGAGCCCATGGCGAGGCGCGTGCCGGATTCGTCGATGTCGAGTCCGTGCCGGTACACGAGGTCGTATGCCGGTGCGCTCGGCAAGCCGTTCGAGAAGCGCTCGAACGTGCGCCCGCCGTCGCGCGTGCGCGTGACGACGAACTGGCCATTCACGGGAACGCGGTACTGGTCTTTTTGCGCCGGCACGAACCACGCGGTGTCCGGCTCGCGCGGATGCACAGCGACCGCAAAACCGAAACTCGACGGCTGCGCTTCCATGCGCCGCCAGTGCGCCGCGCCATCGGTCGAACGGAAGATCGCGCAGTGATGCTGGGTCCACAGCACATCCGGATTCGCCGCGCATTGCACGACGCGGTGCGGGTCCTGCGCGTTGGGTTCGCCGCGCCGCTCGGGCGGCATGTAGTCGGCTTCCATGCCTTCGGCACTGAGGCGCCAGTTCGCGCCGCCGTCGACCGTCTGCCAGACGCCGCCGCACGACACGCCCACCGTCACGTGCCGGCTGTCGCGCGGATCGACCATCACCGAGTGAATGCCTGGCGCGTCGTAGCCGCCGCCCGCCCATTCGCGCCGCTCCGGGCGGTCCCACAACGGACGGTTGAGTGCCCAGCTGTCGCCGCCGTCGGCGGAACGGAACAGGCCGCCAGGGATCGTGCCCGCCCACAGCACGCCCGGCTCGTCCGCGCCGCCCGGTTCGAGCGACCAGATCTGCTGGAGCGACCACGGCGCGGGCAGGCGGCCCAATGCGTCCGGTTCGCTGGCCTGAATGTCGTCGGCCGGCTGTGGCGGATAGACGGGGACCGCGCATTCTACCCAGTCCGCCATGCCCGCACGCCGACGATGCAGCTTCACGCCGAAGTGGCCCAGGTTGAGTGCGGCATAGAGCGAGCCGTCGCGTGCGTCGGGCATCACCATGCTCACCGGCTCGCCGACGAATTCAGGTTCGCCGATTGTCCAGCCGCCCTCTCCATCGGCTTCCAGAACGAACAACCCCTTGCGGGTTGCGACCAGCAGTCGATCGCTCATCTCGCGTGCCCTCCTGTCGAGCCAGAGTCGGCGCTCTGGTCCCATGCAAAGCTGCGTCTCATCCGCCGGACAGCGCCTGCACGACGTACACCCGGCTCTGCTCGCCGAGCGCGTCGCTCAAATGCTCCCGGTCGCGTAGCCGAACACCATCCACGAACACCGCCAGATGCTTACGCAACGCGCCCTGATCGTCGAGGATATAGCCGCGCAAACGCGGCTGCTCGGCAAACACGGCATCGAACGCTTCGCGAAGCGTGCTCGCGTCGATCTCGCGCTCGGGCGTCGCGACGTGCCGCTGAATCGAAGCTGCGAAGAAAAGGTGCGCCATGGCGGGCCGGCGGTGCGGAAGTAGCCGCATCCGCCGGTTCTGTAGTTTAGGCCATCCACCGTGGGCGTCGAGTCGTTGGCACGCGCCGAAGCCGAAGTTCCGCGGTGCAGCGCAACACGCGCGGCGTGGCCCGTCCAGGCCCGCCGGATCCAAAGCCAGCCGTTACGGCGCGCTGCCTTCGGGCTTGGACTTGCCGTGCAGGCACGGTGTCGGCAGACGCATGCGGTACAGGGAGATCGCCTGGATCGTGAGCACGCAGAGAATCGCTGTCCCGTAGGCCGCCAGCAGGTTCCAGTGCGTGAGCGTGAGGCTCAGCACGAAGAAGAACGACGCGAAACCCAGCAGTCCTGTGGTCATGCCGCGCATCAGTTGCTGCGCCGCTTCATGGCCGATCAGACGGTGCGCGAACACGGCGAGGATGATCGCCATGAACGGGAACGACGCGAGCACGCCGCTCGGCTCGGGCCCGACGTAAGGCGCGATCAGTGTCACGCTCACCACGAGGCCGGCAATGAGCATCATGCGCGACGGTAAATCCCACCACGGCGGCGTCAACCGCACCGTCCTTGCCGGCTTGTTGGGAATCAGGTTGAGCGCGAGAGCGATGGCCAGAATGGCGAAGAGATAAAGACCGTTGGCAGGCAGCGCGCTCCATTGCAGCACGAGGGCCACGAGAGCGAACGTCGCGCCTGCACCCGCCAGCGCCAACTTCCACCCGCGCGTCGCGAGCCGGCAATAGACGACGCAAAATGCCGCCTGCGCAGCTGTTGCGACGAGGGAACCCGCCGTGGCTTGCGCGGCGAACGCCGCTCCGTGCTCGAGCGCGAGAAAAACCGAGACCGGCCCCGAGGTGAGCGGCAGCCCCACGAGCAAGCCGCCAACCGCTTCGCCCCAACGGCGAGCAGCGAGACTGGCGGCCAACAGCAACAACGGCGTAAAGACGAGTTTGAAAAGCAGAAGATCCATGAGGAGCGACGCAATGCGGAGAATGCCAACTGTCAGGAATGCGCCGCGGGCATAGCACTGGTTACGTTACGTCCTGCGGCTTTATGCCCATATTGAATGCCGTCAACGTGTCTGACAAACCATTTGTCGTCATATAATGTGTGAGCAAAACTCACACGTGCGTCACGCACCCAGCTCCATGTTCGACCGCCTTCCCCCGCTGCAAACCCTGCGCGCCTTCGAAGCCACCGGGCGGCTCCTCAGCATGACGCTGGCGGCGCAGGAACTGCACGTCACGCATGGCGCGGTGAGCCGGCACATCAAGACGCTCGAAAACCATCTGGGCGTGGCGCTGTTCCAGCGGCTCACGCGGCGCATCGTTCTGACCGAGGCAGGCGCCGAGTTCCTGCTGGCCGTGAACCGCGCGCTCGCTGAATTGACCAAGGAGTCCGAGCGCCTGCGCACGCACGACAGCGTCACGCGTCTGAAGATCAATGCCAGCGTGTCCTTCGCGAACCGCTGGCTTGCGCCGCGCCTGCATCGCCTCAAGGCCCGCCATCCGGAACTCGACGTCCACCTCGACGTGACCGACAAATACGTCGATCTCAACGACTCGGATGTCGATGTGGCGATTCGCTACGGCAGCGGACGCTATCCGCGCGTGCTGGCCGAGCGCATTCTGGACGAGACCGTGACGCCGGTTTGCAGTGCTGACTATCGGGCGAAGATCGGCGGCATGGCATCGGTAGAGAGCCTCGCGCGCTGCACCTTGCTGCACGAGGGCGGCATGCTCGCGAACTGGGAGCAATGGCTGGCGCTGGCGGGGTTGAGCGGCGTGCGCAGCGATCGCGGCACGGCCTACAGCCATGGGAGCCTCGCAATCGAGGCGGCAATCCGCGGAGAAGGCGTCGCGCTGGGGCGCAGCGTGATCGTGGCGGACGATATCGCGGCCGGCCGGCTGGTCGCGCCGTTCCCGCAGTTGCGTCTCGAGTCCGAGCGCGGCCATGACCTCGTCTACCGCATCGGCAGCCGCGACGACCCCAAGGTGCGTGCCGTGCGCGACTGGCTCGCCGACGAAATCCGCCTCTTTCTCGCCCAGGCCGGTTGAGGGCAACGCGGGCGCAAGGCGCGATCCGGTCAGTAGCCGAGCGCCACCTTGGCGAGCATGCCGCACGCCACGCACACCAGAATGCCAGCGAAGCCCATCTGCGTATGCCGCGAGGAAACGCGGTGGGAAACGTGACGCCCCAGCATCATGCCGGCGACGGTCGCGACGCTGAACCACAGTGTGAGGTCGAGCCGCAGCGGCACGCCGTGCAGCACCGTCGCCACCACGCCGCCGGAGCCCACGAGCGCGATGACCATCAACGACGTCGCGACGATGCCGTGCATGGAGATGTTCGTGAGCTTGCGCAGCATGGGCACGATGATGAAGCCGCCGCCCACGCCGAGCAGACCCGTCATCAGTCCCGTCAACGCGCCGGTAGACGCCAGCGCGAGCGCCGTCGCCTTCGACCACACGAGGCGGCCAGTGTCGGGATTGACGCGGCCCACGCAAAGCGGCGACGCTTCGGGCAGCGCGCGCTTTTTCCCGATGGTCTGACGCAGCAGCCGCCCGGCTACGAACAGCATCACGCCGGCGAAAAGCGCGAACAGCAGGCGTTGCGGCATGGCTTGAGCGAGGCGCACGCCGAGCCACGTGGTCGGCACGCCCGCGAGCGCCATGCAGAACGCCGCGCGATAGCGCACGAGACGGTTGCGGAAGGCTTCGAGCGCGCCGATGCCCGCGCTGCTCGCCACGGCGATCAAGGCGACCGGCGTGGCCTGCTGCATGGGCCAGCCCATTCCCACCACGATGGCCGGCACGGCGAGAATGCCGCCGCCGGCGCCCGTGAGTCCCAGCAACGCGCCGATCATGGCGCCGAGTACGAGTGAAACGATCATCGGGTTTCGATGTTCATCGTGACCTTGACCGCCGGGATCAAGCGGGCACAGCGGCCGCTGCGGCCGGCAGACACGGCGCCACAGCACGACGAATGCAGTCCACCGCGAAATCGACGTCTTCCGGCTTCGTGAAGCGCCCGAGGCTTAAGCGCACCGTGCGGTTTGCCGCCTCTTCGCCAACCCCGATGGCCGTGAGCACGTGCGAAGGCGTACCCGCAGCCGAGTTACAGGCCGAAGTCGACGAGATCGCGAGGTCGCCGGTCAGCAGGAACGGGAAGAAGCCCGGCAGATCGATCGTGAGGCTCAGCGTATGGGGAATGCGCGTGGCGCGCGCGGCGTTGAGCGTGACGCCCGGCAACGCGAGCACCTCGGCCAGCAGGCGCTCGCCGAGGCGCGCAATGCGCTCGCTGTCCGCTTGCAGCGCCTCGCGCGCAATCACGCACGCCACGCCCATGCCGACGATCTGATGCGTGGCCAGCGTGCCCGAGCGCAGGCCGCGCTCGTGGCCGCCGCCGTGCATCTGCGGCGCGATGCGCTCGAACGCCTCGTGACTCAGATAGATCGCGCCGATGCCCTTCGGCCCATACACCTTGTGCGCCGACATCGAAAGGAGGTCGATGCCCATTGCTTTCACGTCGATGGGCGTCTTGCCGAGCGCCTGCGCCGCATCGACGTGCAGCAGCGCGCCAGCGGCATGGACCACGCGCGCAATCGCCGCGACGTCCGTGAGTGTGCCCAGTTCGTTGTTGACCAGCATGAGCGAGACGAGACCGGTGTCGGGCGTCAGCGCGGCGGCCACGGCCTGAGCCGTGATTTCGCCGTGCGCGTCCGGTGCGAGCCGCGTGACGGCCAGGCCGCGCGCTTCGAGGCTCGTCATCGTGTCGAGAATGGCCTTGTGTTCGAGCTGGCTCGTGATGAGATGGCGCTTTTGCGTCGCGCGGTCCGCATAGCCCTTGAGCGCGAGATTGTTCGACTCGGTCGCGCCGGACGTCCAGACGATCTCGCCGGCCTCGGCGCCGATGAGCGCCGCCACGTCCTTGCGCGCCTGCTCGACGAGCCGCCGCGCCCGCTGGCCCGCGCCATGCGAACTCGAGGCAGGGTTGCCGAAGTCGCCTTCCATACCCAGACAGCCGAACATCGCCTCGATCACCCGCGGGTCCGCCGGGGTGGTCGCGGCATAGTCAAAGTAACGCAAATCGCCCTTCTCGCTCATCTTCGTTTCTCGCACAACGGAATGTCGAAAATGCTACGCGTCGGGCGCTAAAAAATGGTTCCAAAATTAAGCGGATTCTCCAAAGGACGGAGTATCCATTTCTCCTCGACCGGCCTGTCGCGAAATGAAATTCTCGACACGCACGCCAATGCAGCGTGACAACTCGGAGCCGATCGCACCCTCAATCGGGCGTGCACACTCACGCAAGGTGGGCGACAGCGTAAGCGAGTACCGTGTCCACTGCGCGCCGCGCGAGTGAGAAAAACGCCCGAAAAAAGCGCGTCCGATGCCGTCTCCCGCCCACCCCCGCGAGGTTCGCCATGCCGCTTTCCCGTCGCCGCTTCCTCGAACTGAGCCTCGCCGCGGGCAGCACCGCCTGGTACGCGCAGCGCGGTGCGATGGCTGCAGAGGACATGCAGGCCATGCCCGAAGACCCGCAAGCGATGCAAACGGCCCAGCGCGGCGGGCTCTACGCGAGCCTGCGCGACCCCAACGCCACGCAGCTGCCGCCCGCAGCATTCACACAGCGCTTCTTCTACTCGAGCGCGCCGCGCGCCACGCCGCAAGGCGCGTGGACCACGGCCGCGCCCTTGCCGCTGCCGCGCAGCGAAATGGCATGGGCGACGAGCGAGGGCGAGCGCATGCATGTGATCGGCGGCTACGGCGCGGGCCAGGTCGCGCGCCCCTATCACCACGTATTCGACGCGGCGCGCGGCGCCTGGCGCAACGCGGCGCCCGTTCCGCGCGGCGCGAATCATATCGGCGTGGCGGCGCTCGACGGCGTGGTCTATGCGATGGGCGGCTTCGTCGAGCAGAACCGCATTGCCGTGCCCGACTGCTATGCCTATGTCGTGGCCGACGACCGCTGGCACGCGATTCACCCGCTTTCGCGCGGCTCGCGCGGCGCGATCTCCGTCGTGGCGCACGACGACATGCTGCACGCGATCGGCGGCCGCGACACGCGCTCGGTGGACTGGCACGAGGCGTACGACCCGCAGAGCGACAGCTGGAAGACGCTCGCGCCCATTCCCGGTCCGCGCGACCACACGGCGGCCGTCTCGCTAGCGGGCTGGATACTCGTGGCCGGCGGGCGCATGGATACGTTCGACTTCAACACCGGCATGCATGTGGCCTACGACGCGAAGCGCGACGCCTGGGAAGAACGCGCGCCCATGCCCACGCCGCGCTCCGGTCACGGTGGCGCGGCGTGGCGGGGACGGTTCGTCTGCATGGGGGGAGAAGGCACGCGGCGCGTATTCGGGCAGAACGAGGGCTACGATCCGGCCACCGATTCATGGCAGGCCTATGCGCCCATGCTCACGCCGCGTCATGGCATGGGCGCGGCGGTCGTGGGCGATGCGATTCACGTGGCGGGCGGCGGCCCCATGAATGGCGGCGTGTTTCAGACTTCGGTGCACGAAGTGTTTTCGCTTTGAGCCTGGGCGTGCTCCGCCTCCGGCAGGCAGGGCCGGCTCACCCTTCGGGCATGGCAATGTCCGCGCGAATCAGCTCATCCGCGAGCGCGAGTGCCTGTTGCCTGGCCAGCGGCCCCGTGGCGCACGGTCCCGGACGCGGACAGCCGTCGAATGGATAGATGAGCCGCCCATCGGTCTTGCGGCGAATACGCAGCAATCCGTAGTAGCGGCCCGCGCCGTCGATCTGCTCGCCGCAGAAGACTTCGTAGTCTTCCGCGGTGGTCGGGCGGCGCACGGCCTCTTTCGGCCTTTTCTCTGGCATGTCGGCACTCCGCGTATTCCTGGGGCGAGGTATGCAGATATCCAGCAAGCGCCGCGCCTGCGAGGGGCGTCGCACGGAAGTCGGCGATAACGGGCACAATACGCGCCTACGCCGCCGCGCCGGACGCTATGTTCGTGATCCGAACACGCTTTCCGAACCTGCAGCTCGATCGCTCCCGCGCCGCCGCACCGGAATCCGCCCTCTTCAAGCTGTCATGACCCACGATCTGCCCGAACGTCCAGCCACCGCCGCCCCCCTGGCGAACTCGCCGCGCTTCCTGCTGTTCCTGATCTGCCTGTTCGCCTCCGCCGGACAGCTCGCCATCGACATCTACGTGCCCGCGCTGCCGGCCATGGCGCGCTACTTCGCGACGTCGCCGCAGGCGATCCAGTCGAGCGTGTCCGTGTATCTCGCCGCCTACGCGCTCGGCCAGCTCATCTTCGGGCCGATTTCCGACGCCCTCGGGCGCAAGCGCGTGCTGGCCTTCGGCCTTGTGATCTATACGGCCGGCTGTCTGCTCTCGCTCGCCGCGCCGAATCTGGAAACTTTCGTGCTGGCGCGCTGCCTGCAGGGCTTCGGCATCGCCGCGACCAATCTGCTCGCGAAAGCCATCATCACCGACTCGTTCGTGGGCACCGCGCTCATGCACGCGTTCACCTACATGTCGATTACATGGGGGCTCGCGCCGATCATCGCGCCGGTGATCGGCGCGCATCTGCAGGAGCTGTTCGGCTGGAAGGCCTGCCTCGTGTTCCTGCTCGTGTATTCGCTGGTGATGTGGGCGCTGCTGTGGCGCTTTCGCGAGACCTTGCGGCAACCGGTGCATCTGGAACCGCGCACGCTCATCGCGAACGCGGGCAAGGTGCTCGCGAGCCCGGTGTTCCAGAGCTGCTTTCTGGCCCAGGGCCTGTGCTACAGCATCCTGCTCGTCTTCAACGTCGTCGGGCCGTTCATGGTGCAGAACACGCTGCACAGGCCGCCCACCTTCTTCGGCTACCTCGCGCTCGGCATCGGCCTGATGTATTTCCTGGGCGGCCTCTCGAACCGGCTCCACGGCCCGCGTCTGCCCAGCCCGGAACAACGTCTGCGTGTGGGCGCGCGCGTGATGGCGGGCGCGGCCATCGCCATGCTCGTGCTCGCGCTCACGGTGGGCCTGCGCGAGTGGACGCTCGCCACGCCGGTTCTCGTAATGGGTCTGTGCGCGGGCGCGATGTATCCCACCCTGATGGCCAAGGGCAATTCGCTGTTCCCCCACATTGCGGGTTTGACGAGCGCGATTCTCGGCTGCGCGCTGCTGCTCGTTTCCTCGGCGATGATGGGGCTCGCCGGTTTCGTCTCCGTGCACGTGCTCACGCCGCTCGCAGTGTTCTTCGTGCTGCTCGCGCTCACCGTCGTCGTGATGGTGACGAAACTGCTGCGCCACCTCGCGCAGAGTCAGGCTGCCGCCGCCGCCGCGCTCGCGCCGCGCAGCGGCGAGGCGGCGTGAGCCGCTACGGTCAAGCCATTAGCGGATCGCGCGCGCCACGTCCTGCAACTGCGTGAACGCGCGGTAGCGCGCTTCGTGCAGCGCCGCGATCTCGCCCGTAGCCGGTGCGTAGACCTTGCTGATCTGCGACATCGCGGCCATCGCCTCGCGCACGTTGTCGTATAGCCCGCCAGCCACGGCGCCCAGCATGGCCGCGCCAAGCAAGACCGGCTCCTCGGCGTGGGTGGCCAGCACGGGCTTGCCCGTTGCGTCCGCAAGCAGTTGGCGCACGAGGTCGAGCCGCCCCGCGCCGCCGCTGATCACGATCTGCTCGATCGGCGCGCCCGCCTGGGCCTGCACCTCGATGATCTGCCGCAGCCCATAGCCGATGCTGCCAATGCCCGCGACATAGAGCGCGACGAGGCTCTCCATGTCCGTCTCCATGCCGAGTCCCGCGATGACGGCCCGCGCGTGCGGATCGGCAAACGGCGCGCGGTTGCCGAGGAATTCCGGCACGACGTGCAGGCCCTGATCGTGCGCGAGTCGCACCGCGCCCGACTCACCCTGCCCAGCCTGAACCGCCAGCCCGGCAAGCATCGTCGGCAGCGACTGGCCTTCGCTCGCCGCGCGGCTCGCGGCTTGCGTGGCGAGCGGATGCATTGTGAGCAAGCGCTCGATCGCCGCGCCCGCCACCGACTGCCCGCCTTCGTTGAGCCACGCCCCGGGCACCATCGCCGCGTAGTACGGCCCCCACACGCCGGGCACGAACACGGGGTCGCGCGTGGTCGTCATCGTGCATGACGAGGTGCCGAACACATACGCGAGGCGCGCCTCGGGCTGTCCTTGCGCGCCGACCGTGCCGATGCCGCCCGCGTGCGCGTCGATCACACCCGTTGCGACGGCGGTGCCCGCGCGCAGGCCGAGCTGCGCGGCGGCCTCGGGCGTGAGCCCGCTGCCGAGTGGCGTGCCCGGCTCGACCATCGTGCGGCCGATGCGCGCGAAACCTTCGTCGGCAAGCACGCCAAGGCCCACGGTGCGGAAGTAGCTCTCGTCCCAGCGCTGCTCGTGCGCGAGATAGGTCCACTTGCAGGTCACGGTGCAGGTCGAGCGCGAAAGATCGCCCGTGGCGCGCCACGTGAGGAAGTCGGTCAGGTCGAACAACTGCCAGGCCGCGGCGAACACCTCGGGCCGGTTTTCCAGCAGCCACAGCAGCTTGGGCGTCTCCATCTCGGGAGAGATCTTGCCGCCCACGAAGCGCAGCACATCGTGGCCCGTGGCGTTGATGCGCTCGGCCTGCTCCACGGCGCGATGGTCCATCCACACGATGATGTCGCGCTCGGCCACTTCGGACGGCCCAACGGGAAGCGGCGTGCCGCCCTCGCCCAGCACGACGAGCGAACAGGTGGCGTCGAAGCCGATGCCGGCAATCTGCTCCGGCGCGATCGCGGCCTGCGCGAGCGCCTCCTTCACGGCCTGGCACACGGCGTCCCAGATCTGCGTGCTCGATTGCTCGACGATCGCGCCGCTCTCGTGAAACACGCTGATGTCGTGTTTCGCCGACGCCACCATGCGTCCAGCGGAATCGAAAATGCCGGCGCGGGCGCTGCCCGTGCCCACATCGACGCCGACGGTATGGCGCGCGCCGCCGGCCTGGTTATTTGAGGTCATGGCTCGTTGACTCTGTGGTTAGGGCCTGTTCACGCTAATAACAGGCCCTAAAGATCGACACTGTTCGGCAGGATCACGAGGTCGCGAATGGTGACGTTGCGCGGCCGCGTGAGCATGAATACTACGCAATCGGCCACTTCCTTCGGCTGCATGAGACTGCCCTGGGCCAGCGCTTCGTCCATCTTCGCCTTGGGCCAGTCGTCGAGCAAGGCCGTGACCACGGGGCCCGGCAGCACCGCGCCCACCCGCACGCCGTGCTTCGCGACCTGGCGGCGCACGGTGTGCGTAAAGGCCTGCACCGCGAACTTCGAGGCCGTGTAAATGGGCTCCCACACCACCGGCACGACGCCCGCCACCGAACTCGTGAACACGATATCGCCCGCCTTCTGCGCGATCATGTGCGGCAGCACCGCATGCACCGAGCGAAACGCGGCGTTGATGTTCAGGTTGAGCATGCGGTCCCACTCGTCGGGATTGCCGTTCGCCACCTCGCCGCCGATATACGCGCCCGCGTTGGCATGGAAGATGTCGAGGCCGCCCGCGAGATCGAGGATCCTGGGCAGCATGGCCGCGTAGTCCGCCGGGTTGAGCAGGTCCATGGCGAGCGGCAGCGCATTGGGCCCCAGCTCCGCGCAACATTTCGCGAGCCGGTCCTCTGCGCGGTCGATCAGCACGACTTTCGCGCCTTCGTCCACGAACGCGCACGCGCACGCGAAGCCGATGCCGGACGCCGCACCCGTAATGGCGGCGACCTTTCCCTTGATCGATTCAGACATGGGTGACTTTCTCCTTGAATCAGGTGCCGACGCCTCAGGCGCGGCCATGCGAAACACGCGACTGGCGGGCGAGCGAATCGACGATCACCGCAGTGGCCAGCACGGCGCCGGTAATCATGAAGCGCAGCGACGACGACAGGTTCAGCAGCGTCAGGCCGCTCGCAATCGACTGGATCACGATGATGCCGAGCACTGCCGACCACGCACTGCCGCGCCCGCCGAACAGGCTCGTGCCGCCGATCACGGCTGCCGCGATGGCGTTGAGGTTGACGTCGCCGGTGCCGGCCTGCTGGCTCGCCGAAGCGAGGCGCGCCGCGGTCAGCACTCCGCCGATCGCAGCCAGGCTCGCGCACAGCACGAAGGCGCTCGTATAGATCGCGCCGACCTTGATACCCGCGCGCCGCGCGGCTTCGTGATTGCCGCCCACGGCATGCATCGAACGGCCCCAGCGCGTGCGTGTGAGCGCGTACTGCATGACGACCGCGAGACCCAGAAAGAGGCCGAACATCAGCGGCACGCCACGCCCCCGGTTAAGATAGGCCACGACGATTTCGAGGAACACGGTCAGCGCCGCCGCACGCCCGAGCAGGCCTGCGATAGAAGGCGCCGAAAGCCTGGCCGCATGGCGGCGCGTACGCGTGCGCATGCCGAGCAGCAGGAGCACGATACCGGGCAGCAGCGCAATCACGTGCGAGACGATCGGCGGGATCACCATCAGTTGCCCGAAATTCACCATCGCCGAGCCGTAGGGCAAATTGATCGAACCGGTCGAGCCGAGCACGTAGAGCTGCATGCCGAGGATGGCGAGCAGGCCCGCGAGCGTCGAGACGAAACTTGGCATGCCTATCCAGTTGAGCAGCAGCGCGTACAGTGCGCCGATCGCCGCGCCCACGGCAATGGCGGCGACGATGGCGAGCAGCACCGGCCAGCCGTCGTTCACCCACAACGTGCCGACGAGCGCCGAAGCGAAGCCGCTCATCGAGCCCACCGAGAGATCGATCTGCCCGAGCAGCAGCACGCAGACAATGCCAAGAGAAATGACGCCGACCGTCGAGCAGTCGAACAGCATGTTCACGAGGTTGTCGGCGGAAAGAAACACGGGGTTCAGGCTCGTGAATACCGTCCAGATGATCACGAGCCCCGCGATGACCGGGAGCGACCCCAGGTCGCCCGAGCGCACACGGTCGACGAACGCGGAGACGCTCTCGCCGACTCCGCTCGCATGCTTCACGCGCACGTCGCTGCGGTCGAGCAGCGTGGATGGCTTCGACTCGGGCTTCGACTCGGGCTTCGATTCGGACTTCGAGGCGTCCGGGGTTTCAGGCTGCGGAGCGCCATGGATAGTCTTGCTCATGATCGTTCCTTTCATTGGACGTCCTGTTGCGCCTGGCGGCGGCCCGCGCGGCGCGACACCGCGTTTTCCGTCGCCCCGGTGATCGCCGCCACGAGTTCGGCGTTGGATGAGTCGGGATAGAAAATCCCGTTGTTACGGCCGAGGCGCAGCACGACGATGCGGTCGGCCACGGCGCGCACGTCTTCCATGTTGTGGCTGATCATGATGACGGCGTGCCCGCGCTCGCGCACGCGCTCGATCAGGTTCAGCACCTCGGCGGTCTGGGCCACGCCGAGCGCGGCGGTCGGTTCGTCGAGCATGATGAGCTTCGGGTCGAGCAGCAGCGAGCGAGCGATCGCCACTGTCTGGCGCTGGCCGCCCGAGAGCGAGGCGACCACGTCGCGCACGCTGGGAATGCGCGCCGAAAGCTCGTTGAGGAGCGTCCAGGCCTTCACTTCCATCGTGACCTCGTCGAGCCGGTAAGGGCTCAACTCGCGGCCGAGGAAGATGTTCGCCACGACGTCGAGGTTCTCGCACAGCGCGAGGTCCTGGAACACCGTCGCGATCCCCAGGTCGAGCGCCGAGCCCGGATCGGACAGGTTCACCGGCTGGCCGCGAAATGTGATCGTTCCGGTGCTCGGCTGGTGCACGCCAGCAAGAATCTTCACGAGCGTCGATTTGCCCGCGCCGTTGTCGCCAACGAGGGCGACCACCTCGCCCGCATGCACGTCGAGCTCGATATCCGTGAGGGCCGAAACCGCGCCGAAGTGCTTCGAGATGCCGCGCAGGCTCAGCACCAGCTCGCCGGGCGCGCCGCTTGTCGTGGCTCGGTCCGTGACGCGGTTCGTTGATTCGTCAGTCATGAAATGGGTACCTCTTCGTTGCTCTCGGGGCCCGGCGCGCGCCGGGCCCGGTCATACGTATCAGCCGCCGATGCCGAGCTTCTTGCAGCCGTCGGCGTAACGGCCCGTGCACAGGTCCGACGCTTTCGCGAAGCCCTTGTCCACCACCTCGGCCTTGATGTTCTTCTGCGTGATGACGGCCGGCTTGAAGAGCTGCGTGGGCGTCTTGAAGAGCGTCGTCTCGCCCTTCACGGGCTTGCCGTCGAGGAAGCCCACGGCCACCTTGGCCGCCGCGCCCGCCACGATCTCGCTGGGCTTGAGGATCGTGTTGTACTGGTCGCCCGCGATGATGAGCTGCAGGCCCGCGGTGGTCGCGTCGTTACCGGTGACCGGCGGAACCGGATTCACGCCCGCCGCCTTGAAGGCCGCGATGGTGCCGCCCGCCGTGCCGTCGTTGGCGGCCACGACGCCCACGATCTGCGGCCCGAAGCGCGTGATCTGCCCGCTCACCCATTGCTGCGCCTTGGGCGGCGCCCACTCCGGCGTGTCGTACTCGGAGAGCGTCTTGTAGCCGCTGCCCTGCAGCCCTTCGTGAATGCCCTTCTTGATGAGCCCAGCGGCGGCGTCGGTCGGCGAGCCGTTCACTTCGAGCACGCCGCCCTTGCTCCCGGCCACGCCCGACGCCTTCAGTTGCTGCACGAGCGACTGCGCAATGGACTTGCCGATTTCCTCGTTGTCGAACGACACGTAGTAATCGGCAGGCGTGGACGGCACGGGCCGGTCGTACGCAATGACCTTGATGCCCTGGCTTTGCGCCATATGCACGAGCGAAGCCGCCGCCGTGGAGTCCACCGGGTCGAGCACGATGACCTTCGCGCCCTGGGCGATCACCGAGTTGAACTGTTGCTGCTGCTGCGAGGCATCGGCATTCGCGTTCTGGTAGAGCACCTTGCAGTCGGGGCAGAGCTTGCCCATCTCGGCCTTGAAACCGGGGAAGTCGTGCTGCTCGTAGCGCGTGGAGGCCTGGTCGGGCATCAGGAACGCGACCGTGCCGCTCGGCGCGGCGTAAGCCGACGTGATGCCCGCGAGGGCAAGACTGAGCGCGGCGGCGCCGATCAGTTGGGTGTGAAGTCGGGTCATTGGGTGTCTCCGTTTTTTGGTTGAATGCCTGCTAGGGCTGCCGGTGCTGTCGTGCTGCCTTGTGAACGTGTGAGTTCGTCCTCCGCAATACCTGACATGCGCACTGCGTTTGAATGTCTCTTGCTGGGCGATCCGCTAGCCGATCGCAGGCGCGCCGTACAAGGCTTCGCTCTTGCTGGCCGCGCTCGCGGCATTGAGCCGCTGATAAGACCGCCAGCGCGACGGCGACATTTCCTTGATCAACAGGAACTGGCGGTTGAAATTCGAGAGGTTGTTGAAGCCCACCTGATAGCAGATGTCGGTGATGTTCAGTTCACCTGACATCAGCAGCTGGCACGCCAGATTGATGCGCAGCTGGTTCACGTAGCGCACGAACGACACGCCCGTATGGCGACGGAAATAGCGCGAGAACGCGCTTACGCTCTGCCCGGCGAGTTCCGCCAGCTCCGTTTCGCGCAGCTCCTGGGAGAGATTCTTGCCGATGAAGGCGAGCACGTGATTGATGCGCGTGCCCGCATAGCGGGCCGGGTCGGCGCGATACGCCTCGCTTGCGAGCGCCGCGGGCTCCTCGCTTTGCACGAGCAGATCGAGCAGGTCGATGAAGAGCGTGACACGCCGCATGCCCTGTGCGCCCAGCATCTCGCGCAGGATCGGCTCGGCGGCCGCGCCCGTTTCCTGCCTGAACAGGAGCCCCCAGCGCGACGCGTCGAGCAGCGCCTCCACGCGCCTGAATTCGGGAAACGCATCGATCGCGCGGGCGATGAAATCCGCATCGAACTGGAGGACGAGACAACGTTCGTCCACCGGCTCGTCGTGCGGCACGCTGCTCACCCAGTTGTGCGGCAGGTTCGGTCCGATCATCACGAGATTGCCGGGCGCGAAGCTGCCGATGAAATCGCCCACGAAATACTTGCCTGTGGTCGCGGTGATGAGGTGGATCTCGTACTCGGGATGGAAGTGCCAGCGCACCGTCCGATAGGGGTAGCCGTGCGACCAGACCTTGAACGACTCGTCGCGCGGCACCGCGACCAGTTCGAGGTCAGGCTGGGAATGTGTGGCGCAAGGCGCGCTCGCGCGCGCCGTGGCTGCCCCAAAGGTTTGCATCTCGACTCCTCCTGCACGGTTTTTTTCTTGTTCTGCGACGGCTGCTCGCGCATACGCTGGACCTACCCTCGGACCGCGCGCCGCCATGACTGAAAATTACCCGCCGCGGCACGCCTCCACCACTGAAAATCAGACCGCAGACTGATACTTTCTTGCATTCGGGTTAGTCCTGGGCCGATTCCAGTGTGCCGGAAGTCAACTTTTGTGCATAGCAACAGCCCTCGCTGGCGAACCGCGAAGCAGCTCAACCACCACAAAAACGGCAAATGTTGCTGCCACTCGATCAAGCGCGAAGCCCAAGGAACGGTCAAAAGTCGCCACTGCACCGGCGCGACGGGTACTCGTGATGCGCAGGCAGGGAAAGTCCCGATGCGAAATCGTCCTATGACATCGGAAACAGAAATTGACGGGACTAACTTGATCGCTCAAGCGCGCCATTCGGGCCGCGGTTCCTGACAAGAGGACGTCTTATGCGATTCGCCGAAACTTGGCATTCCCCCACGCCGGGCCGGTCCCTATGGGACGACACGTCAACTCCCGACCACGACCAGCACGCCGCCCCCACCGGCAGCGCGCACACGCTGCCACGCCGCGCCATCACCGCCGCCGCGCTGGGCAATGCAACCGAGTGGTTCGACTATGGCATCTACGCCTATGGGCTCGCCTATATCTCCGCGGCGCTGTTTCCGGGCAGCACGGCAAGCGCCACGCTGTTCGCGCTCGGCACCTTTGCCATTTCATTTCTGATTCGCCCGCTCGGCGGCCTGTTCTGGGGACCGCTCGGCGACCGCTTCGGGCGCAAGAAAGTGCTCGCGCTGACCGTGCTGCTGATGTCGGGCGCCACGCTGCTCGTGGGCCTTCTGCCAACCTATGCGAAAGCCGGCTGGCTCGCACCCGCGGCGCTCATCGTATTGCGCATGATCCAGGGCTTCTCCACCGGCGGTGAATATGGCGGCGCGGCGACCTTCATGGCCGAATACGCGCCCGACGCGCGGCGCGGCTTCTGCGGGAGTTTCCTCGAGTTCGCCACGCTGGCCGGCTTTTCGCTGGGCGCCTTGCTGATGCTCGCGGCGTCGCTCTCGCTCGGCAACGACGCGATGCATGCGTGGGGCTGGCGTCTGCCGTTCCTCGTCGCGGCGCCACTGGGCTTGATCGGCTTCTATCTGCGTTCGCGCATCGAAGACACGCCGGTATTCCGCGAGATGGAAGAGAAGTTCGAGCAACAGGAGCGGGAGCGCCCGGCCATTTCGCTGCGCACGCTGCTGCGCGAGCACCGCGTGCCGCTCGTCCTGCTCGGCGGGCTCGTGGTCGCGCTCAATGTCGTGAACTACGTGCTGCTCGCCTACATGCCTACGTACATGCACAAGGAACTGGGCGTGAGCGAGAACATGTCGCTGCTCATTCCGCTCATCGGCATGCTCGCGATGATGGCCCTGCTGCCGTTCGCGGGCCGGCTCTCCGATCACGTGGGCCGCAAGACGCTCTGGTGGTTCTCGCTCGTCGGGCTGTTCGTTGCCGCCGTGCCGATGTTCCTGCTGATGCGCCACGGCGTGGCCGGCGCGCTGATCGGCTTCGCCGTGCTCGGCCTGCTCTATGCGCCGCAGCTCGCGACCATCTCGGCGATGTTCCCCGCCATGTTTCCGACGCAGGTGCGTTATGCGGGGATGGCGATTGCCTACAACGTCTCGACCTCGCTGTTCGGCGGCACCGCGCCGATCGTGAGCGACTGGCTCGTGGACAAGACCGGCAGCCCGCTCGTTCCGGCGTACTACATGATGGCCGCGTGCGCGGTGGGCGCCATCGCACTCTTCTTCGTGATCGAAACGAAGGGCTGTTCGCTGCGCGGGCAACAGGTGCCCGGCAAGGCGCAGCAGTAACGGCATGGCGGGCCGCGCGCGCCCGTCATGCTCCGCCTGCAATGCCCGACCGTGTGTCGGGCATTTTTCCTTGCAGCGACTAACGTTTGAAAATGACCTTCGTCGTCGCGGGGTCGATCGGCGAGGACGAATGCTGGTGGACGATCTTCCAGCCGTCGCCCGTTTGCCTGAGCGTCGCGCTCACGCGATTGTCCATCGAGCGTAATTCCTCGCCGTCCGCCGCCACCGCTTTGTAGCTCACGAAGGCGTGGACCACGGCAAGGTCCTGCGAGACGGTGGTCTGCGCCTCGCTGAAATCCACGATCACGCGCTCGGCGCCCAGCGAGCCGAACCAGCCCTCCACCATGTTGCGCCATGACGCGATGCCCTCGTACGTCCAGGCGCCCCACATGTCGAAGGCCAGGATGTCCGGGTCGTAGAGCGCGACGAACGCATCGACGTCTTTGGCCAGTACCGCGGCTTTGTATTGGTGCAACACCTGCAGGATCGGATCGGCGGCTTTGTCCACTGTGTTGTCTCCTGAACCCGGTTGCGTTGGCGAATGAACGGCTGCTTATTAAAGCAACGCCACTCGGCCGCTGTCCAGTGAATTTGCCGCCGTGCCTTTCAGGTGCGCGAAGCGTTAGCGAGCACTCGGGCGGCCTTGCCCTGCGGACGCAGCAGCAAATAAAAGGCCGCGCCATGCGTAATCGCCAGCAGCGGCACGACGATCACGGGAATCACGTACGTCGCGCCCAATATTCCCGCATGGACAGGCACACCGGCCTGGATGGCGTGGTAGTAGGCGAAAGCCAGATCCACCGAGCCCACGAGATTGAACGCCACGACGAAGAACCAGAACACCGGGCGCTTTCTCGCCGCGAGTAGCGCCAGCATGGCCAGCGCACCCGTTGCGAGGTCCCCATAGGCGGTGGGCACGGCGAAGCTCGCGGGCAGATCGGGACTCACGACGCCCGGCAGCATGAAGACCAGCCCGAAGAAGCGGAAGCTGTGCAGCGTGGCGATCGCGCGTTGCGCGTCGAATGGGTGCATCGACTTGAGCCGGGGCCAGACGTACACGGTAAAGCAAAGGAGCCAGGCGACATACCCTAGCGCGAGATGCAAGCGAAAGATCGATTCCGGTGACATGTTGCCTCCTGCAAGGTGCTTTGCGATGAGTGGATGAAACGAAGGGAGATCATGCAGCGCGACGCCGGAACACCTGGCGCAGCGAAAGCGCATGCAGCAGGATCGAACTGGGCACGACGAACGCGGGCGTCAGTACATACGGCCAGGTGCCCGCGTTGAGGCTCGGCATATCCGGCGCGATCAGCTGGAATCGTCCGGGCGCCGTGATCATCCCCAGCGTCACGGCGACGGCGAAATCGGCGAGCCCGAAAAGGTTCCAGGCGATGGCTGCCTTGCGCCCCCGCGCCGTGCCGCTTGCCACCGCGATGGCCGCCGGCACGGCGAACAGGCCGGTCAGCAAGTCGCCGGTACCCGCCGGCAGCGCGTCCACGCCGGCTATCGCGCCGTGCAGCCACGCAGCGATCGCCCAACTGCCGAACACGCGGTAAAACTGCAGCGCAATGAGCCAGGCCGCCGGCATCGCGTCGAGCACTTGCCCTACCCGCTTCGACAGCAGCAGTAGCGGCGTGCCGACAATCACCGGAAGGAATATCGCCAACGGTAGCCACGGCAACGGCGGCGGTACGGCGCTCAGCCGAAAGACGCCATGGATCGCCGCGCTCCAGACGACTGCAAACCAAAGCGCATGCGCCATGAGAATCGCAAGCCAGGTCGCGCGGCGTTGGCTCAGCGTCAGGTCGGTGCGTTCGAGGCCGAGCCACAATCCGAGCGCCATGAACATCTGGGCGATGAGCTGGTGCGCCGTGGTTTGAAACCCGCTGCCCGGAATCGCCGGCAGCCAGTACATCACGGCGATCCACAGCAACGTAAGCGGTGCGACCCAGCGCAGGCTGCGCCAGGCCGGGCGCGGCGGGATGATGCCAACGGGAACGGCGGGCGTGCTCATCAATGGTTCTCCAGATGAATGCCGGACTTCGCGTGGATCCTGCCTGCGTGCGACGCGGTTTGCGCGCGTCATCGGCCGGCACGTTAGGTGTACCATCGTTTCCCGCGAGCGACTATTCATCACAATGTTGATGCGCTATGAAGCAGAACTTCACAGTCAGGCAAGGTGCGCTCGATGGCGTGGAGGCGTTCCTGAGCGTTGCCAGGCACCGCAGTTTTCGCAAGGCGGCAGCGGACCTCGGGGTGACGCCTTCGGCCATCAGCCAGGCAGTGCGTGTGCTCGAAGAGCGCATTGGCGCGGCGCTTTTCGTGCGCACCACGCGCAGCGTCGGCCTGACCGAAGCCGGCGAACGGTTTCTTTCGCGCGCAAAGCCCGCCTTCGAGGAACTGGTCGCCGCGAGCGAAGTCGCGCGCGACCTCGGCCAGCGCCCCACGGGCTTGTTGCGGCTCTCCGTGCCGCGCGCGGTCGTCCCGCTGCTGCTCGAGCCACTGCTCGCTTCGTTCTGCCAGGCTTATCCCGAAGTGGAGGTGGAAATCGCCGTGAGCAAGGAAGTGGTCGATCTCGCGGCGGAAGGCTTCGATGCCGGCATCCGGCTCGGTCAACTCGTCGCCGCCGACATGGTGGCGGTGCCGCTGACGCCGCCGTTCCGGCTCGTTGTCGTCGGTAGTCCTGCCTATTTTTCCGCCAACAAACGGCCCCGCCACACAGAGGATCTGCGCGAGCACGCCTGCTTGCGCTGGCGGCGCTCCAACGGCGCGCTGGCCTCATGGTCTTTCGACGACCACGGGCACGCCATGGAGATCGCCGTCTCCGGACCGCTGATCGCCAGCGATTTCCCGACCATGATGGGCGCGGCGCTGGAAGGCATAGGCCTCGCGCAGCTACCCGAGCCGATGGTTTCCGAGGCGGTGAAAGCGGGCAAACTCGTGCGCGTGCTCGACGCCTGCGCGCCGATGCTGCCGGGCGTGTTTCTCTGCTATCCGAGCCGCCGCCAGATCATGCCCAAGCTGCGCGCATTCATCGACCACGTGAAGAGCCGCAAGGCGGGTGCGGTTCAAACCAGGGGGCGTTGAACCCACCCGCGGTACTTCGACGTCAAGCGATGCTCTCCCACGCGCCCGAGCGCGCCGAGCAGAACACGGCGTCGATCACGCGCATGTTCGCGCAGGCGTCTTCCAGCGCGATCGCCTGCGGCGTGCCGGTCAGTATCGCCTCGGCGAAAACCGTCGCTGCCACGCCGTATTGATCGCATACCGGCAATTCCAGCCAGCGATCGGCCTCTCCCTGCTTGCTCAACATCAGCCGCGTCGGTCGGTCATTGGGTGCATTGAATGGAATCTCGACCTCGACGCGCCCGGTCGTGCCATGAAACTGCATGCGCTGGTAAGGATGAATCTGGGTGGAATAAAAGAAGCTCGCTTGCACGCCATCGAAATCCATCAGAACGGAGCCAAGGCGGTCCACTTCGAACGACGCGTCGCGCTCCATCAGCGCGACCACGCGCTTCGGCTCACGCCCGAGAATGAGGCGCGACGTCGTGATGGGATAACAGCCGATATCCAGCAAGCCGCCGCCGCCCATTTCGCTATGGTTACGAATGTCCTGCGCATTGGTGTTGTAGTAGGTAAAGCCGCCGGTCACCGCCCGCAATTCGCCTATCGCGCCCTCTTCGATCAACGCCCGCACCTTGAGCCACTGCGGATGCGTGCGCACCATGAAGGCTTCCTGGATGCACCGCCCGCTCTTGTCGCGCGCGGCGATCAATCGTTGCGCCTGTTGCGCATCGAGCCCGACCGGCTTTTCGCATAACACATGCTTGCCCGCCTCGACGGCCTTGATCGCCCACTCCACGTGAAGGTGATTGGGCAACGGTATATAGACCGCGTCGATTTCCGGGTCTGCCAGTAGCGCCTCGTAACTGTCGTACGCGTGCGCGAGTCCATATTTCGCCGCGGCAGCCTGGGCCTTCTCCGCTGAACGCGAAGCAACCGCTTTAACGCGGCACTTCGGTGCGTGGTGCATGGGCACGACGACCTTATCGTTGATCTTCGACGTACCCAGGATGCCCCAGACGATTTCATCCTTTGCCATGACGTTCCCTCTGGATTCGATTATGTGATGCCCGGAATGGACTGAATGGAACTCACTCTTAACGAGCGCCGCATACGAGCATTGCACCGCGAACCGCGAACGCTCGAATGCAAGAGTCTACACCCGCGAAAACCCTCACTTCACTCGTTCGCAAACGCGTCTTGCAACAACTGATAACAACTGACGGCAAGATGAAAGCATGCCGTCACGAGAGATTCGCTTTCCAGCCCCACATTGCTCGGGCTGTGCGCAGGTCCCCACAAATGCAATACAAAAAACGAGGTGAAAGATGGAGAATACGAGCCGGTGGTCGCGGTTAGGCGCAGTCGTTGGCGCGGGTGCGATGGCACTTGCGGGTGTGCACACAACGGCTTACGCAGGCGACATGAAGGACGTGAAGCACGTCCTGCTCATCAGTTTCGACGGCCTGCATGAACAGGATGTGGCTCGTTGCATCGGCAGCAATGCGTGCCCCAACCTCGCGCTGCTCGCGAAGTCGGGCGTGACCTACACGAACGCCCATACGCCGCATCTGTCCGACTCGTTCCCGGGCCTTACGGCACTGGTGACGGGCGGATCGCCGAAGAGCGCGGGCCTCTTCTATGACGTGTCATATGACCGTACCCTCTACGCACCGCTCGATTCGCAGTGCAAGGGCCCGCAAGGCTGGAACGTCGTATTCGATGAAACGACCGGCATCGACGGAGAGAACGGCGGCGCGCTGATCCACCTCGACGGCGGCGGCGCGTTCAATCCGCAAGCCATTCCCTACGCGAAGGTCAACGGCGTTTGCACGCCCGTGTACCCGCACAATTACATCAAGACGAACACCGTCTTCGAAGTCATCAAGCAGAACATCCACGGCGCGCGCACCGCGTGGGCGGACAAGCATGCCTGGGGCTACGACTGGGTCAACGGGCCTTCGGGCAAGGGCGTGGACGATCTGGCGCGCACCGAGATCAATTCGATCGATCCGAAGACCGGCATGTATTATCTGGACACCTACACGCATACCGAAGTCTTCGACAACATCCACGTGCAGGCGCTGATCAACGAGATCGACGGCCTCGACTCGACGGGCAAGACGAGCGCGCCGGTGCCCACGATGTTCGGCGCGAACTTCCAGACGCTTAGCGTCGCGCAGAAGTCGCCGGTGGCGAAACAAGGCGGTTATCTCGACGCGGACTTCACGCCCGGCCCGCAGGTCGCCGCGGCCATCACGTATCTGGACAACTCGCTCGGGCGCGTGGTGCAGGAACTGAAGCAGCGCAACCTGTACTCGTCGACGCTCATCATCGTGACGGCCAAGCACGGCCAGTCGCCGACCGATCACTCGAAGCTGGTGAAGAACGGCGACACGCTCACGAAGCTGCTCGAAGCCAACAACTACCTGGACCCGAACGGCAACTTCGGCCAGAACAGCACGAAGACGGGCAACCTGAACGACGGCTCGGGCCTCCCGGGCACCGGCATGGTGCAGACCGACGACGTGGGCCTGATCTGGCTGCGCGATCAGAGCCAGAAGGACGCCGTGGTGAAGACGCTGCAGGCGAACCTGAGCTGTAACGCGCCGGGCATTTGCGCGGACGGTCCGCAGGCGTACATCCTCACCGGCGACCGCCTTGCCGACTGGTTCGGCAATCCGTCGAACGGCCGCACGCCGGACATCATCGTGCAGCCGAACCCGGGCGTGATCTATACGTCGAGCACGGCGAAGGACGAAGAGCACGGCGGCAACGCCCCCGACGACAGCCATCTGGGTCTCGTCGTCTCGTTCCCCGGCATTCACCACGCCGGCCGCACGGACGACCACTACGTCTTCACGACCCAGGTCGCACCGACGATCCTGAGCGCGCTCGACCTGGATCCGCATCTGCTGCATGCGGTCCAGCTCGAAGGCACGCATCGCCTGCCGGGGCTGGGTCTCGACGAGAAGTAAGGAGAGGTTGGAAGCCGCGCAAGGCGCGGCTCGCTGCGGCAGTCATCGGAAGTTCGATGGCTGCCGCGTCAGCGGCCCGCTCAAACCGTCTGCAGCCCCTCGATATCGCAGATGCGGATCAGCTTACCCTGCGCGTCGATCAGGCCGCGCTTCTGGAAGCGCGACAGGATCCGGCTCACGGTTTCGAGCGTGATGCCGAGGTAACTGCCCATGTCCTCGCGCGACATGCGCAGACGGAACTCCGCCTGCGAATAGCCGCGCTGCCAGTTGCGCGACGACACGTCGAGCAGGAAGGCGGCCACCCGTTCTTCGGCGGTGAGCGAGCCCAGCACCATCATCTGCGAGGCTTCCTGGTTGAACTGGTCGCCCATGAGCCGGTGCAGCCGGTCCTGCATCGTGCCGCTTTCGCGGCACAAGCCCTTGAGCGCCGCGTAGGGAAGCGTGCAAATCGAACTGTCTTCGAGCGCAACGGCGCTGAACACGTGCACGTCGGTGGCGATGCCGTCGAGCCCCAGCGCGTCGCCCGCGAGACGCAGCCCGGTGATCTGCTCGCGGCCGTCGCGGTTAACGATCAGCGTCTTGAGCGAGCCGGAGCGCACGGCGTAGAGGCTGTCGAAGCGGTCGCCCGAGCGATACAGCGCCTCGCCGCGGCGCACCTTGCGCGCCCCGCAGATCAGCGCCTCGAGCTTCGGCAGGTCTTCTGCCGGCAGACCTTGCGGCATGCAAAGATGGCGCATGGAGCACCCCGAACAGCGTGCGCTGGGTGGCGTTCCGGCGAGAGGAGCGCGGCTGCTTTGGCGCACGACGATAGCCGATCCTGCGACGGGTGAGAGCATCGAACGACTCCTTCTTTAACATTTTTTAAGATTTCGACGCATTGTCACACCATGCGCGTGCGTCAATGCGGTGGCAAAATGCCGCGCGCCAGAACCGCAGCGCTTTGAGCCTTGTCAGGCAACGGTTTTACGGCCTCTTGCGCGAGCGCAAGCGACCGAAAAGCAACACCTGCGCAAGCCCAGCGGGAACAAAAAAGCCGCCGTACTCGCGTACGGCGGCTCGTGGCGTTGAACCGTCTATTGTTGACACGCGCTCTGCGGCTCACCCCGCTACCAGACTGCGCTCGGCCACCTCGTCCACGGCCTGCTTGACGATCCCGACGATCTCGTCGGCCTCCGCGCGCGTCATGACGAGCGGCGGCGCAAAGCCCAGGATGTCGTCATGCGGCATGGCGCGCGCGATCACGCCGCGCTGCAGCGCCGCCGCCGACACCTTCGGCCCGATCTTCAGCGCCGGGTCGAACGGCTTGCGCGCTTCCTTGTCTGCCATGAACTCCAGCGCCGCGAGCATGCCCACGCTGCGCACCTCGCCCACGAGCGGGTGCGCGCCGAACGCCTCGCGCAGCTTCGCACCGAAGTACGAACCGACCTGAGCGGCGTTCTCCACGAGCTTTTCGCGCTCGAGGATCGCCAGATTGGCGAGCGCCGCGGCGGCACACACTGGGTGCCCCGAATAGGTCCAGCCGTGCCCCATCGGCCCGTGCTCCTGCGAGCCGCGCGCGATCACGTCCCAGACCTTCTCGCCCACGATCACGCCGGAAAGCGGCGCATACGCGCTCGTGAGGCCCTTCGCGACCGTGATGAGATCCGGTTCGATGCCGAAGTGCTGCGCGCCCATCTTCGAGCCCAGACGCCCGAAACCGCACACCACCTCGTCGGAGATCAGCAGGATGTCGTGCTTGCGCAGCACCGCCTGGATCGCCGGCCAGTAGCCTTTGGGCGGCTCGATGATGCCGCCCGTGCCCATCACCGGCTCGGCGATGAACGCGGCGACCGTGTCCGCGCCTTCACGCGCGATCAGCTTTTCGAGCTCCTCCACGCAGTACGCGACGAACTGCGCCTCGTTCATGCCCGCGGGCGCCTTGCGATACCAGTGCGGGCAGACCGTATGCTTCACGCGGTCGATCGGCAGATCGAAATGCTGATGGAAGCTCGGCAGGCCGGTGAGGCTGCCCGTAACGATGCCCGAGCCGTGATAGCCGCGATCGCGCGAGATGATCTTCTTCTTGTTCGGGCGGCCCAGCACGTTGTTGTAGTACCAGACGATCTTGACCTGCGTTTCGTTCGCATCCGAACCGGACATGCCGTAGTACACCTTCTTCATGCCGGCAGGCGCCCAGTCGATGATGCGCGACGACAGCCCGATGATCGCGTCCGACGAATGGCCCACATAAGTGTGGTAGTACGCGAGCTGCTTCGCCTGCTCGTACATGGCGTCGGCGACTTCGGTGCGGCCATAGCCGATATTCACGCAGTAGAGACCCGCGAAGGCATCGATATACTGCTTGCCCTGGTGGTCCTCGATGCGGATGCCCTTGCCGCCGCGTACGATCTTGCCCGGCAGCGCGCCGCTCTCGTGGTCGTAGGCGTGCGTGGACGGGTGCATGAAGTGCGCGCGGTCCTGCTCGAAGAGTGCGTCGATGCGTTGAGTCATGTTGTCCTCCTGTTTCCGGTTCAGGCCATGGCCGCGAGCGGCAGGCCGAGATTGCCAAGGCAAAAATATTTGGTTTCCACGAAGGGCTCGAAGCCCTCCGCGCCACCTTCGCGGCCAAGGCCCGAGGCCTTCATGCCGCCGAATGGAATGGGCGCGCCCGTGAACTTCACGCCGTTCACCGAGACCATCGCGAAGTCGAGCCGCCGAACCAACTGGAAAATCGTGTCCATGCGCGTCGCGCACACGTAGGCCGCGAGGCCATATTCCGTGTCGTTCGCCTTGGCGATCACTTCGTCGAGCGTGTCGAACGGGCAGACCGCCGAAATGGGCGCGAAGTTTTCCTCGTCGTACACGCGCATGCCGGACGCGGCATCCGCGATCACGGTGGGCTCGTAGTACCAGCCGCCCAGCGCATGCGGCTGGCCGCCCGCCACGATGCGCGCGCCCTTCTCGCGTGCATCCGCCACGCGCGCGGCCGTGCTGTCGAACGCGGCCTGATGCATGAGCGGGCCCACGTCCACCTCTTTCTCGAATGCGGGGCCGGTCTTGAGCGCGCGCACCGCTGTCGCATAGCGCTCGACGAACGCTTCGTAAAGCGGCCGCGCCACGAAAATACGGTTCGCCGCGCAGCAGTCCTGGCCCGAGGTCTGGAATTTCGCGCCCACGGCAATCCTTACGGACTGCTCGAGATCGGCGTCTTCCGTGACGATGAACGGTGCGTTGCCGCCCAGCTCCAGCGCGACCTTCTTGATACCCGCGCGCGCCGCCGCCTGCGTGACGAGCGAGCCCACCCGCGTCGACCCCGTGAAACTCACGGCACGCACGCGCGTGTCGCTCACCAGCGTTTCCATCGCCATTTGCGGCTCGCCGAGCACCACGTTGTAGACGCCCGCCGGAAAGCCCGCCTCCTCCGCGAGTTGCGCCAAGGCGAGCGCCGAATACGGCGTTTCGTGCGCGGGTTTCACGACGACCGTGCAGCCTGCGGCGAGCGCAGCGGCGGCCTTGCGCGTGATCATCGCCACCGGAAAATTCCATGGCGTGATGAGCGCCGCGACCCCTACCGGTTCCATCACCGTACCCAGGTGCGCACCGTCGATATGGGTGGGAATCGTACGGCCTGCCAGGCGTTTCGCCTCATGCGCATACCATTCGACAAAGCTCGCCGCATAGCGGATTTCGCCGCGCGATTCGGCCAGCGGCTTGCCCTGCTCCAGCGAGAGCAGCGCCGCCAGATCCTCCTGATGCCGCACGATCCGCTCGTGCCAGCGCAGGAGCGCCGCGCTGCGCAGCGCTTGCGAGACCCAGCGCCACGATTCGAATGCGCGCTGTGCGGCGTCGACTGCACCGGTGATCTGTGCGCGGACGAGCATGGGCACGTGGCCGATCACCGACTGGTCCGCAGGGTTCTGCACGGCCGCGGTGGCCGCGCTGTCGCTATGCACCCAGCGGCCGTCCACGTAGCACAGCGATTTGAACAGAATGGGGTGTCCTGGCAGCATCTCGTCTACTCCTTGTCAGGTCTTTCGATATGCAATCCATTCTGGGGCCGACAGCATCGCGATTTTTTGGTTCTCAGCCCTGCGCACTTACGCTTTTTTCGGAACCGCCGCGCGCGGGCGCGAAAAATTCACGCGCTCTCCAGGGCCCAAGCAGGCGCGTGGCTGGGCGCGCACTTCACCACCTTCGTCACGATATAGGTGAAGTAGCGTTCGATCCCGAGATCCTCCATCAGCAGTGCATCGATAAAGCGCTGGTAATGGTCGATGTCGCGCGCCATCACGTGCAGCACGTAGTCCACCCCGCCGCCCGTGGCGTAGCACTGCATGACTTCCTCGGCCGCGCTCACGCGCTCTTCGAAGCGCCGCATGTCGGGCGCGGTATGGCGCGATAGCGTCACTTCCACGACGATACGGCTGCCACGCATCGCGCCTACCCAGTCCACCTCGGCGTGATAGCCGCGTATCACGCCGCTTTCCTCGAGCTTGCGCACGCGCTCCCAGGCCGGTGAAATCGAAAGATTGACCTCTTCGGCGAGCTTCGATTTCGTGATGCGGCCATCGCGCTCAAGGATGCGCAGGATGGCGAGGTCGTAACGGTCGAGCTTGATCACGGCGCGCTCATGCCGCCACGGGCAGGTTGCGTTCGACGACGTCGGCGACCACGGCCACGGTGTCGCCCGCCTGCACGAGACCAGGGAAATGACGCGCCGCCAGCAGCCCCCCGCATTGCGCGCGATATTCCACGGCGCGCGCGCCGGTGCGGTCGATGTCGTGCACGCGTGCGAGCACCTCGCCCGCCTCGACGGTATCGCCGAGATCGCGGCACATCTCCAGCATGCCGCGATGCTCGCTCGTGGTGTAGCAGGTGCCGTCGGGCATGTCGAGCAAGGTGGTCGTGCGCGGGCCGACGCTGCTCTCGCTGGCCTTGCGCTCGATGACGCCGGCGTGCGCAAGAAAACCGCGCACGCCGCGATCCGCAATCGCCACGCTGTGCGCGGTGGAAGTGCCGCCGCCGCCCAGTTCGGTCGAAACGAACACCTTGCCCGCTTCCTCCACGGCGCTGTCGAACAGGCCGACGCTGTCGAGTTCCAGCATGCGCATGGAGTACGGCGCGCCGAACGCACGCATCGCACGCTCGCAACGCGCCTGCTGATCGCCGTCGGGCAGCACGTGAATCGCCGCGAACGGCACGAAGTCGAGCGTGCGCCCGCCCGCGTGAATATCGAGCACGTAATCGGCGCGCGCCAGCAATTCACGCTGGAAGTAATCGGCGATCTTTTCGGTCACGCTGCCGTCGGGGCGCCCCGGAAAGCTGCGGTTCAGATTGCCCGCGTCGACAGGCGAGGTGCGCGTGCCCGCACGAAACGCGGGATAGTTCATGTAAGGCACGATGATCACGCGGCCGTTCACGTCCGCGGGCTGCAGCGAGCCCGCCAGCTTGGCGAGCGCGATCGGCCCTTCGTATTCGTCGCCGTGATTGCCACCCGTGAGCAGCACGGTCGGCCCCTCGCCGTGCTTGACGACGGTGAGCGGAATCATGATCGCCCCCCACGCGGAATCGTCGCGCGAATAAGGCAGCCTCAAAAAGCCGTGTTGCACGCCATTGGCGTCGTAATCGACGGTCGGCGTAATCGGTGACGCACGCATCGGCCCTACTCCTTCACGAACAGTTTGCGCGGCGTGGTGCAGAACGTTTCGACGCCGGTTTCGGTAATGAGGATGCTTTCGGTGATTTCGAGGCCCCAGTCGTCGAGCCACAGGCCCGGCATGAAGTGAAACGTCATGCCGGGTTCGAGGACCGTGCGGTCGCCCGGGCGCAGGCTCATGGTGCGCTCGCCCCAGTCGGGCGGAAAGCTCGCGCCGATGGGATAGCCGCAGCGGCTGTTCTTCTCGATGCCCGATTTGCGCAGCACCGCAAAGAACGCATTGGCGATGTCTTCGCACACGTTGCCGGGCTTCGCAGCGGCGAGCCCTGCCTCGATGCCTTCCACCACGGCTTTCTCCGCATCGAGAAAGTGCTTTGGCGGCTTGCCGAGATAGACGGTGCGCGACTGCGGGCAGTGATAGCGGTGGTAGCAGCCCGCGATCTCGAAGAACGTGCCCGCGTTCGCCGTGAATGCCGAGTCGTCCCACGTGAGGTGCGGGGCGGCGGCATCGGCGCCGGTGGGCAGGAGCGGCACGATGGCGGGATAGTCGCCGCCGTGGCCTTCCACGCCCGTAATGCCCGCTTCATAGATCTGCGCAACCAGGTCGCACTTCCTCATGCCCGGCTCGACCACGTCGAGAATGCGCGCGTGCATTTTCTCGACAATGCGCGCCGCAACTCGCATGTACTCGATCTCGCGCAGCGACTTCACCGCGCGCTGCCAGTTCACGAGCGCGGTGGCATCCACCCAGCGCGCCTTGGGCAAATGGCGCTGGAGCGACGCGTAGGCCGCCGCACTGAAGTAGTAGTTGTCCATCTCCACGCCAATGCACAGCGTGTCCCAGCCGCGCGCGGCGATGACTTCCGTGCTCAGGTAGTCCATGGGGTGACGCACGGGCGACTGAACGTAATGATCAGGATAGCCAATGATATTGCCGTGCGACATGAACGCCGTGCGCTTCGCGCCGTTCGCGTCCTGCCCGCGACCGAACCAGACGGGTTCGCCGTCCATGGTCAGCAGCACGCATTGATGGACATAGAACGACCAGCCGTCGTAGCCAGTCAGCCAGTTCATGTTGGTCGGGTCCGTGACGATCAGCAGATCGATGCCTTCGTCCTGCATCGCGCGGCGCGTCTTCGCAATGCGCGCGTCGTATTCGCTGCGTGCGAACACGAGGCGCGGCGCCACCTCACTCTTTTCAGTTGCTGCGGACATCTTTCCCTCTCAAGGCGTGACTGCGTTGTGAAACACCGCGCCCGCACCGGTCGCGCGGGCGCGCTGCAAGGCAAGAACGGCAATGGCGGTGTCCTGCGCCCCGGTGCCGGTGAGGTCGCAGATCGTGATGTCGTTTGCGTGTACGCGGCCCTTGCGGCGGCCCGCGATCACTTCGCCTAACTCCGCGAAGCCGCGATCGGGCGCGACCTTGTGCGCTTCGATCGCGTGCCTCAGTTCGCCGAGCACGCGCGTTTGCTGCAAGCGGTCGCAGACATAGCGCGCTGATTCGAACACCGAGGGCGCGAGTTCGTTCTTGTACTCGGCGTCGGAGCCCATGGCCGTGAGGTGCAAACCGGCGGGCAGATCCGCCGCGTGAACGAGCGGTGTGCGGCTCGGGGTGGTCGTCACGGCCACGTCGGCCTGCGCGAGCGCGTCGTGCACCGAAGCGG
Organism: Paraburkholderia sp. CNPSo 3281; assembly: GCF_024206515.1. Classification (NCBI taxonomy): domain Bacteria; kingdom Pseudomonadati; phylum Pseudomonadota; class Betaproteobacteria; order Burkholderiales; family Burkholderiaceae; genus Paraburkholderia; species Paraburkholderia sp. CNPSo 3281. The sequence goes on along the minus strand of NZ_JAMBPS010000045.1, from coordinate 24,067 downwards.
CAACCCGCGCGCGTACGCCGTGGCGGCGTTCGGCGTCGGCGGCGAAGTCGGAAGCCCGCGCCGCATCGCGGGCCCAGACGCTCACGCTGTCGATCTTGCGCACCAGCATGAGCGCATCGAGCTGCAGGCGCGCCTGCTCGCCCGCGCCGATGATCGCCGCATGGCGCGCGTCGGGACGCGCAAGCCAGCGCGCGGCCACGGCACCCGCCGCGGCGGTGCGCACGGCAGTCAGATAACCGTTGTCGAGCAGCACGGCTTCGGTAAGACCTGTGCGCGCCGACAGCACCAGCATCAGCCCGTTCAGGCTCGGCAGGCCGAGCGAGGGATTATCGAAAAAGCCGGGGCTGATCTTGATGGCGAACTGCTCGAAGCGCGGCAGATACGCCGTCTTCACATCGACCTCGCCATGCCGCTCGGGCAGCGCAAGGTTGAGAACGGGCGGCATGACAACGGCTTCGGTTGCGAGCGCAACGAATGCGGACTCGATCTGATCGACAGCCGCAAGATCGAGCGGGACCAGTTCGCGCAATTGCCCGGCGCCTAGCAACGTAACCGGCGGCAACTCAGGTGGCAATTCGGGTGACAACTCGGAATGCATTTCAAACCTCCGTCACGAGGCGGCGGTGCACCGTCATGTCGATGTTCGCGCCGCTCACGACGATCACGATCGGGCCTTGGCTGCGCTCGATGTGCCCGTCGAGCAACGCCGCCATGCCCACCGCGCCCGCGCCTTCCACCACGAGACGCTCTTCGCGGTACGCATGGGCCACGCCGCGCACGATCGAGGGCTCGCCGAGCAGGATGACGTCGTCAGCCAGCGCTCGGGTCAGCGCGAAGGTGTGGCGATTGTCGAGACCAATGCCGCCGCCCAGCGAGTCGGCCAATGTTTCGCTTTCCTCAACGTCGACGGGATGACCCGCCGCGAGGCTCGCGTGCATGGCCGCACCGCGCGCCATCGAAACGCCGATGGCGCGCACGTCCGGCCGAATCTGCTTCGCCGCGAAGGCCACGCCGCTGAAGAGTCCGCCGCCCGACAGCGGCACCACGAGGGTCGCAGTGTCGGGCAGCGCTTCGAGAATTTCGAGGCCGATGGTGGCCTGCCCGGCGATCACGCGCAGGTCGTCGAACGGCGGCACGAACGCATAGTCTTCTTCGCGCATGAGGCGCTGCGCTTCGATCTGCGCCTCGTCCTGGCTCTTGCCCGCGATCACCACGCGCGCGCCCAGCGCGGCCACGGCTTCGACCTTGTTGGGCGGCACGAGCGACGACATGCACACGGCCGACTCCATGCCGAGCGCGTGGGCCGCATACGCGAGCGCACGGCCATGATTGCCGGTGGACGCGGTGACGACGCGCTTCACGCCCGACTCGGCGAGATGCGCCACCGAATTGGTCGCGCCGCGCAACTTGAAGCTGCCCGTGGGCTGCACGGTTTCGAGCTTGAAGTAAACCGGCACGCCCACGCGCGCCGACAAGGCGGGAGACGCCACGAGCGGGGTGTGCGCTACGCGGCCCGCGAGGCGCTGGCGCGCGCGGTAGACATCGGCAAGCGAGAGTGACGAAAGCGAAAGCGACGACATGAAATGCACGTTCCTTCCAGTGAATCTGTGCAATCCAGTCTAATGAGCCAAAACGGGCTTTCTAATGTCCTGGTACAATCCGCGCCCATCGCGGCATACGAAAAACGCCTAGCTGAAATCGTGCACGTGCGGATACTGCTCGAACACGCCCGCCATGGTCTGGAGCGCGTTGCGGCATGCGGCGTCCGAAGCTTCCGCGCCAAGGCTGATGCGCACCGCATTGGGACGTTGCGTGCCGCCCACGAGAAATGGGTCCGGCGAGGTCACGGCAATCTTGCGATTGCGCAACTCGCGCACGAGGCGGTCCGCCTGCCAGTAGTCGGGCACGCGCAGCCAGGCGGAAAGCGCGTTGGGATGCGCGCCGAGCACATAGTCGCCCAAGGCCGCGCGCACCATCGCCTGGCGCGCCGCGAGCCGCTCGCGCTGCAGTTCCACGAGGCGGCGCGCGGTGCCGTCCATGATCCAGCGCGTGGCGATTTCCGCAATCGGCGAAGTCGCCATCCAGCTGCTCACGCGCAACACGCTTTCCACGCGCAGCGCAAGCCGGCGCGGCATGGCGAGATAGCCCGTGCGCAGTCCGGTGAGCACCGATTTGGTCATGCTCGTGCAATAGAACGCCAGTTCGGGAATCAGGCTCGCGACAGGCGTGTTGGCTTTCGCGGGCAGCGCGCCATACACATCGTCCTCGATTACGTACACGCCATAACGCTGGGCAATACGCGCAATCGCGCGGCGGCGCGAATCGGGCAAAACGGCCATGGTGGGATTGTTGAAAGTCGGCGTGCACACGAGCGCACTCACGCGCTCGCTGTCGCACATCTCCTCGAAATGCTCGGGACGGATGCCGTATTCGTCGATTTCGAGCCCCTTGAGCGTGAAACCCAGCACGTTTGCCGAGCCGATCACGCCGTGGTCCGTGAGGCTTTCGCAGAGCACGGTGTCGCCAGGGCCGACCGTGGACGCGAGCGCGAGGAAAATGCCGTGCGCCGCGCCATTGGTGATGAGGAGCGATTCGGGTTTCACCGGCATGTTGAGCGAGGCGAGCCACGCCGCGCCCGCCTGGCGATGATGCTCGAAGCCCGCTATGGGGCGAAACGAGCGAATCCACGGCTGATCGTCGAGCGTGGCGAGCGTGGCGCACACGTCGCGCCACGCGGCGTCGTGCTGCGGCGTGTGGACGATGCGAGCAATGGAAAAGTCGACGATCTCGCGCTCGGCCGTGTCGAGAATATAGTTCGACATCGACTCGGTCACGCGCGCGGCGACGAAGCTGCCGCGCCCTACCTCGCAGCGAATCAGGCCCTGTCTTTCGAGTTCCTTGTAGGCATTGGTGACCGTCTGCACGCTCACGCCCAGTTCCGCTGCCACCTCGCGCTGCGGCGCGAGGCGCACGCCGGAAACGAGCGCGCCGCGCTCGATGTCCTGTGCAATCGCCTTGACCAGCCGTTTGTATTTGGACTCCGCGCCGTGCGCGGCCCCGACCGCATCACGCCACTCGCCCGAAATCGTCGCCCACGCCATCTCGATCCGCTCCTCGGTAAGCGTTCATGGTCGCTCAGAAACGGGGCGGAAAATAATTGTCTCAGGACAATTGCGGGTAAAAAAAGGACAATCAGGTCCGGAAAATCGACACCGCCTGCGACAGCCGGTGTGCCTGCCCCGAGAGCCGACCCCTCGCGCACCTGCCCGACCGATGCGTCGATCAGCACCTTGATTTCGCGCGCCGCGCTCGCGCTCGCGCTGCGCAAGCGAACACTGCCCTCGATCATGCCCGTGATCTCGACCGTTCTGAATGGCCGACATCGTATCCACTATCGCCGCCACCGCCGCGCCGCCATCGGCCGCCGCCGTGCTGGCCGCGGAAACGAGCTGGCGAGCCTGGTTGGCATCCGACGATCCGCTTTCACTTCGCGTCGAGTTGTTTCCACATAGAAGCCGTAATGCGCTGGCGCGCCTTTCCGTAGTCGCGCCACGGATCGACACGCAGCGCTTCGAGCCGCTCGCGCACGTTCGCGACGTTCCACTGGTCGCCACTGGTGAGCGTGTGCAGTTCGTCCCAGTCCACCGGCACCGAGACGCCGAGACCGGGCCGCGCCCGTGGCGCATACGCCACGGCCGTGCTCGCGCCGCGGTTGTTGCGCAGGTAGTCGACGAAAATGCGGCCCTTGCGGTTTTGCGGCCCCATCTTCGCGCTGAAGCGCTCGGGCAGCGTCGCCGCCATGTGGCTCGCCACCGCGCGCGCGAAGTCCTTCGCCTCGGCCCAGCCGCCATGGCGCGTGAGCGGCACGACCAGGTGCAGGCCCCGCCCGCCGCTCGTCTTGCACCATGCCCGCAGGCCCAGCGCGTCGAGCAGCTCGCGCGTGAGCTGCGCGGCCTCGAGCATGCGCGCCCATGCGAGCGAGGGATCGGGGTCCAGGTCGAAGACGATGCGGTCGGGCTTTTCGATGCTCGCCGCGAGCGCATTCCAGGTGTGCAGTTCGATCGTGTCCATCTGCGCCGCGCCGACCAGCGCCTCGATGGAATCGAGCGTGAGCAGCGGCGCATGGCCCGGATCGAGGCCGGCGTGCTGCGTGGCATGGGGAATCTGCAGCGCGTTGGCGTGCTTCTGGAAGAAAAGCTCGCCGCCCACGCCCTTGGGCGCGCGCGCGAGGGCCACGGGCCGCCCCTTGACGTGCGGCAGCAGCCAGGTGGAAATCGCTTCGAAGTACTCAACGAGATCGATCTTGCGCAGTCCGCTTTGCGCGTCGATCACGCGTTCGGGATGCGTGATGCGCACGCCGGCGACCTCGGCTTCGTCGTGCGCGGCGCGGCGCGTGCGGCTCGCCGTTTTTGGCGCGCTCGTTGAGGCTTGCTTTGCGACCTTCTTTGCACGCTCGCTGCCTGCCGCGAGCACCGGCGACGACTGCCCTTCGCGCACGATGTCCTTCGCGGGCTTGTCCGCGCGCAATCCGACGAACGACGCCTGGCGCACCACGCCCGCGCTCGTCCAGGTCTTGAAGCGCACCTCCGCCACGAGTTCGGGCCGCACCCAGTGCACGCCCGCTCGACGCTCGGCCGCCGGCACCGCAGCGAACGGCGAGGTTTTGCACTCGCGCGCACGCAGTTCGCCCGCAATCGCGTCGAGCCGCGCTGCGTCGAAACCCGTTCCCACCTTGCCGGCATATTGCAGCGCGCCATCATCGCCATGCACGCCGATCAGCAGCGCGCCGAACCCCTCGCGGCTGCCCTTCGGTTCCGTATAGCCGCCGATCACGAATTCCTGGCGCCGAGAGCAGCGCAGCTTGAGCCACGCGGCGCTGCGCGTGGACGTGTAAGGGCTGTCGCGCCGCTTGGCAACGAGCCCTTCGAGATTCGCCTCGCAGGCGGCTTCGAGCAATGCCTGCGGCTCGCCTTCGAAGGCCTCCGAAAAACGCAGCGCGTCGTGAGGCTTCTGGGCAAGCAGCGCCGAGAGCTTGTCGCGCCGCGCCTCGAGCGCCACGTCGCGCAAGTCCGCGCCGTCGAGCCAGGGCAGATCGAAGAGCCAGAACGTGATGTCGCCGGCGCGCCCCGCGTCGAACGCGTTCTGCAGCGCCTGGAAGTTGGGCACGCCGGCTGAGTCGAGCACCACGGCCTCGCCGTCCAGCCACGCCGATTCGACCTTCAGCGCGCGCAGCGCTTCCACCTGGCGCGGGAACTTCGCCGTCCAGTCGTTGCCGGCGCGAGTGAAGATACGCACATCGCCCTTGCCGCGCGCGTGCCGGTCGATGCGCGCCAGCACGCGGTAGCCGTCGAATTTCAATTCGTAGAGCCAGGTGTCGCCGTGGGGTGTGGCATCGGCGGGCGTCGCGAGTTCAGGGGCGAGTGTGTCCGGCAGCGGTGCGCGCACCGCGCCTTCCAGTGCCGTCGCTGCCCCCTGCTTCGCGGCCCCGTTGCCCGACCGCGGGCGCTTTTTCGACGCTTTCGACGCTTTCGATGCCTTCGACGCTTTCGACGCTTTCGACGCGGCAGGTTTGTCCTCGATGACATGGAATTCGTCTTCGGGCACGGCCTCGTCGTCACGCTGCTTGATGAGCAGCCAGCTCTCCCGTTTGCCGTCGTGCATGGGGCTGCGCACGAGCGCCCAGCCGCCGTGCAGCCGCTCGCCCTCCAGCGTGAACTTGAGTTTGCCTTGCGCATAGCCTTCGCGCGCGCCGCGCAAGCCGCCCTCGGGGCGCCACACGCCGTGGTCCCAGATCGCCACCGTGCCTGCGCCATAGCTGCCTTCGGGAATATGCCCTTCGAACGAGCCATATTCGAGCGGATGATCCTCCACATGCACGGCGAGCCGTTTCACCGTCGGGTCGAGGCTCGGGCCCTTGGGAATGGCCCACGATTTGAGCGTGCCGTCCAGTTCGAGGCGAAAGTCGTAATGCAGCCGCCGCGCGTCGTGACGCTGGATCACGAACGCCCCTTCACCGTCTCGGGGTCGCGCGCTGTGGCGAGCGGCCCTGCCGCGCGGCTCCGGCGTTTCATCGAAGCGGCGTTTCTGTTCGTAGACTTCGAGCTTGTGCTTCATCGTTTGCCCCTTGTTGCGCTCTGAGCCGCGGTCGCGTTCATCACGCCGCGCGCCGTCCGCGCTTCGGCGCCGGTTTCCCGTGCGCCGCACTCGCGCCGCTCTCGCCGCGCTTGCCGAGACTGCGCTTGAGCAGTTCGGAAAGGTCGACGATATCCGCGCCACGCCGCTCAGGCGCGGGCGCCTCGACCTGAGCGAGTTCGTGCGCCTTGCCTTCGCGCGCCTTGCGTCCGGCCAGTTCGAGAATCGCGTCGCGGTAGGTGTCGCGATACGTTTCGGGGTCCCAGTCCGTGCTCATGTCGTCGATGAGCTTGCGCGCATTTGCAACTCATGCGTGCTCACGCCAGCGGCTTTTGCACGCTTGGGCAGGCTCTTCACCGCATCGAACTCGCGCACCTCGGTGGCCCACCGCAGCGTTTGCAGCGCAAGCGCGGGGCCCGCCGCCACAAGCGCCGCGAGATGCTGCCGGCTGTGCAGCACGACGCTCGCAATGCCGATCTTGCCGCTCGCCGCAAGTGCGTCGCGCAGCAGCGCATAGGTCTTGCCCGCGCGCTTGTCGGGCGCGAGCCAGTACGGCGTGTCGAGGTAGAGAAAGGAGACCTGCGCTGCCGCCACGAACGCGAGCAAGTCGACCGTCTGCGTCGATTCAGGGCTCGAGGCCTTGATCTCCTCCTCGGACATCACCACGTAGGCGCCTTTTTTATACTCGTAGCCGCGCACGATGTCGTCGTGCTGGATTGGCTTGCCCGTGCGTTTGTTGATTTGCTGGTAGCCGACCGGGTCCAGCGTGCGCCGATCGAGCAGATTGAAGCCGGTACGCTCGCTTTGCGTAGCCGGGAACACTTCGACCGGCACATACACGAGCCCGAAAGTGACGGCACCTTTCCATATCGCGCGTGGCATGATCGCATCCTCCTCGCCTTCCAGATCGTGCTGCTCTCAAGCAAACGCAGTGCCCGCCGCGCTTTGCCGCCCTCCCGGCGCGCGCGCCCCTCAAAGGGGACGCAACAAAACGCCTTGGTTCCTCGCGGATTTCGTCTACGGGAATACGCGATGCTTCCTTATGAAGACAATGGGCTCCGCCGGCGTTCGCACCTTGCACCAAGGATGCGAATGGAGGCGCGGCGGACGACTACAGCGGAGGCAGCATGCAAGACGACGGCGCACCTGTGCTCACTGTCGAGGAAACGCTGATCACCGAGGCTCTGGTGAACCGCCCGAACCGACTGCCCGACTACCAGGGCGAGAGCCGTGCCCTTGCTGCGCTCACGCAGGAAATGGCGAACCATCCTTCAGGTGTACTGCCGATGCTCGCGCGACTCGCCCTCGCACTTTGCCGCGCCGAGTCGGCGGGCGTGAGCGTGACCGAACGCGAGGGCGCCACGGCCCGGTTCCGCTGGCGCGCGGTGGCCGGCGAACTGTCCGGCGAAGTGGACCGGACGCTTCCCGGCGACGACTGCGCGAGCGGTGTGACGCAGGGGCGCAACACCATGCTCCTGTTCGACCGGCCCGCACGCTGCTTTGCCTCGTACGGCGCGATCGATCCGCCCATATGCGAAGCGCTGCACGTGCCGTGGCGCGTCAACGGCACGGTGGTCGGCACGGTCTGGGCCGTGACGCACGGCCAGGAAAGACATTTCGACGCCGAGGACGCGCGCCTGCTGCAAAGCCTCGCCTCCTGCGCAAGCGCCGCGCACCAGTTGACTAGCGCGCTGAGCGACGCCCAGGAGGCTGGCCGCAATCTCGCGCAGCAGGTGGCCGAACGCACGCGCACGCTGCAGAACATCAACACGAAGCTCCACGACGAAGCCGGGCAGCGCAAGCAGGTCGAAGACGCGCTGCGCGAGAGCGAAGCACGCCTGCAGGCCGCCATTTCCATCGAAACCGTGGGCGTGCTGTTCTTCGACCTCGACGGCACCATGGCCGACGCCAACGGCGCATTCGAACAGATGAGCGGCTATAGCCGCGAGGATTTGCGCGCCGCGGCGCACTGGGACAGGCTCGTGCCGCTCGAATTTCTCGGCGTCACGACGCGCGCGGTCACCGACCTCGCCACCGCCGGACGCACGCAGCCCTACGAGCGGCAGTTGATCCGCAAGGACGGCACGCGCTGGTGGGGCCTTTTCGCGCCCACCCGGCTTTCGGGCACGGGCATGGCCTCGAAGTGCGCCGAATTCGCGCTGGACATTACGGAACGCAAGCGCGCGGAAACCGAATGCGTGGACAGCGAGGAGCGCTTTCGCGCATTGGTGGAAGGCTTGGCGCAGGCGGTGTGGGAAGCCGATGCCCAAGGTCAGGCCGAGTCGGTCTCGCCGGGCTGGTCGGAATACACCGGCCAGCCCGGCGAAGAATGGCTCGGCGAAGGCTGGGCCAACGCCGTTCATCCCGACGACCGCGCCTACGCGTTGAGCCAATGGAAGGACGCGATTGCGGCGCAGCGTGTGGTGAACGCGGAATTCCGCTTGCACGTCGCTACGGGCGGCTGGCGCTGGACCAACGTGCGCGCCGCGCCGATCTGGAATCCGGACGGCACGGTGCGCAAGTGGGTGGGCATGAATATCGACGTGGACGACCGCCGCAGCGCCCAGGAAGCCCTGCGCGAGAGCGAGGCGCGCTTTCGTGCGCTAGCCGAAGCGTCGCCCGCGCTGATCTGGCAAATCGACACGCAGGGCAACACGGTCTATCTGAACCAGCGCTATCTCACGGCGATCGGCCTCACGCCAGGACAACTGCTCGAAACCGGCTGGCACACCATCGTGCATCCGCGTGATCTGCCCGGCTTTCTTTCGCGCTTACAGACCGCGCAGCACGACCATTGCGCGTTCCAGAGCCGGCTGCGCGTGAAAATCAAGGACGCGGGCTGGCACTGGTTCGAAACCTGCTGTGCGCCGTGGTTTTCCGCGAGCGGCGAGTTTCGCGGCCACGTGTGTGTCTCGATCGACGTGACCGAAGCCGTGAACGCCGAAGACGCGCTCAAGGAAGCCGACCGGCGCAAGGACGAATTCCTCGCGACGCTCGCGCACGAACTGCGCAATCCGCTCGCGCCCATTGCCAATGCGCTGCACCTCATCCGGCGCAGTGCGTTTCCCGCGGACTCCGCGCCGATACTCGACATGCTCGATCGCCAGGTGCATCACATGGTGCGGCTGATCGACGACCTGATGGAAGTGTCGCGCATCACGCGCGGCAAGATCGGCCTCGTGAAGGCGCCCGTGGCGCTCGCGGAAATCATCGAGAATGCTATCGAAACGAGCCGTCCCGCGATCGATCAGGCGCACCATGAACTGAGCATCACGCTGCCCGACACGCCGCTCGTTCTCGACGCCGACCGCGTGCGGCTCACGCAGGTCTTCGCGAACATGCTCAACAATGCGGCGCGCTACACCGACACGGGCGGCCAGATCCGGCTCGACGCTATGCGCGAAAGCGAGTGGGTCGTCGTCACGCTGAGTGATACGGGCATCGGCATGTCGGCCGAGCAGATTGGTCAGGTATTCGAAATGTTCACGCAGGTCAGCCGCCCTGCCGAGCGCAACCAGGGCGGTCTTGGCATTGGCCTCACCATGGTGCGCCATCTCGTGCGCATGCATGGCGGCACGGTCGAGGCGGCGAGCGCCGGCCCCGGCAAAGGCAGCACCTTCACGGTGCGCTTGCCGCTCTCGCAGCAAATGCCCGCCGAAGCGCGCGAGACCCCGGCGACCGTGTCGCGCGCCGCGAAGCCGCTCGCGGGCAAGCGCATTCTCGTGGTCGACGACAACCGCGACGCCGCCGATTCGCTCGCCATGGTGCTCTCGGCCGAAGGCGCGCAAGTTCGCGTGGTCTACGACGGCGCCGCCGCGCTCGGCGCACTGGAGCAGTCGGTGCCACATGCGGTCGTGCTCGACATCGGCATGCCCGGCATGGACGGCTACGAAATCGCGCGGCAGATTCGTCAAAGCCCGAGCTACGTCGGCCTGCAGATCATCGCGCTAACGGGTTGGGGCCAGCACGCCGACCGGCTGCGCTCGCGCATGAGCGGTATCGACTCGCATCTCACGAAGCCGGTCGCATTCCACGCGCTGTTCGAGTTGCTGATCGCGCGGTGAAAGGCCCCGGCCCCGCGCGCCCTTCACACGCCATTGCCCCCGAGCGTCTTGAGGCTCTTCCACTGGCCCTGCTGCACCTCGAAGAGCGTATAAGGCGGCTTGATGAGGTCGCCGTGCGGATCGAACGCGATATTGCCCGTCACACCCACCACCGTCACCTTCGGGAAGCTCGCGACGATCTTCGCGCGGTCGAGCGAATCGGCGTCGCGAATCGCCTTGAGCATGGCGAGCGCGGCGTCATAGGCGAACGGCGCATACAGTTCGACATCCTGATTGAAGCGTGCCTTGTAGCGCTTCGCGAATGCCTGCGCGGAAGGCAGCTTGTCGAGCGCCGGCCCCGGCTCGAGGTCCTGCGTGCCCTCGCCCGCCGGGCCCGCGATCTGCAAGAAGGCATTGCTCTTCAGCGCGCCCGCGCCGAAGAGGCGCGCCGGCATGCCGAGCGTGCGCATCTGCTTGGCGAGCATCGCGCCCTGTTCGTCGAGGCCGCCAAAGAAAATCACGTCGACGTTCTTCTGCTTGAGCGACGTGAGAATGGCGCGAAAATCGACGGCCTTGTCGTTGGTGAACTCGCGATCGACGATATTGCCGTTGGCCCCCTTCGCGCCTTTCTCGAACGCGTCGGCGAGCCCCTGGCCGAAGGCCGTGCGGTCGTCGATGATGCCGATGCGCTTCGCCTTCAACTGCTCCACCGCGAACTTTCCGGCGATCACGCCGCCTATCCCGTCGTTGCCCATGGTGCGAAACACGTTCGCGTAGCCCTGCTGGGTCAGCGCCGGGTTCGTGGAACCCGGCGTGATCATCGCGACGTTCGCGTTGTGATAAACCGTCGAAGCGGGAATGCTGCAACCCGAGTTGTAGTGGCCGATTACGCCGACCACGCCGTCGTCCACCAGCTTTTGCGCCACCTGTACGGCCACGTGCGGATCGGCCTGGTCGTCCTGCACGTCGAGCACGTACTTCACCGGCTTGCCCCCAATCACGGGATGTTTCGCGTTCTCCTCGTCGATCGCGAGCTGCGCGCCGTACTGCAAGTCCTTGCCGACGCGCGCCACCGGGCCGGTGAGCGGCCCCGCGAAGCCGATCTTCACAACCTCGGGGTCGGCCGCCTGCGCGGGGCCGTGCAAGCCCATCAGCCCGAGGGCCATCGTTAGTACGAGAGTGCGACGGTTCATGATGCTCATCCTCGCTGGGAGACAGTTGCGTTAGGTGTTACGTGGCTGTTGGCTGGAAAGTGGCTCGAAACAGAGGCTAAAAACGGCGCGGAGTATAAGGCGCGAGATCGAGGGGAGGCGCACGCTTTGCAACGAGGTCGGCAACCACGCTGCCCGTCACGCCGCCGAGCGTCACGCCCAGATGCTGGTGCCCGAACGCGTAGATCACGCGCGGCGAGCGGCTCGACGCACCCACCACGGGCAGCGCGTCGGGCAGGCTCGGCCTGAAGCCAAGCCAGTCGCTGTCCGGCTCCGGTAGTCCGGGCAGCGCCTCCTGCGCGGAGCGCGTCAACAGGCGCAGCAGGTCCGCGTTCTTGCCTGCTCCGATGGCCGCCAGCTCGACGGTGCCCGCCGCGCGAATGCCGCCGTCCATCGGCGTCATGTAGAAGCCGCGCTCGGCCCAGCCGCACGGGCGCGAAATCCGGTTAGCGGTGCCAGGAAAGCGTACGTGATAGCCGCGCTCCACGCCTAGCGGCACCGCGTCGCCGCATTGGCGCGCGAGACGCCCCGAAAACGCGCCCGCGCACACAATCACGTGTTCCGCGTCATGCACGTCGCCCGCCGAGTCGATCAGCTTCACCGAGCTTGCCGCAGGCTTCAGCGTCTCGACGGCCACGCGCCGGTGCACAAGACCGCGCTGCGTCAACATCGCATGCAAGGCCTGCAGAAAACCACGCGGATCGCTCAGAAACCAGCTGCCCTTGAAAAGCGTGCCTTGAGAGAAGAGCGGCGCGAGGCCGGGCTCCAGTTGTGCGATCTCGCTGCGCGCGAGCGTTTCGAACGCTACGCCGAGTGAGCGCCGCAGTTTGAGCGCTGGCTGCGCGGCCTCGAACGACACCGCGCTCGAATACAGGTAAAGGCATTCGCGTTCGCGCACGAAGGCCGCGAGCGCATCGACGGTCAGCATCTCGCGGTAGCCCTCGAATGCGCGCGAGAGCAGTTGCGCGAGGGCGTTCACGCTGCCCTCATAGCGGTGCGGCGTGGCGCTCAGCAGGAAACGCGTGAGCCATGGCGCGAGCGCCGGCACGTCGCCCCAACGGATGCGCAGCGGGCTCGTTGACGAGAACAGAAAGCGCGGGATGTTGCGGAACACGTCCGGGTTGTTCACGGGAATGCACGCATAGTTCGCGAAGGTGCCCGCGTTGCCGTATGAAGCGCCCTCGCCCGGCCCCTGCGCGTCGTACAGCGTCACGCTGTGCCCGTCGCGCATGAGCCAGTACGCGCACGACAACCCCACGAAACCCGCGCCGATGACAGCCACTTGCGCCATTACTTCTTCCAGTTGGTTGCGGGCTCACGGAAATCCTGCGCGTGAGTCCTTTTGCGTGTAAGCACGTAAGCCGCCGACACCACCGCCAGGCTCGCGAGGCTCGCCATGAGCTGGCCCGAGAGCGCGCGGTCGAAGCCCATCGCGCAGAGCACGCCGGCAATGGCCGCCACCACGGCCCACGAAAGCCAGGGAAAGAGCCACATCCTGAACGTGAGCCGTTCGGGCTGCGTTGCCTCCAGGCGCCGGCGAATCACGATCTGCGAAACCGCGATGGAGAGATACACGAACAGCATGACCGCGCCCGATGCACTGACAAGATAAAGGAAGACGCCCTGTGGCGAAACGATCGCCGCGACGATGGCCACGTAGCCGACGATACTGCTCGCGAGCACGGCCAGGCGCGGCACGCGGCTCTTCGAGAGCGTGAGCAGCGCGCGCGGGGCGTCGCGGCGCTCGGCGAGCCGGAACACGATGCGCGACGACACATAGAGCCCGGAGTTCAGCGCCGACAGCACGGCCACCAGGACGATTGCATTCATGATGTCCGCGGCGCCCGGAATATGCATGGTTTCGAGCGCGGCCACAAACGGCGAGTAACCCACCTTGATGCTCGCCCACGGCACGATGCACGCGATCACGAAGAGCGAGCCGACATAGAACGTGATGACGCGCAGGATGACCGAGCGTGTCATCGACGCCACGTTGCGGCCCGGATCGTCGGATTCGGCCGCGGCAATGGTCGCGATCTCCGCGCCGCCCACCGCGAAGATCACCGTGGGCACGCCCGCGAAGATCGACATCGCGCCGAACGGCATGAACCCGTGATCGCCGCTCAGGTTGTTCACGGTCTGGTGCCACGAGCTGAACCCGAACAGGTAGCTCGCGCCCACTACGATGAACACGATGATCGCCGCCACCTTGATCGACGCAAACCAGTACTCGAATTCTCCATACGATTTCACCGAGAGCAGGTTGACGACCGTCATGAGCGAAAGGAGCACGAGCCCGATCACCCAGACGGGTGCGGGAATCCAGCGCTGAAGGATGCCCGCGCCCGCCACTGCCTCCACGGCAACCACGATCACCCAGAAGTACCAGTAGAGCCAGCCGTTCGTGAATCCGGCCCAGTCGCCAAGACCAATGCGCGTGAACTCCGTGAACGACCCGACGCCCGGATGCGCGAGCGCCATCTCGCCGAGCATGCGCATGACGAACAGCACGACGATGCCCGCCAGTAGATAGCTCAGGCACGCAGCCGGCCCCATCGCGCTGATGGTGGCGCTGCTGCCGACGAAGAGCCCCGCGCCGATGATCCCGCCGAGCGAAATCATCGTGACGTGCCGCTTGCGCAGCGAATGGCCAAGGGGTGTGGATGTTCCGCCTGAAGCGGGTGTGGGTTGCCGGGTTGCCACGAGCCTGTCCTCCTGTAATACAGTGCGTGTTGCGCCGAACTGCTGACCGAACAAAACCTTGGATTCATACTCACACAATAATTTTTTGTGTGCAATTAAAAAGGCTTTGTGTGGAGACCAGGAAATTCCCTGGTGAGTGATCTTTCGGCCCGGGGCAAAGGCAATTAAACTCCCGCCAGATATCGTATTATTGGGTTGAAGATGCGATGATGGCGCTGCAGCGCATCAGACAGCAGCAAGGCAACGTGGCAGACGATCGAGTTTTGTATGGAGTTACTACTTGCATGAAAGCCGACGATTACCAGACAAAATCGGACGACGATATCCAGACAAAAGGTCGTCAAGCCACGTATCTGGAGGTCTCCCGCAATCTCGAGGAGCAGGTGCGCAGCGGCCAATACCCACCCGGCAGCCGCCTGCCGCCGCAGCGCGATCTGGCCGTGGAACTGGGCATCAACGTCTCCACCGTCTCGCGCGCGTACAAGGAGTTGCAGGCGCGCGGGCTGATCGTGGCGAGCAAGCGGCGCGGCTCGATCGTCACCGGCGGGGCCATGCCTGCTGTCAGCGCCGCGGCGCAGCGCGGCAGCCAGGCGAGCGGCGCTGATGCGAGCGGCGTGGTGGACCTCACCGTCAACCGGCCGGCGACCGGAGAATTTCTCGCGCAGCTCGCCCGCACGATGGCATCGATCTCGCGCGACCCGCGCTTTGCGGAAACCCAGGAATACCAGCCGCCGCAGGGCGCCGAATGGGCGCGCGCGGCGGGCGCGCAGTGGATCGCCGCGCCCGGCTTCACGCCCTCGCCCGAGAATCTCGTCGTGACGAGCGGCGCGCAGCACGGCCTCTATGCGGTCCTGAGCAGCCTGATGGGACACGAAGGGGTGATCCTCTCCGACAAGCTGACCTACTACGGCCTCAAGGCGCTCGCGCCTGTGTTCCAGTTCGAGCTGGTCGGGATCCCGAGCGACGCCGAAGGACTCCTGCCCGACCAGCTCGAAGACGCGTGCCGCCGCATGCCAGTGAAGGCGATCTTCACCGTGCCGAACCTGCAGAATCCCGGCGTGGTCACGATGAGCCTGGAGCGGCGCCTCGCGCTCGTGGAGATCGCGCGGCGTCATCACGTCGCCATCATCGAGGACGACGTGTACGGGCCGTTGCTGCGCAAGCGCTTGCCCACCATCGCGAGTCTGTGCCCCGAGTTGACCTTCCACGTGGCCTCCACCTCGAAGGTGCTCGCCCCGGGACTGCGCATCGGCTATCTGCTCACGCCGCCGCACGGTGCGCCGCTCGCTGCCGAAGCCGTGCGCACGACGGCCTGGATGCCCGCGCCGCTCACCACGCTCATCACCACGCGCTGGATCGAGGACGGCACCGCGCGCCTCATCCTCGAAGCGCAGCGTGCGGAACTGCAGGCACGGCAGGAACTCGCGCTCGAGATCCTGCCGCGCGATCTGCTCAACAGCGACCCGGCGTGCATGTTCGTCTGGCTGCGCGTGCCGGCGCCGTGGCGTTCCGACGACTTCGCCGCCAACGCGCTCGCACGCGGCGTGAACACCATGCCGGCCTCGGCATTCGCAGTGGACCGCTCGACGCTCGAGCACGGCGTGCGCATCAACCTCGCGTGCGCAACCTCGCGGGAGCAACTGGCGCGAGCGCTGAAGGTCCTCGCGCGCACGCTGCAGGACCGCCCGCGCGCCCTCTTTGGCACGATCTAGGCCGCACCCGGATTTTCCCCAATGGGCTGGTGTCGATGGGCTCGCCTCTGGCGCGAGCCCATCGAGCATGCGCACGACCTTGCGCAATATCTTCCGCTGCGAGTGCGACTCGCGCAGCCCGAATCGGTCATAACGTCCGCGATGTTAGGCAACGACGTTGCACGCCGTCCGCGCTCTGGTGGACTTCGCATCCATCTGCATGACGTGCGCGCACATTCGGCTGGCAGGAAGCAAATCAGGTACTAGAATGCATTGGTGCAGTGATGCAAAGGCAGTCTGTTCGGCAGGAACGTTCGACAGTTTGATGTTTCGAGTTCGTCATTGGAGGCATGCTCATGACGTGCCTGAACGAAAAGATTGTCGGTGCAGCCTTTTTTATGCTGAGCGGTTATGCATTCGCTCAGAGCACCGGTGTGAACATTCCCGAAACCATGACGGTCGCCAATATCCCGTCCATGCCGATGGAAGTGGTTCCAGCGCTGCCACCGGAACCCCAGGCGTACCTCCACCGGTACGAAATGGAATATCAGGCGAATCAGCCAAAGCCTTTTTATGCGCAAGTCGAAAGTTTTTATAGCGCGCCGCCGACACAGGACAAATACCATTACGACTTCGTGAAATCTGCGCCTGGGAGCCGTTACGGTGAGCAGCAGGCTGCACGGCCAACTTCCGATTATCTGCAGATGGGCCCTTCTACAGCGCCGCAAATCTCGATTCTTGAGGTGCCGGACAGCACGCTGAACATCGGCGCGCAGCCTCAGCGCAGGCTCTCGCTGACCGTCGACGAGTGGGTGTTTTCCGCCACCGCGCGCGTCGCCATTCTTCATTCGCATAGCACGGGCGCAACGGTTACGGTTCGACGCGGTTTCTGAATGCGCGTGTTTTATTTAACCGTCGAGTCGAAAGTCATTAAACGGACCATGTAGCTGGTTTTATCACGGCTCACCTGTGCATACGTCACCCGCTTTTGTATGAGCAGGTGACACGTCGCCTGCATTTCGGGAACGGCGCATGCTACAACGCATCGCGTGCCTTAGCCGCCCTACCCGATGAATCCTCCCAACACGACCGGGACGACTGACAAGCCTCCCATCATCGAAACCACGCTGCCCGCGCGCCTCGATCGCTTGCCGTGGGGGCGCTTTCACGTGCTCATCGTCGTAGCGCTGGGCGTCACCTGGCTGCTCGACGGTCTCGAAGTCACGCTGGCCGGTGCGGTAGCGAGTGCGTTAAAAACGAGCCCGGTGCTGCATCTCGACAATGCGCAGGTGGGCCTGGCCGGCAGCGCGTATATCGCGGGCGCGGTGTGCGGCGCGCTCGGCTTCGGCTGGCTCACGGACCGGCTGGGCCGCCGCAAGCTCTTTTTCATCACGCTCGCCGTGTATCTGCTGGCCACCGCCGCGACGGCGTTCTCGTGGAGCTTCGCGAGCTTCGTGGCGTTTCGCGCGATCACGGGCGCGGGCATCGGCGGCGAGTACGCGGCCATCAATTCGACGATCCAGGAGTTCACGCCCGCGCGCGTGCGCGGCTGGACCGACCTCAGCATCAACGGCACGTTCTGGGTGGGCGCGGCCATCGGCGCGGCGGGCTCGCTCGTGCTGCTCGACCCGCACCTGCTGCCCGCCGACTGGGGCTGGCGCGTGTGCTTTTTCATCGGCGCGGTACTCGCGCTCATCATCTTGCCCATGCGCCGCTGGATTCCGGAAAGCCCGCGGTGGCTCCTCACGCACGGCGAGCACGACGAGGCGAAGCGCATCGTCGAGGGCATCGAAACGCGCTTTCGCGATGCGGGCCATACCCTGGAAGGCCCGCCTGATGACCCGCTGCGTCTGCATGCGCGCAGCCATACGCCGCTGAGCGCGGTGTTTCATGCCATATTCGTGCGCCACCGCCGTCGCGCGCTGGTGGGTCTTTCGCTCATGACGGCACAGGCCTTCTTCTACAACGCGATTTTCTTTACCTACGCGCTCGTGCTCACTGAGTTCTATCACGTGCCGGGCGGCGACGTGGGCCTCTATCTGCTGCCGTTCGCGCTCGGCAACTTCCTCGGGCCGATCATGCTGGGGCGGCTCTTCGACGTGATTGGCCGGCGCACGATGATCGCCGCGACCTATGCACTCTCGGGCGTGCTGCTCACGGTGAGCGGCTGGCTGTTCGAACAGGGCATGCTCACGGCGACAATGCAAACCGTCGCGTGGATGGTGATTTTCTTTTTCGCCTCGGCAGCCGCGAGTTCTGCCTATCTGACTGTGAGCGAGTCGTTCCCGCTGGAAATTCGGGCGCTCGCCATCGCCGTGTTCTATGCGTTCGGCACTGCACTGGGCGGCATCATCGGCCCGGCGTTCTTCGGACGACTGATCGATACGCACCAGCGCAGCGAGGTGTTCACGGGCTACGTGGTCGGATCGGCGCTCATGCTCGCGGCTGCACTCGTCGCCGCGATCTGGGGCGTGGACGCGGAGCGCAAGTCGCTCGAACATGTGGCCGCGCCGCTTTCGGCTGTCGGGGAGGAGTAACCTGCTGCGTTACTGCGTTGCCTTCTGTGAAGGTACGTCGCGGTCCAGCGCCTCGAGTTCGACGAACAGCTCGGGCAATGACTTCTTCATCTCAGGAATATCGGACGACACCCGGCTATCGCTAATCTCACTGTGAGGCTTTCCGGGACGAGTCGTCTGTGGCGAGCAGAAGCTGGTCGACGAGTTCGAGCTTCAGCGGCCTATCGGCGTCGAGCTTCGTTTTCTCGATCACGTATTTCCAGCCGTTGCCGTTACCCGGGTTCCGGAAGTACGCGACGATGGCCACGTACTTCGTGTCGGCTTTCATCGGCTGCGAGAGACTCGCCGACGCCCCCGGGTTCAACGCAGCGGCCATGCTGTCCTGCAGGTCCTGCGCGAGTACCGTGCGGTCGCTTTTCAGGAGATCGTCGTACGATGCGCCATCGAACAGCTTGCGGTCCCTGATCTGGTAGATGCGTACCGCGACCGAAGTCGGCCGGCCGGCATCGTCCGGATTCAGGGCCTCGCGCGCGGACAGATCGACGCTGAGTACCTTCACCTGTTTGTAGAACACGGCGTGCCAGGCACTCGACGACGTGTCTGACACGGCCTGCCAGGCGCCGCAGGCCGACAGCAGAAAGGTAGATGCCACAGTGGCAATGGTCAGGCGGATAAACATCATGGTTTCCCCGGTTATGTGCGTTTCGGAGTCAGGTAAGGATTGGGCGCAGGTGCGGGGAACGCTTCGGTCACACCAAGCGCAATGGTAATCGTGCGCTCTTCCACGGCAGGGAGCACCGTGGTCCAGCCAAGACGCGGTGCTGGCGGGGCCGATGCCGTCCTGATCGTGCCAATCGTGCCGATGACCGGCAAAGGCGCGATCCGCGAGGACACCTGCATGCGCAGATGAACGTCGGCTTTCACGCCCACGTAAAGGCGCACGAATGCCAGCAGTTCACGGTTCAGCCACGCCTCCGGCAAGAGGTCGTGTGCCTGTTGTGCGTTGGCGGGACGCAGCGTCACCCGAACAGCACGACTGCGATAGGCAAGGCGACGACCGAGCACGTAGCCCCCGCCCAGCCCCCCGTGAGCGCCGTTCTCCGATTCCTGTGCCGGAGGACGTGAGGTCAATGGCCTCGGCTGGCCGGGACGGGTGAGCGCCGGGAAAAACTCGTCGGCGCGCACTTCCACGCCCGGCACGGCCAGCGCAATCACTCCCGCGAGGCCTTCTGGCGTGCGGGTCTTGAGGCATAGCAGTCCCAGCAGCGCCAGCATGCGGCAATCAGGCAGCCCCGCGCGCCCGGGTTTGTCGCCCCAGCCAAATCCGACCAGGCTCAGCAGGTTGCGTGAATGGGCATCGGACCCGCCCGGCCGGAAGCTCTCCGGATAGCGATACTTCTTCCATGCGCGGTACAGCATCGTGACGAAGCGGTGATCGAACCGGTCGAGAAACGACTCGACCACCTCATGCCCCTCCTCGCGCAGGACAATGTCGTCGATCATGTGCGGCGGTACCGCCGCATCGACGCCATACAGACCCATGAAGGTCGTGCGCACGGTGGGCCGCACCGACCGCGCGGTTTCATCTGCCGCGTCGCCGAAGTCGACGGCGGCGACTTCGCCCGCAGGAAATCCGACGCGCGGCCATGACCCGAAGCGCACGCGTTCATGCTCGGGCGTATCGCGCGTGCCCACGCCCGGTCGATCCGGCGCGCTCACCTCGAGCAGGCGGCACAACTGCATGAAGTTCATCCGGGGCGCGCGGGCCAGCAACGACGCAACCAGGGGCTCAAGATTGGGAAAATCCTCTGGCCTCATAGCGGGGAACGTTCTGCCTTGCTGCGCGGCCACACCGTGCGGGTCTGCGATGGCAGGCTCACGATCGAGAGCTTCGTGAACAGGTTGATTTCCGCGTACAGTGCGAAGAACCGGTGCAGCAGTTCGCCGAACAGCATCACGTCGCCCTCGCCCGCGAATGCATGGGAATCGAGCGTGACTTCGATCAGCACGCCGCGCTCGACCGAGCCGCCCGACACCTCCTCGAGCAACTCCTCCGAAACCCAGAGAATGCCGTTAAGGCGTCGCCGGTTCAGTTCGTCATCGGTCCAGTCGTAGAGGCCGAGCGCGCCGCGCAGCACCTCCGCGTCCATCAGCGACAGGAAGTTGGGCGCAAGATGAGATAAAACACGCCACTGGAACCGGTCATCCGTCGGGGGATAGAGCGGCAGCGTGGGCGCGACCAGGTTGCGCACGCCGGCGACGTTCGGCGTGCTCGCGGCGAGTTCGCTGAGACTCGCCTCGCGCAGCCCCTTGCGCGGCAGCATCCCGTTGGTGCCGGTCACGCGCAGCGAGAGGCTTTCCTCCGGCAACGTCTCCATCGTCTCCCAGGCGTGTCCACCCAGGACGACCCACGTCTCATGTAGTCCCGACATGCCCGGGCGCACCCGCGCGTGGAAATACCGCTCCGGCGCCTCGTGACGCAACATGCCCCCGCGATGGCGGAACGTGGCAAACGGGACGTATTCGTAGCGCTCTGCCGTCACATGGTCGAAGGCCTCGATCGCATTGACCGCATACGTTTCGACGTGTTCACCCTGATGGCCCACCGGCACGACACGGTATTCCGTCTCGTGGTGATTGATCTCGATGGGCTCGGCGTCGAGTTCGAAGAGATTGATGACTGGCGAGCAGAACAGTCGCATGTTGTCACGGCTGAAACGCTGGTCCGACGGGTAGGATTCCTTGAGGATGAATTCCAGCTCGAAGCGGGTTGTTCCCGCGGGCAACCTGGCCACGTCGAGTCCACACAGGTCGACGAAAAGGAACTTTTCCCTGAAAGAAAAATATTCGAGCAGGAGCTGGTAGCCCGAGAACGCCGCGTCGGCCTTGGGCCACAGCCGCTCTTCCGGGGAAAAGCCCGCTGGCTCGATCGTGACGCCGGACAGCGGCAGCGCTTCGCCGTCGCGCACTTCCGGAATACGCCACAAGATCGAATCGAGCTGGCGCGTGAGCGCAAGATGCATCGAAAACGCCACTGGCAGATCGGCGTTCAGGTGCAGGCGCACGCGCGAAAGATCGGTTTCCTCACGCCGCGCTGAACCGTGGACTTCGAACCCCAGCCGGATGACCGAGCGGCCGTCATTGCGCACCGACGGTCCGGCATGCGTGATGGTGAGCGGCTGCAGCGTCACGGACTGGGTGGTCCGGTAAAGGCACTGCACGGTGCGCGGCGTCGTAGCCTCGGCGCCCGCGGCGAGCGGCACACTGATGGGCGCGGAACGCACCGGCACACCCGCCGGCACCACTTCAGTCCTCTGGAGTTTCTCCCGCAGCGGAATCAGCTCGACGACCGACAGCGACGGCATCATCCGCAGATAATGTGGCCACAGCAGGCTCACGAGCCCTTCGGTGAGTTCTGGCAGTTCGTCGTCTAGCTTCTGCTGCAGGCGGCCGGTCAGAAAGGCAAAGCCCTCGTGCAGACGCTCGACGTACGGATCGCGATCGCCCACGCGATCGAGGTTGAGCAGGCGCGCCCGGTCGGGATGCGCCTTCGCGAACTCCTTGCCGGATTCGTGCAGATAGCGCATCTGGGCTTCGTAGTAGCGCAGAATCGGATTGTCCATCGCAATACTTCCTGTTTTTAATTCGCAGTACAAATCAGACCGAAATCCTGCCCTTCCCTCATCTACAGGATTCTGGTGCCGGTCAGTGTCGGGCTGGCATGCATCAGGCCACGCTTCCCGATGGCCGCCGCACGGATCCCGCGCGCCTTATTGGGCCAGCGCCAGTGCGCGTGCCGGGTCGAGTACCGTCATCTCGCCCTGCAGTTCGCCAATGCGACGCGCGAGCGCTGGCTTGTCGGCATCCTTGCGGTTGCTCGCCGCCTTCAGCGCCCGCAGCAGTTGATGCTTGACCTCGAAGACGAGTGCGGGATCCCAGCGCACGAGCAGCAGCGATGTGGCGGACGTGTCCAGCTCGACCAGCAGGGCAAGTGCCGTGTCCGCGCGTCCCGCGTGATCGGCAAGGCGCGCCATCACGAGCCGCTGCAGGTAGCGGTGGCGATCAGTCTTCAGGCCCGGCAGGGATTCCAGCCACGCGAACGCAGCTTCGATTCCATCGCGTCCTGCGAGATCCCGCGCCTGCGCCTCGATTTCCGGCCAGTCGCCGGCGGCATCCTCCTCGCGATCGGCCGAGACCGGCAGCGGCGCGACACCCTCACCCGCTTCGAGATCGCGGACCACGGCATGCCGCGCAATCCACTCGAGCGTCGTATCGTCGGCGAACGGCGTGCCGTCGCTGAACGACAGCCGCTCGAGCCCGGGCAGCCGTTCGAGAAAGAGCGCAAAGTCCGCGCGGAGCAGTTCGCGCCATGCACCGTACGGTGCTCCCACGTGATCGAGGGCGACGTGCTGGAAGTACTGCAGATCGAACCAGAGATGATTGACGCCTTCCATAAACGCGCCCTCGACCCGCTCGAGCAGTTCGTGCCACTGCTTCTGCAACATGAGCCGCTTCATCTGCTGACGCAGCTCTGCGCGCGGCGCCGTGAGCCGCGTATGCGATGCTGCATCGGCCGGCGGCACATCGTGGAGCGTGTCCCAGCGGATGCTGCGCACGAGCCGCACCGAGGGCAGGTAGCCGTTCTCCTGATCGCGCAGCCACCCGGCCATCGTGCGGGCCTGCTCGAGCAGGTCCCGCGTCGAGGCAATCGGGCCAGACGGGGCGCCTGCCATGGCCGGCGGCGATGATCCAGTCGATTCGGCCTCAACACTTCGAGCCTCGCTGTCCCTGCGCTCAAAACGCGACACCAGGGGCTGCAGATTCGGGCGGGCAACTTCGGGCCATGTGAGCGTTAGCGTTACCAAGATGTCGAGCGCCGCAAGCGCGCGCTCGAGGTCCGCCGGCGCAAACTCGCCACGGGCTTCGAGCAGCTCCAGCACGCGCGCGGTGGCAAGCATTTCAAGGGCGCCCTTCTTCGCTTCGGCGCGCGCGGGCAGCACGGCAACGCCGAACCGGTCGACAAGCGCGGCGGCCAGTTCCAGTCCGTCGGCAAAGCCCGCGGTGCCATGCTGCCGCAACCGCGCGAACGCGTAGTAACCCGCGAGACGCAGGTCCTTGCCGGTCTCCTTCAGTAGCTGCTCGCACCACCTGGCAATCAGGCTCTCGTCGATGCCCGAGAGCTTGCCCGCCTCATCCCGGAGCGCAAAGAACGCATCCTCGTAGCCGGGATCGCGGCCGACGCCCGCTTCGCCTGGGAACGGCTGCACCCACGGCGCCCACACGTCAAGCCGCGCGCGCGCCAGTTCGCCCGCGTCCTCGCGCGCCGGAAAGAGGCTCCTGAACAGTTCGCCCAGCATCATTGCGCCTCCGGCACAACGCCTTGCGGCAGGGGCGTTGCAGCGTGGTTCGCGGCCGCGATGGCTGCGGGTGGCAGCGGCGGAGGACCGCTGACAGTCGCCTTCGGCCCAGCCTTTGCGCTACCGGTCAGAAAGATGCGCGCGGGCAATGCAAAGTGCCACAGCTGCAGGACGTCAAGCGGTCCGGCGCCGGCCTCGCTGCGCAGCTGGGCCCTGAGCGCAATGCCCTGGCTTGCCTCCGGCGTCCACGTGAGCAGCCAGCGCGCGTTATCCTGCCGGGAGACCTTCGCCCGCTCCAGCAGCCGGATCAGTCCGAACCGGCCCTGTGCATCGAGCGCCGTGCGCAGGCCGCCTTGTTCGGTCTGCCATTCGATGTGCGAGAGGTTCTCGAGCGACTGGCCCGGCCACTCGAAC
>NZ_JAMBPS010000044.1:0-65824 GCF_024206515.1 Paraburkholderia sp. CNPSo 3281 | reverse complement strand
CCCCGCCGCGTCGCGCGGCGGCGACGCGGCGGGGTGGCGGGGGGGCGGCGGATTGGCGGCGTCTTGGCCGATCGCGCCAGCGCGTCCGGGTACGACCTGGACCAGATTCAGATAACGCCTTTCTCCTTCAACCCGGCCAGCTGTTCCGCCGAATAACCGAGCATCGACTGCAGGACCTCCTGCGTGCCTTCGCCCAGTTGCGGAGGCGCGTGCCGCACGGGCAGGCGTTCGCCGTCGAAGCGCCACGGCGGCGCGAGCACCGGCGTCGTGCCGCTTTCGGTATGTGGATGCGGCTGCTGCGTGACGAGCCCGCCGCGCGTTGCGCGCGGCGAAAGCAGCGCCTCGCGCAAGCCCGCCACTTCGCCGCACGGAATGCCCGCGCGCGCAAGCCGTTCGAGCAGCAGTTTGCGCGGGCGGCTGCCCAGTTCGCGCGTGAGTTCGGGCACGAGCGTTTCGCGGTTCTGCCCGCGCAGGATGTTGGTCTTGTAGCGGGCGTCGTCGGCGAGGTCGGCGCGCTCGATCACCTCGCGGCAAAAGCGCTCGAACTGCGCGTTGTTGCCCACGGTGATGACGAGCGGGCCGTCGGCCGCATCGAACACGCCATACGGCACGATCGACGGGTGCGCATTGCCGTAACGCGGCGGGTCCTCGCCGATCAGCAGCGCTTCGAGGCCGTAGTAAGCGGTAATCATGAGGCCGCAGTCGAACAGCGCCATCTCGATGTGGCGCCCGCGGCCCGTGCGCTCGCGCTCGTAGAGCGCGGCGAGCATCGCCTGTGCGGAATACATGCCCGTGAAAAGATCCACGGCCGCTACACCGAATTTGAGCGGCGGCTGGTGCGCTTCGCCGTTCATCGCCATAAGGCCCGTTTCACCCTGCACGACGAGGTCGTAGCCGGGGCGTTTCGCTTCGGGTCCCGTGCGGTCATAGCCCGAAATCGAGCAATAGATGAGACGCGCATTCTCCGCGCTCAGCTGTTCATAGCCGAGCCCGAGCTTTTCCGCACCGCCGAACTTGAAGTTCTGAACGACGATGTCGCTGGTTTTCGCCAGCTCGCGCACGATCTGCTGGCCTTCGGGCGTTTGCAGATCGAGCGTGATCGAACGCTTGTTGCGATTCACGCTGTTGAAATAGGCAGTCTCGGTTTTGCCGACGCGCACGCCCCAGTCGCGCGTGTCGTCGCCGCGCTCGGGATGCTCGATCTTGATGACTTCCGCGCCGAGGTCGCCAAGCACCATCGCGCTCCACGGTCCGGCCAGCACACGCGAAAGATCGAGCACGCGCACGCCCGATAGCGGCAAGCTGCTTTTGTCCGTCTGCATCAAGAGGTACTCCTGGTTCGTTGTCGGGGCAACGCAGTCGCCCCCTCGTGCCTCACGCCGCCTCACGCCCCAATGCGATGTAGCGCGCGAGATGATGATCCTCGTCGCCAAGCTGATGATC
The DNA here is from genome assembly GCF_024206515.1 of Paraburkholderia sp. CNPSo 3281. Taxonomy (NCBI): domain Bacteria; kingdom Pseudomonadati; phylum Pseudomonadota; class Betaproteobacteria; order Burkholderiales; family Burkholderiaceae; genus Paraburkholderia; species Paraburkholderia sp. CNPSo 3281. The sequence goes on along the minus strand of NZ_JAMBPS010000044.1, from coordinate 64,381 downwards.
GATCATCACGAGCCGCTTTGCATAGTGCGCGAGCGGCAATTCCCACGTCATGCCAATGCCGCCGTGCAGCTGGATCGCTTCTTCGGCCACGCGCGCGCCGATGCGCCCGATCGTGTACTTGGCGGCCGAAAGCGCACGTTCGCGCGGCGCGCGCGGCGCATCGATCGCCGCTGCCGCGTTGATGACCGCCGAGCGGGCCTGCTCGATTTCGAGCAGCACGTCCGCCATGCGATGCTGCAGCGCCTGGAAGCTGCCGATGAGGATGCCGAACTGCTTGCGCGTGCGCAGGTATTCGAGCGTGAAGTCGCGTGCGATATCCATCGCGCCCACGGCCTCCGATGCGAGCGCGACGATGCCGTATCCGCGTGCATATTCGAGCGTCGCGAAGCCACTGCCTGGCGCGCCGACGAGCGCATCGGCATGCACCTTCACGTTGTCGAGCGCCACTTCCGCTGCGCGGCCGCCATCGATCTTGCGGTAGCCACGCAGGCTCACGCCAGCTGCATCGCGCGGCACGAGGAAGAGGGAGATGCCTGCTTCGGCGAATTCATCGCCGGAGGTACGCGCCGAAACGAGCAGCACGTCGGCATGTTCGGCATGCTGCACGACGCCCTTCGCGCCTTGCAGCACCCAGCCATCGCCGCTTTTCTCCGCGCGCGTCGCCACGCGTGCGTCCTCGTAGTGCGAACCCGGCTCGTCGTGCGCGAGCGCGGCGATTTGCGAGCCGTCGATGAACGAGGCAATGCGCGCGCGCTGCGCCTCGCTGCCCGCACGGGCGAGCGCGCGGCCAACGATTAGCGTATCGAGGAACGGCTCGACCACGAGTCCGCGCCCGAGCGCTTCGAACACCACGGCGACATCGAAGCCCGCGCCGCCAAAGCCGCCATCGGCCTCGTCGAACAGCGCGCCGATCACGCCGAGTTCGGCGAAGCGCTGCCACATGTCTGCGCTAAAGCCTTCCTCGGAGCGCGCGATTGTATCGCGCGTATTGAAACCGTATTGCTCTGAGATGAAACGATTGAGCGTATCCGCAAGCATGCGGCGGTCTTCAGTGTGCTGGAAGTCCATGGCGTGCCTCTCAAAGATCTCAAAGCCCGAGAATCATCTTGGAGATGATGTTCTTCTGAATTTCGTTGGAGCCGCCGAAAATCGACAGCTTGCGGTTATTGAAGTATTGCGCGGCGGCGCTGGCGGCCTCAATGGGCCCGATTGCCTCGCCCGCATACCCCTCTTCGAGCGCTTCCTCGACGAACGGCGCCGCATACGGCCCCATCGCGCGGCGCAGCAGCGAGGAGATCTCCTGGCGGATCTCGGTGCCGCGAATCTTGAGCATCGAGCTTTCCGCACCGGGCACGCCGCCGCCCGCTACCGCAGCGATCACGCGCAGGTTCGTCGTCTTCATGTTCTCCAGATCGATCTCGACCTTTGCGAGGCGCGCCGCAAATTGCGGATCTTCTGCGAGCGGCTTGCCGTTGCGCGTGATTTTCTGCGCGGCGCGCTTCAGGCGCGCGAGCGCCGCCACCGAAAAGCCCACGCCCGCGATATTCGTGCGCTCGTACGTGAGCAGATATTTCGCGTAGGTCCAGCCCCGGTTTTCTTCGCCAACCAGGTTCGCCACCGGCACACGGACGTCGGTGAAGAACACTTCGTTCACCTCATGTTCGCCCTCGAGCGTGACGATGGGGCGAACCTCGATGCCCGGCGTGTTCATGTCGATCAGCAGGAAGCTGATGCCCTCCTGCTTGCGCACGTCGGTGGCGGTGCGCACGAGGCAGAAAATCATGTTCGCGTAGTGGCCGAGCGTGGTCCACGTTTTCTGGCCGTTCACCACGTAGTGGTCGCCGTCACGAACGGCGGTCGTGCGCAGCGAGGCCAGGTCCGAGCCTGCGCCCGGTTCCGAGTAGCCCTGGCACCACCAGTCCGAGCCGTCGAGAATGCGCGGCAGCCAGTAGCGCTTTTGCGCCTCGCTGCCGTACTTGATGAGCACGGGCCCGAGCATGTTCACGCCGAACGGCACGATGCGCGGCGCGCCTGCAATCGCGCATTCGTTCTCGAAGATGAACTTCTGCACGGCGCTCCAGCCGGGGCCGCCGTATTCCTGCGGCCAGTGGTTCGCGAGCCAGCCGTTTTCGTGGAGGATGGCGTGCCATTGCGCCATGTCGTCGCGCGTGAGGTGCCGGCCGTTGCTCACCTTGCTGGCAAGGCGCTGTGGCAGGCGGTCGTTCAGGAACGCGAGCACTTCGCTGCGAAACGCCTCTTCTTCGGCGGTGAATTTGAGGTCCATGTGTGAAAAGCTCCTTCAGGCCGATTGATTGAGGCTCGCGAAATTCTCGCCGCGCTCGACCAGTTCGACGAGCAGCGGCGAAGGACGCCAGAACAGCGGATCTTCCTTCGCATACTCGCGGATATCGGCGAGCACGTTGGCGAGGCCCACGGTATCGGCGTACTTCATCGGGCCGCCGCGATAGCGCGGGAAGCCGTAGCCGTAGAGCAGCGTGACATCCACATCGAGCGGACGCAGGGCGATCTTTTCATGCACGACGTTCGCGCCTTCGTTGATCATCGCGGCCATGTAGCGGCGCATGATGGCTTCGTCGCTGAAGGGGCGCGGCTCGATGCCGGCGCGCTCGCGCTCGGAGCGGATGATGGACTCGACTTCGGGGTCGGGCGTGCCCGTGCGTGCGCCTTCCGGGTACAGATAGAAGCCGCGGCCCGTCTTCTGGCCGAACCAGCCGCGCTCGCAGATGCGGTCCGCGATCTGCACGTAGCGCGCCTTCGGGTCGCGCGTGGCGGCGCGGCGCTTGCGCGTGGCCCAGCCGATGTCGCCGCCCGCGAGATCGACCACCTGGTACGGGCCCATCGGAAAGCCGAAGTCGCGCACGGCCTTGTCGATCTGGTACGGCGAAGCGCCGTCTTCCATCAGATGATCCGCAGCGGTGCGGAACACCGCGAGAATGCGGTTGCCGATGAAGCCGTCGCACACGCCTGCGCGCACCGGCACCTTGCGCAGCTTCTTCGCCAGCTCGAATGCCGTGGCGACCACATCGGCGCTCACCTGCTTCGGCACCACGATTTCGAGCAGCTTCATGATGTTGGCGGGCGAGAAGAAGTGCAGGCCTACCACGTCCTGCGGGCGTTTGATGCTGCCCGCAATGGCGTCGATGTCGAGATACGAGGTGTTGGTCGCGAGCACGGCGCCAGGCTTGCCCACGCGGTCGAGTTCGGCGAACACGGCCTGCTTCACGGCCATGTCCTCGAACACGGCTTCGATGACGAGATCGGTGTTCGCAAGCGCGTCGTACGAGGTGCTGCCGCTCAAGCGCGCGAGGATCTGCGCTTTCGCTTCGGGCTTCATGCGGCCCTTGGCGATGAGGCCGTCGTAGACCTTTTCCACATGGGCGCGGCCGCGCGCGAGCGAGGCGTCGTCGCGCTCGATCATCGTCACCGGCAGGCCCGCGTCGAGCACGGCCACGGCAATGCCCGCGCCCATCGTGCCGCCGCCGATCACGCCGACGGTTTCGATCGCACGCGGCTTCGCGCTCTTCGTTTCAGGGGCCTTCTGCACTTCGCGCTCAGCGAAGAATGCGTGCACGAGACCCGCGCGCTGCGGGCTGTCGAGGCATTCGAGGAACTGCTTGCGCTCGAAGCGCAGGCCTTCGTCGAACGCAAGATCGAGCGCGGCCTGCACGCAATCGACGATCTTCAGCGGCGAGAAGAGGCCACGCGACTTCTTCGCGGTCTCGGCGCGCGCGGCGTCGATCGCGGCTTGCGCCTGGGCGCGATCGGCGAGCGCCTGGGCGTCGCGTGTGCGTCGCACCGGCGTGTGGCCCGCGAGCAGTTCCTGCGCGTAGGCGAGGCCTTCGGCGAGGATGTCGTCGCTCGCGCCCACCCGGTCGACGAGGCCCAGCTTGTGCGCTTCCTGCGCGCTCGCGTGACGGCCGCTCAGCATCAGCGAGAGCGCCGCTTCGGCGCCGATCAGGCGCGGCGTGCGTTGCGTGCCGCCGGCGCCGGGCAACAGGCCCAGCTGCACTTCGGGCAGGCCGAGCTTCGCGCCCGCCACGGCGAGCCGGTAGTGCGCCGCGAGTGCCACTTCGAGGCCGCCGCCGAGCGCCGCGCCATGAATGGCGGCGATCACCGGCTTGTGGCAGGCCTCGATGCGGTTGCACACGTCGGGCAGCGCGGGCGGCTGCGGTGGCTTGCCGAACTCGCGGATGTCCGCGCCGGCTATGAAATTGCGCCCCGCGCCGACGATCAGCACGGCCTGCACGGCATCGTTCGCCTCGGCATGCTCGATGGCGGCCGCGAGGCCGCGGCGCACGTCCACGCCCAGCGCGTTGACGGGCGGATTGTCCACGGTGACGAGCAGCACCTTGCCGCGCAGTTCGTGAGTGACGGGGGAGGCGTTCACGGGATCGGATGCCATGGCGATGCTGTCTCCATAATGAGGGCTGGACTGGCGGACCAGACGGTAATCTTTCATGTTCGCGTCGATTCTCGGCGCGTCAGGAGTAATTGACAATCCCCTCGCTCGTTGACAGACTGTCAAAATATCTTTGACAGTGGATGTGCCATGGACGTCAATGCGCTGACCCTGCTCGTCGAGATTCTCGACGCGGGCAACCTGAGCGAGGCGGCGCGCCGGCTCAAGATGAGCCGCGCGAACGTCAGCTACCACCTCAACCACCTGGAGAAGTCGATCGGCCTGCAGCTCGTGCGCCGCACCACGCGCCGTGTCGAACCGACCGAAATCGGCCTGAAGCTCTACGAGCACGGCCGCGCGATCCAGAACGCGCTGCTCGCCGCGCGCGAATCGGTCTCCACCCTCGGCCAGAGCTTGCAGGGGCGCGTGCGGCTTTCGGTGCCGAGCGGCTACGGGCAGCTCGTGATGTCGGACTGGCTCATCCAGTTCAAGCGGATGTACCCCGGCATCGTGCTCGACGTGATGTTCGAAAATCGCGTCGAAGACCTGCTGCGCGACGAAGTCGATATTGCCGTGCGCGTGATGCACGAGCCGCCGCAGAATCTCGTGGCGCGCGATATGGGGCCGGTGAAGTACATCGCGTGTGCATGCACGCAGTGGGCTGAAAAGCACGGCATGCCGCAAACGCTGGAAGATCTGGCGCGCGCGCCCGTCATCACGGCAACGGTGGTGGGGCGGCAATTGCGCCTTGCGGGCTATCTGAACGAGGACCGCCACGAGGTGTTGCTCGAGCCCTCGATTATTTCGGAAAACTTTCTATTTTTGCGCCAGTCGATTCTCGCGGGACTCGGCGTGGGCATCGTGCCCGACTACGTGATGCACGACGACATTCGCCAGGGCGCTGCCGTGACGTCGCTCGACGCGTGGCGCTTGAGTATTTTCGGCACGCATATGTACATGCTGTATATGCCGAACCGCCACCACACGCGGGCGGCGTCCACCTTCATCGATTACGTGCTGGGCGAGGCCCGCAAGACCGGGCGCGGCGCCGCCGCGTGAGAGCCGGATGTAACACGCCGTTACCCCCGCGAAGCTCCGCGCCGGTATTCAAGAGTCCTGTGCGGCATTGTCCGGGTTCGCGCGTTGCGCACGCTCGCTGCTTGCACCAACGCCGGCGGCGTCCGGGCGTCCGCGTGTGACGGACGAAACGGCCACGCGTTGCTGAATCCCGGCCTTCGTGAGCATATGCGCGCTGATGGGGGCGGTGAGAAACAGGAACGCCGGAATCAGCACTTCGTGCAGGCTCGCGAAATTGTTGTGCGCGCTGAAGTACACGACCGAAGCGAGCACGACGCCGCCGACGCCGAGCGTGGTCGATTTGGTCGGTCCGTGCAGGCGCATGTAGAAGTCGGGCAGGCGTGCAAGGCCTAGCGCGCCGATCAGCGTGAACGCGCTGCCAAGCAGGAGCAGCACGCAGACAATCACTTCGATGACGGTTTGCATAACGGACTCGCCCTAGTTCAGTTCGATGATGTCGCCGCGCTGCAGGTACTTCGTGAACGCGACGGTCGCCACGAACCCCATGACCGCGATGAGCAGCGCGATTTCGAAGAAGACCGTCGAGCGCAGCACGATGCCGTAGACGACGATCAGCGCGATCGCGTTGACGTTGAGCGTGTCGAGTGCAACGAGCCGATCGGGCAGCGATGGCCCGCGCACGAGGCGCACGAGCGTGAGCAGGAACGCGAGCCCGAGGATCGCGAACGACACCGGAATGACGATGGCTAGCATGCGAAGATCTCCATGAGCGGGGCTTCGTAACGGGACTTGATCAAGGCGACGAGCGCGGCTTCGTCTTCGAGATCGAGCACGTGCACGACGAGGCGCCTGCGGTCGTCGGAGAGCTCGGCGCAGAGCGTGCCGGGGCTCAGCGAGACGATGCTGATGAGCGCCGAAAGCGCGATTTCGTGGGTGCTGTCGAGCGGCACGTCGATGAAGGCGGGGCGCAGGCGCTTCGTCGGGCCGAGCACGAGCAGCGCGACTTCGAGATTCGCCACGAGGATGTCGTAGAGCACATGCCCCAGCAGCCGCACGAGCAGCCACGGTTTGCCGAAGCGCACAGGCGCGAGCCACAGCCCTTCGCCCACGCGGTAAGCGATGGCGGTGCCGAGCACGAGTCCAAGGAGCAGGTTGCCCGGCGACGCGTCGTTCATCAGCAAGACCCAGCATACGAGCAGCACGACGGTGAGCCAGGGGTGCGGAAAGAGCCTCTTGAGCATGTCAGCTTCCTCCGCCCTGTGACGTTTGCGCGGCCTGCGCGGGCAGGATCGCGTGAACGTAGGCTTCGCGGTCGAGCAACTGCGCGGCGGTGGCGTCGAGATACTGCTTGAGCGGGCCAGCGAACACCGTTGCCGCCACCACGCCCGCGAGCAGCAGCGCACACGCGGCGAGCTTGGCGCGGCTGCCGCGCGGCGCAGCGGCGGGTGCGCCGTCGTAGACGCGTGCAGCGGGCATCGCCCACAGCAGGCGTGTGCCTGTGCGGCTGAGCGCGACGATCGACAGCAGGCCCGCAACCAGCACGGCGGGCCAGAGCACGACGGCCTGCGCAAGCGGCGTGGCGGCGAGTACCATGGCCTTGCCCAGAAAGCCCGAGAGCGGCGGCAGGCCGACTGCGCCAACCGCCGCCGCGAGATAGAGGACGCCGGCGAGGTTCGAGGGCCAGGGCGCGGGCGTTTTTTCAGGGTCCGCTGCCGTGGGCGGCGTTGCGATTGGCTCGCCGTCCGCGTCGGGCGTGATGGCCGGTGCGGTAGCGTCGTCGAGCGATTCGAGCGAGGCGGGCTCGCGTGTTTCGGCTGCAGCGGGCACGACCGCAAGTTCGCTTGCTTCGGACTCCAGTGTATCGGCGAGCATGAACAGCGCGCCCGTGCATAGCGTCGTGCTGATGAGGTAGTACAGCAGTGCGCTCCACGCGAGCACGGTTTGCAGCGTGACGGCCGCAATCAGCAGGCCGACCGAGACCAGCACGAGAAATCCGGTCGTGGTCTTGAGGCTCGATACCGCCAGCGCGCCGAGCGCGCCATAGACGATCGTCGCAATGGCGAGCCACCACGCCCATTGATGCAGGAAAGCGTCCAGCACGCCGCCAGCCGCGCCGAACACGAGCGCGTCGCAGCGAAGCATCGCGTAGATGCCCACCTTGGTCATGATCGCGAACAGCGCGGCCACCGGCCCGATTGCGCTTCGATACGCCTGTGGCAACCAGAACGACATGGGGAACACGGCGGCCTTGAGGCCGAATACGAGCATGAGCGTCGCGCCCGCGAACTGCGCGAGGGGCAGCGACGCGGCGTCCAGATGCGCGAGCCGCTCGCCCATGTCGGCCATGTTGAGCGTGCCCGTGAGGCCGTACAGCACGCCCAGCGCGATCAGGAAGAACGACGAGCCCACGAGGTTCAGCAGCATGTAGTGCAGGCCGTTGCGCACGCGGCGGCGGCCGCCTCCATGCAGCAGCAGTGCGTAAGAGGCGATCAGCAGCAGTTCGAAGAAGACGAACAGATTGAAGAGGTCGCCGGCGAGAAACGCGCCGTTCAGGCCCATCAGCTCGAACTGCACGAGCGCGCGATAGTAGCGCCCGCGCCGGACATCGGCGCTCGTGGTGCCGAGCAGGCAGCAGCACGCGAGCAGTGCGGTCAGCACGAGCATGAGTGCGCCGAGCCGGTCGATCTGCAAGACGATGCCGAACGGCGCGGGCCACGCGCCGAGCGCATAGCTGGCAATCTGCCCTTGCGCCGCGAATTCGGCGAGCGCCACCGCAATGGGCAGCAGCGCGAGCGTGGCGACCACGTTGATCGCACGCTGCAGGCGTTTCGCGCGCAGCGGCAGCGCAACGATCGCGCCGGCCGCGAACAGCGGAATCAGGATGGGGAGGATGAGAGCGTGGTTCATTCGCCGCGCATCTCCTTGCCAATCCGCTGCGGGTTGTCACCGTCCACATGATCGGTGCCGTCGATCGCGAGCGCGCGCAGCGCGAGCACGACCGTGAAGGCCGTCATGGCGAAGCCGATCACGATCGCGGTGAGCACGAGCGCCTGCGGCACGGGGTCCGCATAGTGCGCGCCCGGCGCGATCACGGGCGGCTTGCCGGTGGAGAGCCGGCCCATGCCGAGCAGGAACAAGTTGATCGCGTACGAGAACAGCGTGATGCCGAGGATCACCGGCAGCACGCGTGCGCACAGCAGCAGGTAGATGCCGCTCGCGCAGAGCACGCCGAGCGTAATGGCGAAGGCGGCTTCCATCAGCTTTTCTCCACGGATTGCATGTCCTTGTCGCGCACGCCAAGGTGCGAGACGATCGTGAGCGTCGTGCCGACCACGGCGCCCAGCACGCCGAGGTCGAACAGCATGGCCGTGCTCAGTTCGATTTCGCCGATCAGCGGCACATGCAGATGGCCGAACGCGCTGGTGAGGAAGGGGTGGCCAAGCACGATCGCACCCACGCCCGTTGCGGCCGCAACGAGAATGCCGAGGCCCGCGAGCGCGCGGTAGTTGATGCGGATGCGCGACTCGGTCCACAGCACGCCGCTCGCCACGTATTGCAGCAGGAGCGCAATGGAGAGCACGAGCGAGGCGATAAAGCCGCCGCCCGGTAGATTGTGGCCGCGCAGAAAGATGAACGCGGCGACGAGCAGGGTGAGCGGCAGCATGAGGCGCGCGAGAATGGCGAGCAGCAGCGGATGCGACTGCGACGACCACGGCAGGCCGCCCGGGCCCGTGTCGGGCGATTTCAGGCGCAGGCCGCGCAGCAGCGCCTTCACGGCGAGCCCCGCCACCACCAGCACGCTGATCTCGACCATCGTGTCGAAGCCGCGGAAATCCACGAGGATCACGTTCACGACGTTGTGGCCGCCGCTGCCCGGCAGCGCGTTCGCGAGAAAGTACTGGCCGACGCCGCCGATGGGTGCGCGCGTCATCACCGCATACGCCACGCCGCCGATCAGCGCGCCGCCCGCGAGCGCGAGCACCGCGTTGCGGGCGCGCGCGGCGGGAGGCTGTTGCGCGCGCTGCACGACAGGCAGAAAGTAGATGGCGAGCACGAGCAGCAGCACCGTGACCACTTCCACGGAGATCTGCGTGAGCGCGAGGTCGGGTGCGGAAAAACGCACGAACGCCAGTGTGACGAGCAGCCCGCAGGTGCTCAGCATCACGAGCGCATAGAGCGTATTGGCGCGCACGAGCACGACGCCCACTGCCATCAGCGCCATCAGCACGAGGCCGACGAGCGTCATCGCATCGAGCGGCGCCGAGCGGTACGCGCCGTCCAGCGACGCGAGCGCGAGCAGGGCGGCGCCTGGCACGATCAGCATCGCCGCGATCATCCACGCGAGATACGCCGGCAGCGAGCGCGTTTCGAAGAGATTGACCACGACGCCCGCGGCTTTTTCGAGCTGCTGCACGAAGCGGTCGAAGCCTTCGCTCGCGTTCATTTCGGAAAGTACCGAACGATGATGGCGGAACGCGTCGCGGCGAAAGAAGAACAGCAGCGCGCCGCCCACGAACGACACGCAGCTCATCACGAGCGGCAGATTGATGCCGTGCCACAAGCTCAGGCTGTACGTGGGCACGACGCCGCCCAACGCGAACCACGCCGCGGACTCGAGCATCTTGCCAATGGTTTGCTCCGGCACGAGGCCCACGAGCAGACAAATGATGACGAGAATCTCGACGGGCAGCTTCATGAAACGCGGCGGCTCGTGCGGCGGGTAGTGCGGAAGGTCGTGCGGCGTTTCGCCGTCGAAGAACACGCCCCACACGAAGCGCAGCGAGTACGCGACCGAGAGCCCCGCGGCGATGACGGCGAGCGCGGGAATGATCCAGCTGAAGTCGCCGAGCAGACCTTGTGCAAGCGTTTCGCCGAAAAACATCTCCTTCGAGAGGAAGCCGTTGAGCAGCGGCACCCCTGCCATGGCGAGCGATGCCACGGCGGCCAGCGCGGCGGTGTGCGGCATGAAGCGGCGCAGGCCACGCAGGCGGCCCAGGTCACGCGTGCCCGTTTCATGGTCGATGATGCCCGCCGCCATGAAGAGCGAGGCCTTGAATACCGCGTGATTGAAGGTGTGAAAGAGCGCGGCGACGGTGGAGAGCTGCGTGTCGAGGCCGAACAGCAGCACGATGAGCCCGAGATGGCTGATGGTGGAATACGCGAGCAGCCCCTTGAGATCGCGCTGCACGAGGGCCATGGCCGCGCCGCCCGTGAGCGTGACGAGGCCGATCAGGCTCGTCACGTAGAAGAACCAGTCGGTGCCTTCGAGCACGGGGTAAAAGCGTGCGATAAGGAAGATGCCCGCTTTCACCATGGTCGCCGAATGCAGGTACGCGGAAACGGGCGTGGGCGCCGACATCGCATGCGGTAGCCAGAAATGGAACGGGAACTGCGCCGACTTCGTGCAGGCCGCGAAAAGCACGAGCAGGAGAATCGCGGGATACAGCGGATTGCGCTGCACCTGGCCTGCATGCGCGAGCACGACGTCGAGGTCGTAGCTGCCGCACACGTGGCCCAGCAGCAGCACGGCGGCCAGCAGCGCGAGGCCGCCCGCGCCCGTGATGGTGAGCGCCATGCGCGCGCCGCGCCGCGCTTCGGGGCGCGAAGGCCAGAAGCCGATCAGCAGGAACGACACGATGCTCGTGAGTTCCCAGAAGATCACGAGCAGCAGCAGATTGTCCGACAGCACCACGCCGAGCATCGCGCCCATGAAGAGCAGCAGCAGCGCGTAAAGGCGCGGCAGCGACTCGCTGCCTGCGAGGTAGTAACGCGCGTAGATAAAGACGAGCAGGCCGATCGCGAGCACGAGCAGCGCGAACATGAACGAAAGGCCGTCCAGACGCAGCGCGAACGAGAGGCCGAGCTGCGGGATCCAGTCGGCTTGCCAGTGCAGCACACCATGGGTGGCCATGCCCACGCGTTCGCTGCCCAGCAGGCCCAGGCCGAGCAGTGGGGCCGCGAATGCGACCCACGTGCCGGAGGCGGGTGCGTGACGTCCCGCGAACGCGACGAGCGCCGCGGCGACGAACGGTATTGCGACGAGCCACCCCATTGCCATTCGACACTCCCCGTGAATCCGGCAGGGCGCCGAGCCGCCGCGCCGCAGTTCACGATCATAGCCGCAAACGGGGACGGAGTTCATTCATGTGGCATCAAGGCGGCCACGGGATGTCATACGAAGGAAACGTGCGTCAGGTCCTCTGGCCTTGGGGCTCGTCGATGATCTTCACATCGGCCAGACGAAGGTTTCGCGAGCGCGTTTCGTTTTGCCAATCCTTTCCACACGCACGCGCGGCCCGTTCATGCTCGTTTCGCGTTGTGACCGCGACTACGCCCTCACTGCGGAATCATCCCGGTCAGCACATAAGCCTGAATCAGCGTCACCACGCCCACGACAGCCGCGAAGAACAGGCTATGGCGCACGGTGAAGCGGAACAGCGACGATTCCTTGCCGACGAGGCCGGTTGCCGCGCAGGCCACCGCGATCGACTGCGGCGAAATCATCTTGCCGCTCACGCCGCCCGAGGTGTTGGCCGCGACGAGCAGCGTGTCCGACACGTTGATCTGGTGTGCCGTGGTGTGCTGCAGCGAGCAGAACAGCGCGTTCGACGACGTATCGGAGCCCGTGAGGAACACGCCGAGCCAGCCGAGGAGCGGCGAGAAGAACGGGAAGGCGGCGCCGGTGCCCGCAAGCGCGAGGGCGAGTGTGGACGACATGCCCGAGTAGTTCGCGACGAACGCGAAGGCGAGCACGAGACCGATGGAAAGCACGGGGCGGCGCAGTTCGCCGAGCGTTTCGAAGAACGCGGCCACAGCGGCGCGCGGCTTCATGCGCAGCAGGATCGCGGAGAGGATTGCGGTGATCATGATCGCGGTGCCCACGGCCGAGAGCCAGTCGAGCTTGAACACGGCTTCGTACGGCTTGGGCGACGCGACGATCGGCGCCGTGCGAACCACGAGCTGGTCGAGGCCCGGTACGTGCAGGCTCAGAATGGTGCCCGCGAGCGGCCCCTTCGCGGCGAAGAGCGCCTTGAACGGCTTGACGCTCCACACGGTCACGATGGCCGTGAGCAGAATGAACGGCGACCAGGCGCGCACGGTCTGCGCGATGCTGTACGGCGAAGCCTTGCGGCTCGAAGCCGCTGCACGCGAACCACCGCCGCCGAAACCGCCCAGCGCAGCGGCGCCGCCGCTCACCTTCACGCTCGCGCCTTGCGTTGCCCGGCGCGGCTGCCACACGTTGAGAAACGCGGCGAGCGCGACGAGGCTCACGAGCGCCGAGGTGATGTCCGGCAACTCGGGCCCGATGTGGTTCGACGTGAAGTACTGCGTCACAGCGAAGCTGCCGCCGGCCACGAGCGCGGCGGGCCACGTTTCCTTCACGCCGCGCTTGCCGTCCATGATGAAGACGAGCCAGAACGGCACGAAGAGCGACAGCAACGGCAACTGGCGGCCCGCCATCGCGCCGATCAGGAACGGATCGATGCCCGTCACCTGGCCCGCGACGATGATGGGAATCCCCATCGCGCCGAACGCAACCGGAGCGGTATTGGCGATCAGGCAGAGACCCGCGGCATAGAGCGGCTCGAATCCGAGGCCGACGAGCAGCGCAGAGGTGATCGCCACCGGCGCGCCGAAGCCCGCCGCGCCTTCGAGGAACGCGCCGAATGAGAAGCCGATCAGCAGCAGCTGCAGGCGCTGGTCATCGGTGATCGAGAGCACCGAGGCGCGGATGATCTCGAACTGTCCCGTCTTCACGACGATCTTGTAGAGGAACACCGCGGTGACGATGATCCACGCGATCGGCCAGATGCCGTAGGCAAAGCCGAAGCCCGCGGCAACGAGCGCCTGGCGCACGGGCATGCCGTATTCGAAGATAGCCACGGCGAGCGCGAGCAGCAGGGTGATCGCCGCGGCGACATGGCCCTTCATGCGCAGGCAGGCGAGCGCGACGAAGAAGAACAGAATGGGAATGGCGGCCACGAGCGCGGACAGCCAAAGACTGCCGAGCGGTGTGTAGATCTGGTACCAGGGTTGCACTACGGTCTCCTCCGATGATGCGGGTAGAAAATTTTTGTGATCTCGTCAGGCTTGCTGTGAGCGTTATTTCGCAGGCCTGACGACATGAGCGCTATTGCGGCTGGTCGCGTTCGCGCAGCAGGTCGTGGAGGCTGCGCGGCGCAGGCGTGAGCGGCGTGCGATGCTGCGTCCAGCCCATTTGCCGCGAGGGCGCGAGCCCGCGCAGACGCGTCATGGCCCAGCGCAGCGCGCGGTAGGCACGCGGGTGCGCGAACGCGCCGCTCCAGAAGCGCCAGATGAACTGCTCGCCCCTGCTGTGATTCGCGCCCTGGCCGCGCAACGGATGCGCGACGCTTTCCTCGGGGTCGCGGTTCGCCTCGGTGCGCAGGCGCACGAGTAGTTGCGGAATCGGAATGCGCACCGGGCAGACTTCGCTGCACGCGCCGCACAGGCTCGAAGCGGTGGGCAACTCGGCGGTCGCGTCGAGCCCGAGCAGATGCGGCGAAATGATCTTGCCGATCGGTCCCGGGTAGGTCGTGCCGTACGCGTGGCCGCCGATGCGCGTGTACACGGGGCAGTGGTTCATGCACGCGCCGCAGCGGATGCATTGCAGCGTGGCGCGCAATTGCTCGTCGGCGTAGGCCTGGCTGCGGCCGTTGTCGAGCAGGACGAGATGCACCTCGCGCGGGCCGTCTTTCTCGCCTGCGCGGCGCGGGCTGCTGATCAGGTTGAAATACGTCGTGATGGGCTGGCCCGTGGCCGAGCGCGTGAGCAGGCTCGAAAGCGGCACGATGTGCTCGAGCTTCGCCACCACCTTTTCCATGCCCATGATCGCGATATGCACGTCGGGCACCGTGGTGGAAAGGCGCCCGTTGCCTTCGTTTTCCACGAGCCAGAGCGTGCCCGTATCGGCGGCGGCGAAGTTCACGCCGGAGAGGCCGATCTGCGCATCCACGAAGGCGCGGCGCAGCGCCCGGCGGCCCGTTTGAATGAGCGTGTCCACGTCCTCCGTGAAGGGCGTATCGGGGATGTGCGCTTCGAACAGGTGCCCGATGTCGCCCTTCGTCTTGTGGATCGCGGGCATCACGATGTGCGAGGGCTTTTCGCCCGCGAGCTGCACGATGTACTCGCCCATATCCGATTCGATGCAGTCGACGCCGCGCTCCGCGAGGTAATGGTTGAGCTCGATTTCCTCGCTCGCCATCGACTTGCCCTTGATCACGCGCGTGGCCGCGTGACGCTGAGCGATGGCGTGGACGATGCGGTTCGCCTCAATGGCGGTCTCGGCCCAATGCACCTGAATTCCGTTCGCGCGCAGCTTCGTTTCCAGCTGCTCGAGTAGTTCAGGCAGGCGCGCGAGCGCATGCTGGCGCACCGCTTCGCCGAGATCGCGCAGGGCTTCGAGTTCGTCCGCCTCGGGGAACTGCGCGGCGCGCTTGCCTTGCAGGAAGTCCATCGCGCCGCGAAAGCTCTTGCGCAGCTGCGGGTCGTCGAGCGCCGTGCGCGCGCGCTGGCGGAATTCCGCGGTCGGGACGAAATGAAGCGTGTTTTCCTGCGAGGTCTGCGTGGTCGTGCTCAATCGGCGGCTCCGTGCTGCGCACCCGTTGCGCGATCCTCATCGGTCACGACGACGACCCACAGGGCGCGGGGACCATGCGCGCCATAGGCGGTGGTCTGCTGGATATCCGAGGTCTTCGACGGACCCGAGATCATCACGAGATTGGTGGGCATGCCGTCACGCCAGCGCTCCGCGGCCACGGCGGCATGCAGGTCGGCGTGCAGCGTGTTCGCGTGAATCAGCGCGACGTGCAGCGGCGGCACGAGCGAGACCGTGCGCGGCGCGTTCGCGTCGGGCACGACCACGAGCGTGCCCGTCGCCGCGAGGCCCGAGCGTGCGACGGTGAAGCCCGCGTCGATGGTGTCGAAGAGTTCGGCCTTCCACTGCTCGATCGGTTGCGCGTAATTGCGCGCCTGCACGGCGGCCGGCAGCGCTGCCTCGAGCGCCAGGCCTTCGGCGCAGGCGGTGTCGAGCAGCAGGCTGCGCACGCCCGCTGCTGCGAGGCGCGCAGCGAGATCGACGGCCCACGTTGCGGCGCTCGCGCAGATCACCTCGGCGTGCGCGGCTTCGAGCATGCGCTGGAATTGCGCGATGCGGTCGGTCAGCGCCAGCGGGGCGTGCGCCCGGCGCCCGGTGAAATGCGCGTCGATGCGTGCGTCGAGCGCTTCGAGTGTCGTGGCGGGCGCGGCGGGTGCATGGCCGCGCAGGCGTTGCAGCATACGCGCACGCGCGCCCATCGTATCGACGCTCATGCGGCCTCCCCGCCGGTGCGGCGCCAGAGGAACGAGGCGAGGTGCTCCACGGCGAGCGGCGCGCCCTTGTGCGCCGCCGCGTGGCCGATGTTGAGCAGGCACCCGCAGTCGGCGGAAACGAGGCGCTCGCAGCCCGTGGCACAGGCGGAGGCGATCTTGTCGGCGACCATCGCGCCGGAAATGTCCGGGTGCTTGAGCGAGAACGTGCCGCCGAAGCCGCAGCATTCCGATTCGCGTTCGTGCTCGATGCGTGTGACGCCGGGCAGCGCATCGACGACTTCGACGCCGTGCACGCGCGTGCCCATCTCGCGCCGCGCGCCGCATGAGGTGTGCAGTACGACGCGCTCGTCGGGCTGGCGCACGGCACCCTGTGCGCCATACGCCTCGAAGTCGACGTTCAGCACGCGCACGAGGAATTCGGTGAGTTCGTACACGCGCTCCGAGAGTCCCTCGGCGCGCGCAGCGTTGGCCGCGTCGCCATCGAACAGCGCGGGCCAGTGGTGGCGCATCATGCCCGCGCACGAACCCGAAGGCACGATCACGGGCCAGGGCTTTTCGAAGAGTCCGAGTTGCGCGAGCGCGACCTCGCGCGCCTGGCGCGGGTTGCCGCTGCTGTACGCAGGTTGGCCGCAGCAGCTCTGGCTGCGCGGGAAATGGACCGTGAGGCCTTCGCGTTCGAGCAGCTTCACCGCGTCGAGGCCGGCTTGCGGCACGAACAGGTCGACGAGGCAGGTGGCGAACAGATAGACGTCGGTGGGGCGCTCGGTGGGGTATTGCCGTGGCTTCATGTCTCGCTCGGTGTCTTGGCGCGCTTTCGGACTCCTTCCCCGCGGGGCCGGGGCCGGGCAGGGTGGGGACGAGCGCTGGTTTGGGCGCATAATTCCCGCTTCGGGCGAACGGTTCAAACTGGTTGGACCACTTGTCGCAAGCTAGAACGAGACTCGGGTATGACAATGAGGGACAGGGCAGGCACGCGCGGGCGTGTGGAGACCGTGATGCGGCAGATGGAGACGTCGCTGCTCGACGGCACCTGGCGTGCGGGGGCGAAGCTGCCTTCCGAGCGCGTGCTCGCGCTGGAGTACGACGTGGCGCGCAACACGGTGCGCGAGGCGCTCCAGCGCCTGGCCGCGCGCGGCCTCGTGCAGAGCCGGCCGGGCGCGGGCGTGTTCGTCACCGACCAGCTGCGCACGGGCTTTGCTTCGCCGTGGGGGCAACTCGTGGCCGATCATCCGGCCTTGCGCGAAGACATCCTCGAGTTTCGTCGCGTGCTGGAAGGCGCGACCGCGTATTTTGCGGCGCTGCGCGCGAGTGACGAGGATCTCGAGCGCATTCGCGCGCTGATGCAGGAGCTGGAGCGCACGCGCGAAGTGGACGACAAGGCTGCCGAAGCCGACACCGATGCGAAGCTGCACGAAGTGATCGCGCAGGCCTCGCACAACGCGATGTTCCTGCATCTGCACACGAGCGTGCTGGGCGTGCTGCGCGAGCACATCACGATCAACGGCACGGGGCTGCGCGTGCAGAACGAAGACGCGCCGGACCAGTTGCTGCTGCAGCACCGCACGCTGTGCGACGCGATCGTTGCGCGGCGTCCCGAGGAGGCGCGCACCGCGATGCAGACACACATCGACTTCGTTCGCACGCGGGTGGGAGAGGAGATCGGCTGGCCGGAAAGTGGTCCAACCAGTGACGATGTGCCGCGCGCCGCGCCAGCGGCGGCGCAGGCTGGCAAGCCGCCGGCGCGCAAAACCGCGCGTAAGGCACCTCCTGGCGCAAAGGAAAAGCCAGCGGCCCGCGCCGGGCGCGCGAACGCTGCTAAAGTCGGCTGATCGGGCCGACGGGCCTCATTCCGGGCCGCACGCCGAAGCTGGCCGTATGAGCAGGAGGAACAGATGAACCAACGCGCCGCGCGAATCGTAGCGTTGAGCGCCGTGACGCTGACCGTCAGCGACGTCGCGCGGTCGATGCCCTTTTACGAGGCGCTCGGCTTCGTGCAGAGAGCCGGGCCGGCGGTGCCGGGTTTTGCGTCGTTCGAACTGGGCGGCGCGGCCGGCGCCTGCTATCTGAACCTGCTGGAGGGGCCGCACGGCGCGGTGAACGGCTGGGGCCGCGTGATCCTCTACGTCGCCGACGTGGACGCCTTTTACGCCCACACGCTGGCGACCGGCGCCAGGCCAGAATTCGCGCCGCGCGACGCGCCGTGGGGCGAGCGTTATTTCCATCTCGTCGATCCGGACGGCCACGAGCTGAGCTTCGCCAGGCCGCTCACTTGAGCCGCCGCAATGCATTTGAAATATTCGTGACACTCGCTGCGCCGATAGTGGCGCGAGTTGACAGCATATCGACCAAGGAGAGAGTCGCCATGAATGAACTGGACCGCACGATGGACGCCGAACAAGGCGATGAGCAACAGCAGGAAGCCGAACTGCATCGCCGCCGGCGTCTGAACGAAGAGCTCATCGACGCCTACGACGAAGAGCTCGAAATGGAGGTCGACGACCGGCTGCAGGAGAGCGGTCTGCAGATCAGCGACGAGGCGCGTGCGCTGCGCCGCGTCTATTTCCGCGAGCTGATCCGTCTGCAGGGCGAGCTCGTGAAGATGCAGGACTGGATCGTGAGCACGGGGCACCGGCTCGTCGTGATCTTCGAGGGACGCGACGCGGCGGGCAAGGGCGGTGTCATCAAGCGCATCACGCAGCGCCTGAACCCGCGCATGTGCCGCGTGGCCGCGCTGCCCGCGCCGAACAACCGCGAGCGCACACAGTGGTATTTCCAGCGTTACGTGCAGCATTTGCCGGCGGGCGGCGAAATGGTGCTGTTCGATCGCAGCTGGTACAACCGCGCGGGCGTGGAGCGCGTGATGAACTTCTGCACCGACGACGAATACGATGAGTTCTTCCGCTCGGTGCCCGAGTTCGAAAAGATGCTCGTGAGGAGCGGCATCCAGATCGTCAAGTACTGGTTCTCGATCACCGACGACGAGCAGGAAGTGCGCTTCCAGAGCCGCATCGACGATCCGCTCAAGCAGTGGAAGCTCTCGCCAATGGACCTCGAAAGCCGCCGCCGCTGGGAGGCCTACACACACGTGAAGGAAGTGATGCTGCAGCGCTCGCACATTCCCGAGGCGCCGTGGTGGGTCGTGCAGGGCGTAGACAAGAAGCGCGCGCGCCTGAACTGCATTCACCACTTGCTGAGCCAGGTGCCGTATCACGAGATCGAGCATCCGCAAGTCACGCTGCCGGCGCGCGTGCATCATCCGGATTACATTCGCCAGCCGGTGCCGGAGGATATGTTCATTCCGGATATGTATTGAGGGGTTGGCCCGTTCGCAGCATTCAATTAAAAAGCTGCGCTCCCCTTACAGGGAGCGCAGCTTTTTCTCTGGCCGTTCGTGCTCAGAACACGTGCTTGAACACCCAATAAAGCGCCCCCGCCAGCACGATCGAAGCGGGCAGCGTGAGCACCCACGCCATCACGAGGCTGCGCACCGTATTCCATTGCAGGCCCGAGCCGTTCGCGGCCATCGTGCCCGCCACGCCCGAGGAGAGCACATGCGTGGTCGAGACCGGCAGACCGTACACGTCCGCCGCGCCGATCGTTACCATCGCCACAACCTCCGCGCAGCCGCCCTGGCCGTAGGTCAGGTGCTGTTTGCCGATGCGCTCGCCCACCGTCACCACGATGCGCTTCCAGCCCACCATCGTGCCGAGTCCCAGCGCGATCGCCACGGCGACCTTCACCCACGTCGGGATGAATTTCGTCGCGTGGTCGATCTGGCTGCGGAAGTTGTTGATGGACTTCAGGTCGTCGGCCGAGAAGGGCACCGCCTTCTGCTTGTCGAGCAGGCGGATCGCCTCGGAAACCACGTACATGTTGTTGCGCACGTTATCGACGACCGACTGTGGCACTGCCGCGAGCGAGCCGTAGCCGTGCACCTGTTCGGCCACCTGGTTCGACAGCGCGGCGAGCGCGGGCACCGTCGTGCTCGAAATCGTGCGGCGGCCGATGAAGCGTTCCACGTCGGCGCGCGGATCGGCGGGCGCGGCCACGCCGTTCGTGTAGCGCTCGAGCGCGCGCGTGGCGTCGTGCGCGACGGCGACGAAGGTCTGCGTCTGTTCGGCCGTCACGGCGCGGTTCAGCGCATAGGCCGTGGGCACCGTGCCGATCAGGATCAGCATGATGAGGCCCATGCCCTTCTGGCCGTCGTTGGAGCCGTGCGCGAACGATACGCCCGTGCAGGTGAGGATGAGCAGCGAGCGGATCCAGAACGGCGGCGGTTCCTTGCCCTTCGGCTCCGAGTAGAGCGCGGGCACGCGCACGACGGCCTTGAGGATGAGCAGCAGCAGGCCGGCCAGCAAAAAGCCGACGATCGGCGAAAAGAGCAGCGACTTGCCCACGCCGAGCGCCTGGCTCCAGTCCACGCCGCTCGTGCCGTTCGCGCCGTGCATGAGCTGGTTCATGAGGCCAACGCCAATGATCGAGCCGATCAGCGTATGTGAGCTGGACGAAGGCAGGCCGAAATACCACGTGCCCAGATTCCAGATGATCGCGGCGATGAGCAGGGCGAACACCATGGCGAAGCCCGCGCTGCTGCCCACCTGCAGGATCAGTTCCACAGGCAGCAGTTGCAGGATGCCGAAGGCCACCGCGCCGGTGGAGGTGAGCACGCCGAGGAAATTCCACGCGCCCGACCACATCACGGCGATATTGGGCGAAAGCGAGTGCGTATAGATGACGGTCGCGACCGCATTCGCGGTATCGTGGAAGCCGTTCACGAACTCGAAGCCGAGCGCGATCATGAGCGCGATGCCGAGCAGGATCCAGGGCATCGCCGAGCTTTCGCGCACCGCCGAGAGGTCGTCGGCGAGATGCATCCCCACGTACACCGCGCCTGCGGCGATGACGATAAGGAAGGCGAGCAGGCTGGCGTTGCGCCCGCGTGCGGGGGCGGCGCCCGGTTGCGGTGACAGGGAAAATTCTGGCATGGCAGGCGGGCTCCTGGGGGAGGGAGTGGGCAAAGGTTTCGCCTTCGATCGTGACCCGCCCAGGTGTCCGTTTGATGACGGATTCGTGCCAGCCATGCCCGATGCATGCCCGACGGACCGGCGCTCCATCGAATGAATCGCGCCGTCAGCAAGAGGATTGCGCAGATGCCAAAACGGGTTCTTTCGCTGCGTCTTTTGGTGCACCGCTGGGCCCACGCGCGGGCGAAGGCGGCGACGCGCCTGATCGGCAACTATCCCTTCTTCGCGGGTCTTTCCGGCACGCTCGTCGCGACGGTGATGGCGATCCTCACCTACGCGGCGCTCTACGAGGGCCGCGCCGAGGAGCTGCGCCACGCGCAGGAGAACTCGCGCAACCTCGTGCAGCTCATCAGCAACGACATTGCCCGCAACGTCGAGATTTACGACCTGTCGCTGCAGGCCGTGGTCCAGGCGGCGCAGCAGCCGCAGACCTGGAGCATGCCCGAAGCGCTGCGCCAGCGCGTGCTGTTCGACCGGGCGACTGCGGCGTCGAGGCTCGGCGGGGCCTACGTGATCGACGCCACGGGCCATGTCAAAGCCTCGCGCAGCAACGCCTTCGACGCCTCACCCGCCGGTATTTCGTTCGCCGACCGCGATTACTTCATCGCGCAGCAGCGCGACCCCCATGTGGGCCTGTTCTTTTCGAAGCCGTTCCATTCCCGCCTGCGCGGCGGGGCGCTCACGATCGGGCTCACGCGCCGCATCAACGCGCCCGACGGCTCGTTTGCGGGCGTCGCGCTGCTCGGGGTGCGCCTCGACTATCTCGATCAGCTGCTCGAGCGCATCGACCTGGGCCCGGGCGGCCACCTCTTCATCCTGATGCGCGACGGCACGTTGCTCGCGAGCAAGCCGCCCTCGACGCGCGGCGCCGGCTCGAGCTACGCGGACCTGCCCAATTTCGCCTTCTTTTCGCGTCGCGACGCCGGCACCTATACGTCGCACTCGGCCATCGACGGGGTCGAGCGCATCTACACCTTTGCGCACGTGGGCAACTCGCCGTTCATCGTCGTCGTCGCGCCCGCCGTGGAGGATGTGCTCGCCGGCTGGCGGCGGCGCAGCTATATCGCGCTGGTGATGACCACGGTGTTTGGCGGCGCATGGGTCGTGGTGTCCTGGATGCTCGCATTCGCGCTGCGCGACAAGGTGGTGGCCGAGGGCAAGCTCCTGCGCCTCGCCGTC
Source organism: Paraburkholderia sp. CNPSo 3281 (assembly GCF_024206515.1). Classification (NCBI taxonomy): domain Bacteria; kingdom Pseudomonadati; phylum Pseudomonadota; class Betaproteobacteria; order Burkholderiales; family Burkholderiaceae; genus Paraburkholderia; species Paraburkholderia sp. CNPSo 3281. Next base: position 42,391 of record NZ_JAMBPS010000044.1, on the reverse strand, counting down.
ACCGACCCGCTCACGGGGCTTGCGAACCGCCGCGCGCTCGACAGGCGTCTCGCGGAGGAATGGCATCACGCGGTGCGCGAACGCACGCCGCTTGCCGTGCTGTTTTTCGATATCGACCACTTCAAGCTCTTCAACGACACCTACGGGCACGCCGCCGGCGACGAGGTGCTGGTGTTCGTGGCCGGGCGCATCGCTTCAGGATCGCGGCGCGCAACCGATCTCGCCGCGCGCTTTGGCGGTGAAGAGTTCGCGGTGGTGCTGCCGGGCACGGCGCTCGACGCCGCGACGCGCATGGCGGAGAAGATCCGCAAACGCATCGAGTCGGACAAACTCACGCTGAGTGGTACGCACCATGGGTGCGTGACGGTGAGCGCGGGGTGTGCGAGCTGCAATCCGCCGGAGGGCGGCAGCGGGGCGAAGCTGCTGGCCGCTGCCGACCACCTGCTCTACGAGGCCAAGGAAGCGGGCCGCAATCAGGTCCGGTCGCAGCAATGGACGGGCGAGGGGGCGCAGCCGCTGGTGGACTCCGAGGCCGGAACCCGAGGCCGCGATGCGCCCGCAACGCGAGGCTGAGGCGCGCCGGCTTTCGTGCGGCGCGCGACGCCCTCCATCCCGTTCAGCGCGCGGATTTCGACAGCCGGTGGCCGAGGCCGAGGTTCGAGACGATCTGCCAGGTATAGACGCGCGAATAGTGCACGCCGAACTGGCGGCCGATCAACTCGCGCACGCGGCTATTGGTCCACGCATCGCTCGCGAAGCCGTGCTCTCGAGCGGAGCCGTGCAGGGCGCTCGCGATCCAGCCTAGCGCGGCTTGATCGAGCACCGAAGGACGGCCGCCCACGCTCATCTGCTGGAGCGCGGCGAGTCCGCCGTCCTCGACGATGGACTTGTAGCGCCTCACCGTCTGGGCGGAAAGGTGGAGTGAGTCGGCGACGCTATTCACGGTCGCGCCTTCCATCAACATCTGGCCGGCGGCCATTCTTCTCGCGACGCTCGGCAGGTTCTCGGTTCGGGTAAGCATGTGTTCACTCGTCGACGAAAGATTCCGGACACGCGGCAATGCGGATGTGCCGCTCCTGTAACCCTTCCTGCAAGCGGGTCTTGTCGCTTGCCATGGACCCGGCGCCGGTGCGGTGACGCGGGAGCATGACGGACGGCGAAATCGACGCCCGGTGAAGGGCGCTTGTTGCGAAACGCCTCGGTGTTCCGCAGCGGATATTAATAATTGTTTTTGTAGGGAATGTGTATAGCTAGCGGAAAAATAGTCTGCTTGACTTGTGGATAATCCTGAACTAATGGGAAAAAACAACCGACTCGCGTTGGTCAACAATGGACGCCGCCATTTCGTGCCGTTCCCGCAATGGGAAGTTTGCTCCCATTGCAGCCAGTTAACCTGACTTAATTGCTCGAAGATTGGAAAGCAACACTCCGCATTGTTTTGTATGACTAATTCGGTATTCAGCATATATTGAGTTGAATCGCTCTTACCCAATATGAATTAAATAGCGGCGGTCGCACCTTTAGATGTTTGTTAGCGTGTTCGGCCGCTGTCTGGTAAAAAATGGCATGCCTCGGCATGGGTGGCGACGGCGATGGAGCAATTTCAGGGAGTGATTTGATTTTTTTGTGCAGAATGTTTTCGCAAACATTTCGAATCGATTCCAATGCGGATTGGATTCGAATGAACGAATGCAGAATGCCGGATTCGCCGCGCAGCGTATCGCGTATCGAAACGGGTCCCTGAATCCTGCCGGGCCGCCAAATGCGTCTGCGCTTTTCGTCACACGATGCGCGGCATGGGCGGCGGCCCGCTTTCTGGCCGCTGCGGATGAATCAAGAACTCGATGAAAAGGTAAGTCGTTTGTTGCGCCGCGCTGCGAGCCGGCGCTCACTCGTGCCGTACGGTGCGTTTCATGCCCTGTTCGCGGGCGAGGTGCCGTTGCGGGTGCGTTACGAAAAGCTCGAGGCGGCGGCGGCCGCGTTGTGCGAGCCGCGCGAGGCCGACTATGCCTCGCTGCTCTCGACCGATTCGGGCCTGCCCGGCCCGGACTTCTATACGCGCTTCAAGCGCCTGCATGCCGAGCGCTACTACGAAACGCTCGGCGCGGACCGGCATCGTATGCTGCGGCTTGCCGAAAAGCGTCAGCTCGCCAACGAGGAACGCGAGCGTGTGTATGCCCATTACCTGCGCTGTGCGGCCGAAGTAGCCTGCATGAACAGCGCTTGACGCGTGAGAGCGGCGCCATGCCGCTCTCTTGCCATTCACGATCCACACAAGGAGGCTACATGTCCACGCGCTATCGTTCTTCCGCGCCGCTGCGCGGCGCCATACTCGTGCTTGCCCTCGGTGCGTCGCCGCAGGTGCCGCTGTTTGCGCAGACGGCGTCCGATGCCGCGCCTGACAGTGCGCCCAACGCCGCGCTGCAGATCGGCGAGGTGCAGACCACGGCGACGGTCGTGAGCATCGACGCCGCCACCAATTCGGTCACGCTGCGCGGCGCGCGACGCAACCTGGTGACGGTCGCCGTCGATCCGGCAGTCGGCGACGTGAGCAAGCTCAAGCCCGGCGATCATGTGAACATCCTCTACAAGGAGGCGTTGCTGCTGCGCGTCGAAAAGATGGCCACGAGGGGCATACGCTCGCGCGTCGATACGGTCGCGACCACGCCCGCTTCCGGTGGCATGACGGCGACGGCGCGCAGCGTGCAGGTGATCGCGACGGTGGAGAAGATCGACCGCAAGAGCCGCAAGGTCGCATTGCGCGGACCGAACCGCACGGTCGTGGTGGTGGCGCCGCCGGACGTGCCGCTCGAATCGATCAAGGTGGGCGACAGCATTCGCGCCGACTACGTGGGCGCGACCGCCGTGCATGTCACGCGCGACGGCCAGAACTTGCAGTGAGGCCGTGACGCCAGGGCGGCGTGGCTAGTCGGCGCGATTGCGGTCGCGCACGAGGATCGACACGTAGATCGCCGTGCAGACGATGATGACGGCCACGCCGGCAATCACCTTCTGGTGGTCGAAGTTGATGAGGCCGACCACCGCGATGGCGATGCCGGCGGCAGAGCCGAGCGTGCCCATTGCGGCCACGAAAATGCGCAGCTTGCTCCAGACGCGATGGCGCCGCTCGGGACCTGCGCCTTCGATAAATCGATGCAGTCGATCAAACATGGCGGCTCTTCCGGGTTGGGTAGAAGACGGTCATGCGGGCGCGAATGAACGAGCGGCCCGGACCAGATCAAGTATAGCCAGCCCATTATTACGCGTTCTTTCAATTGCCTGCGCCCTCGCGCGCCGGAATTCCCGATCGTTTTTTGCGCGCGTTTAAGTTTGTCTTAATTTTCGCTCGCCATGATGGAGCGGTCGGGTCGATTCGATAGTTCGATTCGCGGTTGTTCTTCACGTCCCCTGTTGGCCGCCGATTCACTCGGCGGCCTTTTTTTTCGTCTGCCGTCGACGTTTGCTAGCGTCGAGCCCGCGCATTCAAGCCTTATTTGTGATTCGTGGCGAGCGCGCCCGCGCTGTTTGCGCCGCCAAAGAGCTGTGTCAGATATTGCTGGTTGTTGTTCATGATCGACATGAGGTTATTGAGCGCGGTGAACTGGCGGTTGAATTTCGCGGTGAGCTGGGTTGCACGCACATCGAGCATCGACGACTGCTTCTTGATGTCGTCGAACTCCTTGTTGATGGCCGTGCTGCGCCGCTCGATGATGCCGCTCGACTGCACGTAGGGCGTAATGGCGCTGTTGAGTTTCGCAGTCATGCCGCCGCTGCCGAACAGCGCCGCAATTGCACTGTTGCCCGGCTGCAGCGCCTTCTTGAACGTCTCGTCGTCGATCTCAAGCTTGCCGCTCTTGTCGAGCTTGATGCCGATCTCGCCCAGCGAATGGGTCACGCCGTCGCTGCCCTTCACGCCCGCCGAAACGACCGCCGGCAGACTCGCCGCGAGGGTGCGCGCGATCGAGTCGCCGAGCAGGGCGCCCGCTTGCGCGCTCGTCGAACCGGTTGCGGCCGTGTAGGAGGTCAGCCCGTTCAGGGCATCCACATAGCTGTTGTACGCCTTCACGACTTCGCGGATGGAGGTGCCTGTCGCTTCGGTGTCGGGGGCGATGGTGAGCGTTTGCTTCGTGCCCACCGAGGCGCTCGCGAGCTTGATCGCGATGTCGCTCACCACGCCTTCGACTGTGTTGCTCGCGCTCGTGACGCGCGTGCCGTCTATGCGCAGCTCGGCGTCGCCGGCTGCCTCGACTTCGCGCATCTGCGAGGAAGCGAGGCGCGCATCGAGGCCCGGGCCCGCCTGCACGTCGATCGCGTTGGCCGCGCCGGTCTTGTTCGCGGTCAGCACGAGGTGCTGACCGTCGGCGCCGTTGACGATCGAAGCCGTGACGCCGGGGTTGTCCTTCGCCCGGTTGATCGCCGCGACGACGTCGGTGAGCTTGTTGCTGCCCGCGGCGATCGTCAGGTGCATGGACTTGCCGCCCATCGAGATGTCGAGGCTGCCTTCCCCGAGCGTCTCGCCCGTGTCGAAGCTGTCCGACGCGAGCTTATGCGCCGTCGCCAGGCGATCGACTTCGACCGTGAAGCTGCTCGCCACGGCGTTCTTGCCAGCCACCGCGCTCAAGCCCTTGTCCTTCTCGCTGGTCGTGGCGGTGAAGCGTTGCAGCGCGGCGCCATCCTTGAATGGCTCGAGTGCGGTCTGGAGCGAAGCGAGCGCCGACTTCAGCGTGCCGAGCGCCGATAGCGTCGTGTTGCTGGCGGTCTGCTTCGCGCTGAGGATGGCGCTTGGTCCCGCGATCTTTGCGTTGACGAGCGCCTTGACGAGCTGATTGACGTCGAGCGAGGAGTTGGTCGTGCCGCTGATGATCGACTGGGCGGCGTCGCTCAGCGCGCTGTTCGCGCTGGCGGTCGTGGTGTTCGTGATCGTGCTTGCCATGAAAGAAGTCCGTTCGTCCTGGTGCGTCGAGTCGACGGAACGCGCGAATGCGCGGCCATGCTTTCATTACGGCAAGCTTTCATGAAACTTGATGAAAGAAATGAAAAGATTTTGAAAAGTATGTGGCCGGCGCTGTGGAGGCAGCCGGCCGCCCGCTTCAGGCGTGCTCGGGGAAGCCCGAGCGGCCTTGTGTAAGGTCGGTGAGCGTGGTGCGCGCGGCGTCCACGGCGGTGGCGGGCAACTGGATCGTGAGGCGGACCGTCATGGCGTACTGGCTTTCCACGAGCGTGAACTGCTGCTGGTCGATCCAGTGGCGCACGCGGGTTTCGTCGGGATAGCCGAGTTCGACGGTGAGGCGCGCCTGCGCGATGCGCTCGACGCGTTCGGCCCCATGCAAGGCGCTGGCAATGGCCTCGGTATAGGCGCGCACGAGGCCGCCCGCGCCGAGCTTCACGCCGCCGTAGTAGCGCACCACGGCGGCGAGCACACCGTCCAGGTCGTGATGGCGCAGCACTTCGAGGATCGGGCGGCCAGCGGTGCCGGAGGGTTCGCCGTCGTCGGACATGCCGGACTGGCCGCCCGCGAGCAGCGCCCAGCAAACGTGCGTGGCGGTGGGATGTTCGTCGCGCAGACGGCGGATTTCAGCCATGGCCGCTTCGCGGTGGGCAACAGGAATAGCGTGCGCGATGAAGCGGCTCTTGCGGATATCGAGTTCCGCGCTGACGGGATGGGCGAGCGTGAAAGTTGGCACAAGCGGGCTGGCACTGCAGGCGAAACCCCCATGTTAACCGATGCGCACGGGCCGGCTTTCGACGTCCGTCCCCATATCTTGTCAGTTTGCGTAATGGTTCTTTGCGTTAGAGGCTAATGACGCCCCGGCCTTCAGCCCGGATAATGCACGGCATGACGGATCTAGCTCTGGCTGGAGCGAAGCCGAACTCCTCATTCGGTGATCCGTCATCGTTCTTTCTTTCGCGGCGCCGCTGTACCGTTGTGGCAGACGCGATGCTCCAAAGCACAGAAGCCAAAAAATCCCCGGTCGGACTGTGTCACGACCGGGGGTCACAAGGCTCGCCTGTTCTCAAGAGGCAATCCCACCTTACGTCCGCAAAATTGCGTCCGCAATCGGAAAAAAAACCTGGTGCGCCTGGCGCCCGAAGAGCGCTAGTGTTCTCATTCGCGCGCAAAAAAAATCCCGGCCATCTCTGGCCGGGCAATGAGAATACACCGTGCGCTCCGGGGAACGAAACGCCCATCAACGTTAGCCGCGGGCCGTGCGGCCGGCAACTCTTCCTCATTACCTGCAATTACTGACGTCTGCCTTTCCGGGCGTGTCCGGCGCGCTGCGCGGCAGGCCGGATCCGCCATGTGGCGGGCATCGCGGTAGAATTGATTCGTATGCCGAACGATATCCGTGCGCTCGCACGCACAGGGCGAAGTAAGGCGCCGAAATGCGCCGAGGCCGGTCTCCCCTGGGGGAAGACCGGCCTCGGTGTGCCGCTTCAGGCGCCTCCGGAGAAGACGGCGCCTGGATCACGCGTACGTCATGCGGATCAGTAACGCGGCGGGGGCGGCGGACGACGGTCGTCGTCGCGGTAGTGCTGGGGACCCGGATCGTGGGGGTGATGGTGCATCCACTCATCGTGTTCCCAATAACGGTGGCCGTCGTAGTAACGGTTTTCGTGCCAGCCGATCGAGACGTGCGCGTCCACCGGCATCATGTGCGGTTGACCGTATTGCGGCGCCGATTCGGCACGCAGCCCATACGGGGCGGATTGAGCGAAGGCGCTCGATGCGCCCATCAGTGCGCCGCCGGCGATCAGTGCTGCGGCGATGGCGCGGGCGGGGGTCTTCCAGCTCTTCGTATTCATGAGTTACCTCCTCTTTGGTTGCGTCGTCAGTCACGTGGCACCGGAATGCCTTTGTGTTGCGACCACGGTTCAAAGCTTATCGGCTCGATGCGGAGGAATACGTGACCACTTGTAAGCTTTCGTTTCATACGATTCTTCATGCGAGAAAGGCCAATCTAACAGTCGGCCCTTGATGCAGAAAGGATTAAGCGTCACGCCTGACAATCGGGAACAAGCCATAGGGGGTCGTGTTGTCAACTGACGTTACATTCGGGCGGCGCTGGCCGCCCGAATGCGTCACTTGTACCGGCCAGCAGGTCCCCCTGTCGTTCTTACCGGGGTGTTTTCGGCGCGGGTTGTGCGCCAGCGACGTCGATTGCGCTTTGCGAACCTAGTTGCGCGCGCAACTCATATTTCTGGATCTTGCCCGTGGCCGTGCGCGGCAGTTCGCCGAATCGCACGGCGCGCGGCACCTTGAAGTGCGCGAGAAAGAGCCGGCAGTGCGCGATGATTTCCTCGGCCGTGGCGCTCGCGCCGGGCCGCAGTTCGACGAACGCGCAAGGCACTTCGCCCCACTTCGGGTCGGGCATCGCCACGACGGCGGCGAGCGCGACGGCCGGATGGCGATACAGCGTGTCTTCCACCTCGATGCTCGAAATGTTCTCGCCGCCCGAGATGATGATGTCCTTGCTGCGGTCGGTAATGCGCACGTAGCCGTCGGGCGTCATCACGCCGAGGTCGCCCGTGTGGAACCAGCCGCCGCGGAAGGATTCTTCCGTCGCGCGCTCGTTCTTCAAATAGCCCTTCATGCAGATGTTGCCGCGGAACATGATCTCGCCGAGCGTTTCGCCGTCGGCGGGCACGGGTTCCATCGTCTGCGCATTGCGCACGCTCACACCGCTTTGCAGGTGATAGCGCACGCCCTGACGTGCGGTGAGGCGCGCCTGCTCCTCGTCGGGCAGCGTCTGCCAGCGCGCCTGCACCGCGCACACGGTAGCGGGGCCGTACACCTCGGTCAGGCCATAGACATGCGTGAGTTCGATGCCGATCGCCTTCATCTTCGCGATCACGGCCGGCGCGGGCGGCGCGCCGGCCACCATCGTGTGCACCGTGTGAGCGATGCCTTCGCGATAGGCTGCGGGAGCGTCGGCGAGCGCGCCCTGCACGATGGGCGCGCCGCAATAGTGCGTGACGCGCTCGCTGAGAATGAGGTCGAACACGAGCTTCGCGTCGAACTTGCGCAGGCACACGTTCACGCCCGCGCGCGCGGCGACGGTCCACGCAAAGCACCAGCCGTTGCAGTGAAAGAGCGGCAGCGTCCAGAGATACACGGCGTGCTTGGGCATGTCCCATTCGAGGATGTTGCTCACCGCGTTGAGGTACGCGCCGCGATGGTGATAGACCACGCCCTTGGGGTCGCCCGTCGTGCCCGAGGTGTAGTTCAGCGCAATGGCGTCCCATTCGTCGCGCGGAGGCTCCCAGGCGAACTCGGGATCGCCTTGTTCGAGGAACGCCTCGTAGTCGGTTGCACGCGGGAAGCACTCGGGGTCGGCGGCCGCGATGTCGGCCACGCTGACGATCTTGAGGTTCGGGAATTCGAGCGCCGCGCGCTGCGCGAGCGCTGCGTATTCGGTATCGACGATCAACGCCTTCGCTTCGCCATGGCGCAGCATGAACAGCATGGTCGCGACATCGAGTCGCGTGTTGAGCGTGTTGAGCACCGCGCCGAGCATGGGCACGCCGAAGTGCGCCTCGACCATCGCGGGGATGTTGGGCAGCAGCGCCGCTACCGTGTCGCCGCGGCCGATGCCCGCCTGCGCGAGGGCGCTCGCGAGCCGCCGCGTGCGCGCATAGGTTTCGCGCCAGTTGCGGCGTATGTCGCCGTGGACGACGGCCACGCGGTCGCCATAGACTTCGGCGGCGCGGGCGATGAAATCGATCGGCGTGAGCGGCACATAGTTGGCTTCGCGTTGCGCGAGCCCTTCTTCGTAGGGGTGCAACATGGCGGTGTCTCCGAACGGCTATTGGTTTGTCGATATGATTCGCGCTACCGTAGCAGGGCCGCGCACGCCAGTCTGTCGCCGGCGCGACAGAGCGGGTCGCGACGCACGGTCCGCCCGGCAAGATCGACCCAAAGATTGACCTAACCCAGGAAAGCGCGATGTCGCAATCCATTATGCCCCCGGACGGGACCCCGCCCGCCCGCGAATCATGGCGCGAAGGCGAGCGCATCGACGCCGCCAACGCCGCGCGTCTGGCCGCGCTGTTCGAGCGCTGCGCGTGGTTCCGCGCGCTTGCGCCCGAGCATCGCGAGTGGGTGCTCTCGTCCTCGCATGCGCAGGGCTATGCCGCGGGCGCGATCGTCGCCGCGCGCGAAGCGCCCTCGGACTGGTGGCTCGGCGTGAGTTCCGGCCTCGTGAAGCTGGCGATCTTCAATGCATCGGGGCGCGGCTGCACCTTTTCGGGCGTGCCTCACGGCGGCTGGTTCGGCGAGGGGAGCGTGATCAAGCGCGAACCGCGCAAGTACGACGTGATCGCGCTGCAGCCGTCGCTCGTCATGGCCGTCGCCACCGAGACGTTCCACCGGCTCATGGACTACAGCCTACCGTTCAACCGCTTCGTGATCCATCAGCTCAACAACCGCATGGGGGAGTTCATCGCGTTGATCCAGAACAGCCGCTTGCTCGACGTGGATGCGCGCGTCGCGCAGTCGCTCGCGCAGATGTTCAATCCCGATCTCTACCCCGAGACGGGGCGTGCGCTCGACATCTCGCAGGAGGAGATCGGCATGCTGGCGGGCGCGTCGCGTCAACGGATCAATCAGGCCCTGCAGACGCTCGAGCGCCAGGGGCTCGTCGCGCTCTCGTATAACCGCGTGGACGTGCTCGATCTCGACGGGCTGCGCGTATTTGGCCGCGATCAGATCTGAGGATCGCAGAACTCCTTATCAATCTTGCGAGGAATAGAAGACTCTCTCCCTCGCGAGCCGGTTTTTAGGCGTGGCCGCGCTGCGTAGACTTTGCTCATCGAATTCATACGGAGAGCATGGTGAAAAACGCAATGCGGCGCGCGGCGCTGGTGTCGATGATGGCGATCGTTCCGGCGGTCTCGTTTGCCCAATCCGCCGGCACACACAACGGCCCGGTGACGCGCGCCCAGGTGCTGCAGGAATTGGTCGATCTGGAGTCGGTGGGCTACAACCCGGCTTCGGCGAACGACGCCACGTATCCGGAAGATGTGCAGAGCGCCATGCGCCGGCTCGCCGAAAAGCGCGCCAACGAAGCGCGCCTGGCGCAGGAGCAGGTCGCGCACTCGGGCTACGGCGCACCGCCCGCGCCCAATGCGGAAGCGGGCGCGCCCGCCGCCGTGTCCGGCAGCGAGCCGCCGCCCGCGTATCGCCATCATTGATGGCGGTGCTAACCGCGCCCTGAGCCGACCTTGGTGCCGCTGGCCCCCTTGGCGCTCTCGGGCCCGGCCGCGACATCGGGCGGCACGCCCAGCAACTGGAGCGTGCCGGCCGTGACGCCCGAGAACACCGGCCCCGCGACCGTGCCGCCATAGAACGCCTTGCCGGCCGGATCGTCGATCATGACCGCGACGATCACGCGCGGCGCGCTCATCGGCGCCATGCCGACGAACAGCGCCCGATAGCGGTTCTTCGCGTAGCCCGCGCCGACCTGCTTGCGCGCGGTGCCGGTCTTGCCGCCCACCCGATAGCCTTCCACATTGGCGGCGCGCCCGGTGCCGCCGTCGCTCGTCGCCATTTCCAGCATCTTGCGCATCGCGGTAGCCGTCGCCGGCGTCGTGACCGCGCGCGCCGCCGACGCGGAAGCGCCGCCCGCGCCGCCTGACGCATCGCGCAGTAGGGCCGCCGGATGCAGCGTGCCGTCGCCGGCGTAGGCCGTGTAGATCTGCGCCATCTGCAGGAGCGAAGTGGAAAGGCCGTAGCCATATGCCATCGTCGCCTGCTCGATGGGGCGCCAGCGCGCCCACGGCCGCACGCGGCCAGGCGCTGCGCCCGGGAAGGTGACGCCGGGCCTCTGCCCGAGCCCGTACTCCTGATACTTGTCCCAGATCGTTTGCGCGGGCAGATTCAGCGCGAGCTTGGCGAGTGCGATGTTGCTCGACTTCTGGATCGCCTCCGCCACGGTCATGCGGCCGTGATTCGAGGTGTCGTGAATCGTCGCGGGGCCGATGCGGTATGTGCCCGGCGCGGTGTCGATGATCGTGTTCGCGTTGACCTTGTGCAGGTCCATCGCCAGCGAAACGACCACGGGCTTGATGGTCGAGCCGGGCTCGAACGTGTCGACCACGGCGCGGTTGCGCAACTGCTTGCCCGTGAGCCGCGTGCGGTCGTTCGGGTCGAACGACGGCCAGTTGGCGAGCGCGAGGATTTCGCCGTTCTGGGCGTCGAGCACGACGACGCTGCCCGCTTCCGCATGATTCTTCGCCACGGCGGCCTTGAGTTGCGTGTACGCGAGCTGCTGCACGCGGCGGTCGATGGTGAGCTGCACGGTGTCGCCGTTGCGCGGCTGCACGCGCTCGCTCGGCTCGGAAATGACGCGCCCGAGCCGGTCGCGGATCACCTCGCGCTGGCCCGGCGTGCCGCGCAGGCGCGCGTTCGCGGCAAGCTCGACGCCTTCCTGGCCGGCGTCTTCGATGTCGGTGAAGCCCACCACGTGCGCGGCCGATTCGCCTTCGGGGTAATAGCGCTTCGAGTCGGCGATCAGGGTGAGGCCGCCCGCGCCCATCTCGTCGATGTGTGCGGCGGTTTCGGCGTCCACCTGGCGCTTGAGCAGCACGAAGGAGCGGTCGCCGGCAACGCGCCGTTCGAGTTCCGCGAGCGGCATGTCGAGCAGGCGCGCAAGCGGCGCGTGCGCGGCGGCGTCTAGAAGCCGCGGATTCACCCAGACTTCGAAGCTCGCGAGGCTCACGGCCAGCAATGCGCCGTTGCGGTCGACGATGCGCCCGCGCATGGCGTCGAGCTCCAGCGTGCGCTGGTAGCGCTTTTGGCCCTGCTTGACGTAGAAGCCGTGATTGGCAACCTGAATCCAGAACGCGCGCCCGGCCAGCGCCGCAAATGCCGCGAAGGTGATGAACACGATGAGCTTCGAACGCCACGCGGGCAGGCGCGGCGCAAGCATCGGGTGACGGGTCGCGGCTGCGTGCGGGTCGCGCGGCGGTTTCCTGGAACGGATCATCAGTAAGGCGGGATGGCGGGGGCAGAGTCACATTGTAAACATGATGTAATTTAATTGAAATGATGGGTGCGCACAGCAAGGCAATTGGGCGCGCGTTGCACGCCGTCATGCGGCGCGAGCGGTGCAGGGGAGCGGGAGAGGCGCCAAGCGAAGCGGGCCGCGAACGCGGCCCGGCGGGAAGATAAGCAAACCGGCGGAGAGCCGGTATGGCGACAACGTTACGCGTGCGCGGGCAAGCGGAAGCTCGCGATCGACTCGCGCAGCCCGCTCACCTGATCCTTGAGCGAGTGGGCGGCGGCAGCGGCCTGTTCCACGAGCGCCGCGTTCTGCTGCGTCACCTGATCCATCTCGCCCACGGCGCGATTGACCTGTTCGATGCCGGCGCTCTGCTCGCGCGAAGCGTTGCTGATCTCTTCGAGGATCTCGTGCACGCGTCGCACCGACTGCACGATCTCGGTCATCGTCGAGCCTGCGTTGGTCACGAGGTGCTGGCCTTCGGTCACGGTGCCGGTCGACTTTTCGATCAGCGCCTTGATTTCCTTCGCGGCGGTGGCGGAGCGCTGCGCGAGGCTGCGCACTTCGGCGGCCACCACCGCGAAGCCGCGACCCTGTTCGCCCGCGCGCGCCGCTTCCACCGCGGCGTTCAGCGCGAGGATGTTGGTCTGGAACGCAATGCCGTCGATCACGCCGATGATGTCGCCGATCTGTTGCGAGCTCGTCGTGATGTCGCCCATGGTGCGCACCACGTCGTCGACTACGGCGCTGCCGCGCGTCGCGACGTCGGCGGCCTGGCTCGCGAGCGATGCCGCATGCTGGGCGCTATCCGCGTTCTGGCGCACGTTAGCCGTCATCTGATCCATGCTCGACGCGGTCTGCACCAGCGCCGCCGCCTGTTCCTCGGTGCGCTGCGAGAGATCCGTGTTGCCGGCCGCAATCTCGTTCGCGCCCACGTTGATGTTTTCCGCGCCGCTGCGCACGCGCGAGACGGTTTGCACGAGCGCCGTCTGCATCGTGGCGAGCGCACGCATCAGGCTGGTCTCGTTCGTGCCCTGCACCTGCAGGCGCAAGGTGAGGTCCCCCTCGGCGATGCGGTTGGCCGCGTCCACCGCGCCTTCCAGTTCGCCGCCGATACTGCTGCGCACGCTGCGCACCACGAGCACCATCACGGCGGTGGCGGCGCCGCCCAGCAGGAAGGTCACGCCGAGCCAGCGCAGCAGGCTGTCGTAGAACTCGGCGCGCACGTCGTCCATGTACATGCCCGTTACGATCACCCAGTCCCACGGCACGAAGCGGTGGCCGAAGCTCAGCTTGGGAACGGGTTCGCTGTGGCCCGGCTTGGCCCAGAGGTAGTCGAGGAAGCCGCCGTTCGGGCCGCTCGCGGCATTCACGAGACCGGTGAACACGTGAGTGCCCGCGGGGTCGGTGAAGTCGCTCAGGTTCTTGCCGTCGAGCTCGGGCTTGATCGGATGCATCAGCATGACCGACTGCGAGTTGTTGATGCTCAGATAGCCGTCGGTGCTGTAGCGGATCGAGCCGATCACGGTGAGCGCCTGCTTCTGGGCGTCGGCTTCGGGCATGACGTTGCGTTGCGAGAGGCCGTAGTAGTAGTTGGCGATGCTCATCGCTTCGTCGACGAGCGTGGTGAGCTGCGCGCGCCGCTCGCGGATCATCGCTTCGCGGCTTTGCCAGGCGCCAAAGGCGACGATCAACAGCAGGCCGATCCAGAGGATCGCGATCATCGAGCGGAGCTTTTTGTTGAGGGTCATGGTCTGCATGGTCGGTCGGGTATTTCTCAGGGCAGGAGCGGGACGACTGGCGATACGTTGCCGCCAGAGTGTGTTTACGGCCTACGCAAACGTGAGCGAGACCCAGGGGGAACCCTGCTTAGGCAGTCTTTTCCTCATACAAAACAAAGATCTTTGATCTGGCTCATATGACGCGACGCTGAAACGCCTGCGAACACGCCGACAAAAGCCACAAATTTCACTGTAACTCCATGATTTGCCACTCTCTGCGGTGATCGACTGCGGATAGGAATCATTTCCGATATAGTCGCGACTTTGCCCCCGGCCGGCCTGACTTCGAGGCCTGCGATGACGCCGGGATGAAGGACCTTTCCCAACGATGCGACGCACACGGCGCAGTTCCCGCTGCCGCCCTCATGACGTCCACTGGAGCAACAAGAATGAACGCACGCGAACCCGCCCTGGTCCCCGCCGCTATTGCCACATCGCGCAGCGCGCGGCTGCGCCAGATGCTGACCAGCAACGAACTCGAATTCCTGATGGAAGCGCACAACGGCCTTTCCGCACGCATTGCGCGCGAGGCGGGGTTCAAGGCGATCTGGGGCTCGGGCCTCTCGATCTCCGCGCAGTTCGGCGTGCGCGACAACAACGAGGCGAGCTGGACCCAGGTGGTCGACAACCTCGAATTCATGGCCGACGCGAGCGACCTGCCCATCCTGCTCGACGGCGACACCGGCTACGGCAACTTCAACAACGTGCGCCGTCTCGTGCGCAAGCTGGAGCAGCGCGGCATTGCGGGCGTGTGCATCGAAGACAAGCAGTTCCCGAAGACCAACAGCTTCATCAAGGGCGAGGCGCAGCCGCTCGCCGACATTGACGAGTTCTGCGGCAAGATCAAGGCCGGCAAGGACTCGCAGACCGACGAGCACTTCTCGATCGTTGCGCGCGTCGAGGCGCTGATCGCGGGCTGGGGCATGGACGAAGCGCTCAAGCGCGCCGAGGCGTACCGCCAGGCCGGCGCGGATGCGATCCTCATCCACAGCAAGCTCTCGAAGCCTGACGAGATCCTCACGTTCGCGCGCGAGTGGGCGGGCCGCGGCCCGCTCGTGATCGTGCCGACCAAGTACTACAGCACGCCGACCGATGTGTTCCGCAAGGCGGGCATCAGCACGGTGATCTGGGCGAACCACCAGATTCGCGCGGCTGTTTCGGCCATGCAGGCCGTCACCAAAGCGATTTACGACACGCAAACGCTCGTCGACGTCGAAGACCGCATTGCTACGGTCAACGAAATTTTCCGCCTGCAGGACGCCGACGAATACTCGGAAGCCGAGGACCGCTACCTTTCGGCTACGTCGCGCGGCGCAGGCTCGGCGATCGTGCTGGCCGCGAGCCGCGGCTCGGGTCTCGACGTCTACACCGAAGACAAGCCCAAGGTGATGCTGCCGGTTGCGGGCAAGCCGCTCCTGCGCTGGCTCGTCGATGCGTTCAAGAAGCAGTCGGTCAACGACATCACCGTGGTGGGCGGCTACAAGGCCGAAGCCATCGACACGGCGGGCATCAAGCTCGTGCGCAACGAGCGTTTCGCGCAGACGAACGAACTCGCTTCGCTCGCGTGCGCGGTTGGCGCGCTCGATAACGACACGGTGATCTCGTACGGCGACCTGGTGTTCCGCAGCTACATCCTGCGCGATCTCGTGGAAAGCGAAGCGGACTTCAGCGTGGTGGTGGATTCGTCGCCTGAGTCGGAGAACAGCAGCACGCGCGACTTCGCATGGTGCTCGGCCGCCGACGAGCGCGATCTGTTCGGCAACAAGGTATTTCTCGAGCGTGTGGCGAGCGATCCGGCCGCGAACGGCGCGGCCCCGCACGGCCGCTGGATCGGCCTCGTGAACGTGCGGGGCGCCGGCCGCGCGAAGCTCGCGAAGAAGCTCGCACAACTGCAAACGCGCGCCGACTTCGACACGCTCGACATGCCGGCGCTGCTCAACGCGCTGATCGCAGACGGCGAGAAAATCGAAGTGCAATACGTGCACGGCCACTGGCGCGGCGTGAACGACCTCGAAGACTTCCGCCGGGCAGGAGATTTCGCTCATGCGCAAACGCCGCTGGGCGCGGAGGGCCAGGCATGATCGAAGCCGCACAGTTTGTCGAAGCGGCGCGCTCGCGTGGCTTCGAGTGGTATGCCGGCGTGCCGTGTTCGTACCTCACGCCCTTCATCAACTACGTGCTGCAGGACGACTCGCTGCACTACGTGAGCGCGGCCAACGAAGGCGACGCGGTCGCGGTCATCGCAGGCGTGGCGCTCGCGGGCAAGCGCGGCATCACGATGATGCAGAATTCGGGCCTCGGCAACGCCGTGAGCCCGCTCACCTCGCTCACGTGGACGTTCCGCCTGCCGCAACTGCTGATCGTGACGTGGCGCGGCCAGCCAGGCGTGGCCGACGAACCGCAGCACGCGCTGATGGGCCCGGTCACGCCGCGGATGCTGGAAACGATGGAAATCCCGTGGGAGACGTTCCCCACCGAAGCCGGCCAGATTGCGGCAGCGCTCGATCGCGCCATCGAGCACATGGACGAAACGGGCCGCCCGTACGCGCTCGTCATGCAGAAGGGCAGCGTGGCGCCGTACGAACTCGAGGGCGGCGGCGCGATGCCGGCGAAGCACGCGCTGCCCGTCGCGCAGGCCAGGTGGACCGAACGGACTCCTGATCAACTGCCCACGCGCCAGCAGGCGCTCGAGCGCGTGATCGCCGCGACGCCGGCCGAATCGACGGTGGTCGTCGCCTCGACCGGCTTCTGCGGCCGCGAACTCTACGCGCTCGACGACCGCTCGAACCAGCTCTACATGGTGGGCTCGATGGGCTGCGTCACGCCGTTCGCGCTCGGCCTCGCGCTCGCGCGGCCCGACCTGAACGTGGTCGCGCTCGACGGCGATGGCGCCGCGCTCATGCGCATGGGGGTGTTCGCCACGCTTGGCGCCTATGGTCCGGCGAACCTCACGCACGTGCTGCTCGACAACGGCGCGCACGATTCGACGGGTGGCCAGGCCACCGTGTCGGGGCAGGTGTCGTTCGCCAACGTGGCCGCCGCGTGCGGTTACGCCGACGCCGTGGAAGGCGACGATCTCGCCATGCTCGACAGCGTGCTCGCCGCCGCGCGCGAACGCGCGAAGAGCGCTTCGGGTGTCGAAGGTACGCGCTTCGTACGCCTGACGATTCGCCGTGGCACGCCCGACGGCCTGCCGCGCCCTACGATCACGCCGCCCGATGTCAAGACGCGCCTCATGCGCCACATCGGCGCCGCTGTCGACACGTCAGCTAAATAAGGAACTACCGATGCTGCTGCTCAATCCCGGCCCGGTCACGCTTACCGAACGCGTGCGCCAGAGCCTCCTCCAGGAAGACCTGTGCCATCGCGAAAGCGAGTTCTTCGACGTGCAGGAAGAGGCGCGCACGCGCCTCGTGGGCGTCTACGATCTCGACCCCGCGCAATGGCAGGCCGTGCTCATGACGGGCTCCGGCACGGCTGCGGTCGAAAGCATGATCTCGACGCTCGTGCCCGCGAACGGCAAGCTGCTGATCGTCGAGAACGGCGTGTATGGCGAGCGCATCACCGCGATCGCGAAGCAGTACGGCATCGCGCATGAGGTCGTCGAGCACGACTGGATGCAGGCGCCGGACCTCGCGCGCATCACGGCCGCGCTCGACGCCGACAAGTCGGTCACGCACGTCGCGATCATTCATCACGAAACGACCACGGGCCGCCTGAACGATCTGCGCGCACTGGGCGAGGCGTGTCGCGAGCGCGGCGTGCAGATGCTCGTGGACGGCGTGAGCAGCTTCGGTTCCGAAGCGATCGATTTCGGCGACGCGAGCATCGCGGCGGTGGCGGCGACGGCGAACAAGTGCCTGCACGGCGTGCCGGGCGCGGCCTTCGTGGTGGTGCGCCGCGCCGCACTCGCGCAAGCGCATAGCCGCACGTACTATCTCGACCTCAAGCGTCTTGCCACGCTGCAGGATCAGCGCAATACGCCGTTCACGCCTTCCGTGCACGCGTATTACGCGCTTGTCGAGGCGCTGCGCGAACTCGCCGACGAAGGCGGCTGGCAGGCGCGTCACGCGCGCTATGCAGCGCTTTCCGGGCAGGTGCGCTTGGGGCTCGCCGCGCGCGGCATGGAGAGCGTGCTGCCGAAGGACGAATCGTCGGTGGTGCTGCGCGCGTTCCGCTTGCCCGCGGGCGTCGATTATCCGTTGCTGCATGACGAGCTCAAGGCGCGCGGCTTCGTGATCTATGCGGGGCAGGGCGGCTTGTCGGCGGAACTGTTCCGCATTTCGACGATGGGCGACATTCACGCGGCCGACGTCGAGCGCTTGCTGGCGGCGTTCGATGAAGTGACGCGTTAAGAGCGTATTTCGAATATTGCGAAAGCGATTGGCGGGCGGCTTCGGCCGCCCGTTTGCTTTTGCGCCCGGCTTCAATATCCCGTGACCACCGCAAGCGCCAGCGTCGCCGAAGACAGCACGAGCAGCACGAGAAAGAGCGGCAGAATGAAGCGTATCCACTCGCCAAAGCCCACGCGCGCCGTGGCCAGATACGCGAGCAGCATGCCGGAGGTGGGCGTGACCATGTTCGTGAGGCCGCCGCCCAGCACGAATGCCAGCACCGAGGTCTGGCCGCTCACGCCGGAAAGCTGTGCGATAGGCCCGATGATCGGCATGCTCACCGCGGCCTTGCCCGACACCGAGGGAATGAACACGTCGAGCAGCATCTGCACGGCCATGAGCCCGTTGGCGACCCAGACGCTCGAGCGTCCGTGCGCGAGGCGCGTGAAGTAGTCGATCAGCGTGTCGAGCACGAAGCTGTTCTGGAGGATCAACTCGACGGATGCCGCAAGCCCGATCAGGAGACCCGCGAGCACCATGCCCTTCATGCCGTCGACGAAGGCCTCGGACGCGCTGCGCGAATCGAGCCGCCCCACGAGCGCTGTCACGATGCTGATCGCCACGTAGAACGCGGAAAGCTCGACGTTGCCCCACTTCAGTTCGCGCGTGCCGAACACGAGTGCGGCGGCCGCAACGGCGAGGATGACGAGCGTCGCCTTGTGGCGGCGCGAGAGCGGCGTGGGCGCATGCAGCGCCTCGACGGCTGCCTCGCGCCGATAGCCGCTGCGACGCACATAGAGCAGCAGATACGCGACGCCGATCGTCAGAAACACCACGAACACGCCAAGCCGCAACGCCAGCCCGCTGAAGAGCGGCACGCCGACGATGGGCTGCGCCACCGCGAGCGAAAGCGGATTCGTGACCGAGGCGATATAGCCGATCTTCGCCGCAATCGCGACGAGCGCCACCGCGAACAGATTCGAGAGGCCGAGCCGTTTCGCGAGCAGCATCACCATCGGAATGATGACCAGGTACTCCGAAATAAATCCGAGCAGCGTGCTGCCAAGCCCGATCAGGATCATGAGCAGCGGCGCGAGCACGTAGACGTTGCCGGCGGTAAGCTGGAGCAGGCGGTCGATGCCGGCGTCCACTACGCCCGTGCGCTTCATGACGCCGAACATGCCGCCCACGAACATCACCATGACGATGAGCGGCGCGTTCTTGATGAGCCCGTTCGGTATGGCGACGAACACCGAGACGAGGCTCGCGGGCGCCGCATGGTCGGGCGTGCTCTTCGTCACTGCCGGCGCGACGAGCGTGGCGAGATCGCCGCTTTTCGGCACCACATGGTAGGTGCCTGGAATCACGAGCTTGTCGTGGCGCTCGAAGCGGCCCGCGTCGACGAACCAGGTCATCGCCAAGGCGGCGGCGAGCACCCAGAGCATCATGACGACAGGGTGCAGCATCTTGCCGTGCGGCCTCGTTTCCTCTTTCGCGCCTTCTGCGGGCGGCGTGTCTTCACGCGGGGAGGAGGGCGGAGCGGTGATCATAAGGAATCCTCCATGCGCGCTCAGGCGGAAAGCGCCGCGGCGCGTGCGCCCGTATAGCCGAGTTCGGCGGAGATCGCCTCGGCGCAGGCCTGAAGGCGTTCGAGGTAGTCGGGAATCTCGGCGCGGCCAATGCGCATTTCCGGCCCCGAAATGGCGACGGCCGCCACCGTCGCGCCCGACATATCGCGCACCGGCGCGGAGATCGCCACTGCGCCGGCCGTCACTTCGCCGAGACTCACGGCGTAGCCCTTGCGCGCGATCGCATCGAGTTCCTCGACGAGTGCGATCAGGTCCGGCGCCTCGGGCATCTTCTTCATGCGCGCGAGATAGTCGGTGCGCACGGCACCGGGTGCGAACGCGAGCAACACCTTGCCCGAAGCGCCGTGATTGATCGAGCGGCGGTTGCCGACCGCGCCGACGGCGCGCATCTGGTGCGTGGTCTCGCAACGCGCGACGCAAACCGTCTCGAGGCCCTCGCGCACGCGCAGCACGATCGTCTCGTTGATGGCCTGGTTGAGCGCGAGCATGTGGCGCGAGGCCGAGCGCACGAGCGTGTTCTGCTGCGTGGCCGCCACGCCGAGCACGAAGGCTTGCGGGCCGAGCGCGTAGGTGGCGGTTTGCGCGTCCTGCACGACATAGCGGTGCAGTTCCAGCGTGCAAAGCATGCGATAGGTGCGCGATTTGTTGATGCCCAGTTGCGTGGACAACTCCGTTACGCCAAGGCCGGGATGCTCGGCCACATAGCTGAGCAGTTTGAGCGCGTTGTCGACGGCATCGACGATGTAGGTCATGGCTAAGCTCACTTTGCGTTGAGTTGCACACGCACCCAGTTGGCGAGGGCGTCGGCGAAGGCGTCGAGGTCGCGCTTGAGCGTGTCGAAACCCGCATGCTTCGCAAACGCGGCTTCGTCCATGTAGAGCGCGCGGTTCAGTTCGATCTGGATGCTGTGGCGGTTGCGTGCCGGATCGCTCACGGCGCGCAGCAGGTCGCCGCCCTGGTACGGCTCGTTGATCTGCACGCGATAGCCGGCGGCCGCAAAGTGGTCGGCGACCCATTGCGTGAACGCCGGATCCGATGTCGTGCCGCGCCGGTCGCTGATGACGAAATCGGGGCGCGCCTCGCCCGAGTCGACGTTCATTTCGTTGCCGCGCGATTTCATGGAGTGACAGTCCACATGCCACAGCGCGCCGTGCTGCGCGTAGGCCGCTTCGGCCGCCTGCGCGAGCGCCGCGCGATAGGGGCGGTAATACGCGTCGATGCGGTGCCGGACTTCATCGACGGAAAGCTTGCGCTCGTAGAGCGGCACGCCGGGCAGCGCGTAGCGGCGGATCAGGCCCATACCCCGCTGCGTGTACGGTTCGGGCGCGAGCGGCTCGGGCCAGGGCTCGGCGAGGAGTTCGGCGTCGATGTCGGTGATGGCGCGGTTCGGGTCGATATAGGCGCGCGGAAATCGTGCGCCGATCAGCACGCCGCCGCGTCCGGGGACGCCGCCCCACAGTTCGTCGACGAACGCGTCCCACGAGCTGAGGATCGCCTCGCGCGGCGCGACGGTGCCGAAGTCGTCCGGCAAGGTGATGCCGCTATGCGGGGAGTCAAACACGATCGGCAGGGGCGCGGCCTGTGCCGCAACGATGAAGCAGGGCGCGTGTTCGTTTGCGTGGGAGGAAGGTGGGTTGGTGTTCGTCATCGCTAGTCAGTTGCCTGTCGCATGTTTTAATGATTAAAACAGCGTTTCAATTTCAATAGACAGCGTAGCGCGCGATAAAAATTGGGCCGATTGGGGTTTCCCCTGGAATGGCTCGGTAAAAATGGCGAATTGAACCAGCGGTAAAGGATTGCAGCGTTTTTTACGGACGCCGCGACGCCCCACTCAGTGTCGCGGGTGTGGGACAGATTCTTGACGAGACGGAAAGCCGGCCCGAATAATAAATAATACGTTGTTTTAAACAATAAAACAAGCGGGCGATAAGACGAGCCGTCGCCAACGGGGAGCGCAAGCGGGCAGCCGTTGCTCTGCGCCGCGCAGCGAGGCCGTTTCATCAGGATTACAAAAGATAGATCGCACCTCGCGGCGCGCATCTGGAGATCAACGTCAATTCACGGCACATCGAATGCCAGAAGGAGAAAAACGCATGTTTCAAGCATCCCGGCGCAGCCTCGCACTCGTCATCGGCGGTCTCGGTCTCGCGGCCTCGCACGCTAACGCGCAGTCGAGCGTCACGCTTTACGGCATCGCCGACGGCGGCTTCACCTACACGAGCAACCAGGGCGGCAAGTCGAACTTTCAGGCGACGGCCGGCAGCGAGCAGGGCTCGCGCTGGGGCCTGCTCGGCAGCGAGGATCTGGGCGGCGGCAATCGCGCGATCTTCCGCCTCGAGAACGGCTTCAACCTGCAGACCGGCACCGCGAGCGCGAACGGCCGCATCTTCGGCCGCCAGGCGTGGGTGGGGCTCGCGAGCGACCGCTGGGGCTCGCTCACGTTCGGCCGCCAGTACAACGCGGCGCAGGACTCGCTCGAACCGCTGCAAATGGCCGTGGAGACTTCGCAGTACGGTACGCACCCGTTCGACACCGACGACCTGAACAACACGTTCCGCACCGACAACTCCGTCAAGTACGTCACGCCCAAATTCCACGGTCTGACGATCAACTCGATGTACGGTTTCAGCAACAACGCAGGCAACTTCGGGACGAACCGTTCATGGAGCGTGGGCGCGAGCTACGCGGGCGGCCCGCTGCAGTTCGGCGCAGCCTATGTGCAGCTCGATCATCCGGCTACGGACACGACCGGCGCGATTCCTTCGGACAACTACTTCACGTTCCTGAAGGGCATTACGCAGCAGCGCATCTGGGGTGCGGGCGGTGTTTACACCTTTGGTAATCTCGGTGTGGGCGCGATGTACACGAACGTCGCGTTCGAACTGACGCCGCAAAGCCAGTACCAGCACTATCAGAACGCGGAAGTCAGCCTGCGCTATGCGATCACGCCGTCCATCCATGCCGCGATCGGCGAAACCTGGACGGGCGTGAATGCGAACGGCCAGAAGGATAGCTGGCACTACTGGCAAACGACCAGCGCGCTGCAGTACTTCCTCTCGAAGCGCACGGACGTCTATCTCGACCTCATCTATCAGCGCGCGACGAATGCCGTGGCGCAGATCGAAGGGACCTCGGGCGCATCGAGCAACGGCAACCAGTTCCTCGCGGTGACGGGCATCCGCCACAAGTTCTGATCGGCTGACCCGGGTGGTCAGTTCGCGGCCCGCTCGCGCGTGCCGATCGTGCTGGCCGCCTTCGCTTGCTTCGCGGGCTTGCGCCGCGCGCGCGCCTTCTTGAGCCAGATGAGCACGCCGGTCACGCTGAGCATCGCGACGACAAGGCCGGTAAGGCTGATGGCGATGCGTCCCGGCAGCCCGGCGATGCGCCCCGAATGCAACGGAAACTGCGCTTGCATGAAGATGTCGCCTGCGCTGCCGTGGCCGGGAATCTGCCTGCCGAGCACCTGGCCCGTGCGCGCGTTCATGATGAGCCAGGCATTGCCGAGGCCCGCGTCGCCGTGATCGTTGCCCGCCTCGAAGTAGCCCACGCCATACACGCCGGAGGTGGGCAGCCCGAAGACTCCGCCGGGCGGCGCCGTGATGCCTTCGCGGCGGCCCATCCCGGCGGCTTCGGCCACGATGCGTTCGCGCGCAGCCGTTGCTTCGTCAGGCGTGAGCGCAGGGCCCGGCGCGACGATGCGGAACGGGTCCGGCGCGAGGGTCGAGAACACCGACACCACGGGGCGCACGACCTGCGCGCCGAGGTTCATCGAAATCGATGTCACGGCCACGACGATCAGGAGTCCCCAAAGCCACACGCCGCCCGAACGGTGCAGATCGAACGTGAGCGCATAACCGCCGCGCTTCACGCGAAAGGCGAGCGACTTGCGCCAGCTTTTCAGGCTCGGGAATGCGAGCGCGATCGCGATGAAGCCGTCGAGCAGCCATACCATCCCGACCACGCCCATCGTCCATACGCCGAAGTCGATGCCCATCTTCGTCGGCATGAACAGCGTGTAGTGGAGCTGGTAGAGAAAGGGGATCAGGTTCTGGCGCGCAAGCGAAGCCTTGCCCCACATGCGGCGGCCTTGCTCCTCGCCTGTGACGGGATCGAGCGCGACCTGGTTGAAGTCGAGCGCATAGGGCGCCTGGCTTGCGGGGTTTAGGCGCGGCGCCACCTGCGCGATCCAGGTGTGGCCGGGCTCGACGGAAAGTGGCATGAAGGTCACGACCGCGTGCGGTTCCCCGGCCTCGAGGCGCTTCGCGAGTTCGAGCGCGGGCAGCGGTGTGCCCGGCGTCGCGCTACGGAAGAACGACGGGTTGAGCAACGCATCGAGTTCGTGGTCCCACGCGATCACCGCGCCGGTGAGTCCGGCGAGGAACAGGAAGGCTGCGGTGCCAAGACCGAACCAGCGGTGCAGGCGGACCCACAGCGGTCTCATGCGAAACCTCGGGACGCCGGCCGGCGCGCGGGGGCGAACGCGATCACAATTGGGCTCACGGCAATCTTGAAGGTTACTGCAAATAGGAATCGTTTGCATTCTACGGATCGACCGTCGAAGGCGCAAGCTTTGCGAAAGGCGGGGATATGGGGTCGGAAGAAGCGCGGAGCGCGCAAGGATGACTGCGGCGCTTGCGAACCGTCGTCGCGGGCGCCGCTACGGCCGTGAGACGCGATGCCCGGCCGTGGAGACCGGGCGCGCCATCACACGGGGTCCTTGTCAGGCGGTCCCTCGGGCTGCTGCGGTTCGTCGTTGTGATGGCCCGGTGCCGGCGGGGCGAGCGGGTCGCGTTCGGGGTCCCGCGTCGGATCGGCGAGTGGATCGGGAAGCGGATTCGTGTGCGAGCAGATCATCGCGAGGTCCTCTTGCGCTAAAGCGTGTGGCCGTGTGGTGCGCGTCAGCTTATAGCGTAGGCGATCGATTGCATGCCTGGCACTCGCAATTGAACAATCGCAGCGCGCGAGTGCGCGCGAATCAGAGCCCGTTGAGGTCGGCCGGCGTGTCGACGTCGCGCAGAATGCCTGGGTCGTCGACTTCGATGCGCGTCAGCGGCTGTGTGCTCAGCAGGGCGCGTGCGCCCGCGTCGCCATCGAGCGCGACGAGCGCCGCGCGATGCGGGTAGCCGAAGCCCACCGGATGCCCGCGCTGCCCACGATAGAACGGCGCAACGAGCGATGCGCCGCCATCCAGCGCACGCGCCACGGCTTCGATCGATTCGACGGCAATGCATGGCATGTCGGCCAGCGCGACGATCCAGCTTTCCGCTTCATGATCGGTTTCCACGCCGGCAGCCAGGCTCGCGCCCATGCCGCGCGCGGCGTCGGGCGCGAACACCACGTCGCAGCCCGCATCGTTGAGCACATGCGCGAGTGTTTCCGCCCCGGGACGCACCACGGCGATCACCTTGGGTACGACGCGCAGCAGCCGTTGCGCGGACTCGCGCGCGACGCACGTACCTTCTGGAAGTGGAGCGAGGAGCTTGTTGCGCAGACCGTTGGGATCGAAGCGCGAACCGGTGCCGGCGGCGAGCAACACGCCGGTGGCGAACGAAGCATAGGCCATGGGTGTGGTACGCCCGCGAAGAGGGTGAGCAGTGATTGTGCGGCGCAAGCGCACGTGAGGCAAGCCCCGTGCGCGGCATTTGCCTGGCTTTCTCCTGCGTTTACCGTCCGCTCATGCACTATGCGGGTGCAGGACCTGCATGGCAGGCCGCACAGTGCCGATCATGCGAGTGAGTTCATCTGCGGAACGACCTTGTCGAGCGTGATCGGCAAATCGCGCACGCGCACGCCGGTGGCGTGATAAACAGCGTTCGCAATGGCCGCCGGGACGCCGGTAATACCGATCTCGCCGATGCCGCGCACGCCAAGCGGGTTGAAGCGCAGATCCGGTTCGCCGACGAACAGCACGTCCAGTTCGTCGATGTCCGCGTTCACGGGCACGTGGTATTCGGCGAGATTGTTGTTCGCAATGCGCCCCATGCGCGTGTCGAAGAGGCCCTCTTCGTGCAGGGCTGTGCCCACGCCCCACACCATGCCGCCCATCAACTGGCTGCGCGCCGTTTTTTCGTTGAGCACGCGTCCCACGTCGTACGCGCCGACGATGTGCGCCACCTGTACCGTTCCGGTATCGGCATCGACGTGCACTTCGGCGAACACCGCGCCGAATGAGTGAAACGCATACTGCTGCTTTTCCGCGCCTGGCTTCGTCGCGACCTGCGCCTCGACCGGCTGGCCGCCCGCGCGGGCGATGACGGCGGCGGCCGGATCGCGGCGCGAGCTGTCGCTGCGGCTCACGACCCAGCCGTCCTGCACGGTCACGTCGTCGTCGGCGAGTCCGTAGACGGGTGAGCCGCGATCGGCGCGCGCGAGCGCAATGAGCTTGTCGCGCACGGCTGTGCATGCGGCCTGCACGGCGGGCGAGACACTCGCCGCCGACTGCGAGCCGCCCGAAACCGGTGCGATCGGCAAGGTCGAATCGCCCAGCGCAAAGCGGATGCGATTGGGCGGGAAGCCGAGCGCGTCGGCGGCCACCTGGGTCATCACCGTGTAGGTGCCGGTGCCGATGTCCTGAGTGCCCGACGCGACCATCGCGTTGCCGTCGGGCAGGATGCGCGCCACGGCGGCGGCTTCGCTGCGATTCGCGGGATAGGTCGCGCTCGCCATGCCAAGGCCGATGAGCGTGTTGCCGTTGCGCATGGCGCGCGGCGTGGCGATGCGCCGCGACCAGTTGAAGCGCTGCGCGCCCGCCTCATAACATTGGCGCAGCGCCTTCGAGGACCACGGCTTGCCGTCCTGCGGTTCGCTTTCTGCGTAGTTCTTCAGGCGCAGCGCAACCGGGTCCATTTTCAGTTGCCACGCCAGCTCGTCCATAGCCGATTCGAGCGCGAACGAGCCCGTGGTTTCACCGGGCGCGCGCGTGAAGGTCGGCGTGCCGACATTCAGGGGTACGACACGATGACTCGTGCTGCAATGGGGCACCGCGTACATCATGCGCGTGACGAGGCCGCACATCTCGAGCCAGTCTTCGAACGTGGACGTGTGGGCAAGCGTGTCGTGGCGCAGGCCCGTGAGTGTGCCGTCCGCGCGCGCGGCGAGCGCGAGATGCTGCTCCGTGTGCGGGCGCGAGCCGACCGGCCCGAACATCTGCGGCCGCGCGAGCGCGAGCCTCACCGGGCGTCCCGTCTGCTTCGCGGCCATCGCGCACAGGCTCACATGCGACCACGACGAACCCTTGCAGCCGAAGCCGCCGCCGAGGAACGGCGAAATTACGCGCACGTTGTCCGGCGCGATGCCGAAGACGGCCGCCACCGCGTCGCGCGTGCCGCTCACGCCCTGGGTGGCGTCGTAGAGCGTGAGGTCCGGGCCGTCCCAGTGCGCCATCGTCGCATGCGGTTCCATCGGGTTGTGGAACTGCGTGGGCGTGGTGTAGACGGCCTCGAAGCGCACCGCGCCTTCGTGTAGTCCAGCTTCGACGTTGCCGCGCGTCGATTCGACCGGGCGGCCCATCGGGCTTGGCGGCGCGTGCGCGTCGCCTTTCGCACGGTTGAAGTCGAGCGTGGCCGGTGTCGGCGCGTAGACGATGTTGACGTGGCGCGCGGCATCGGTGGCGTGTTCCAGCGTGTCGGCCACCACGACCGCAACCGGCTCGTTGCTGTAGCGCACGACGTTGTCCTGCAGCAGCGTGAGGTGTCGCCCCGCCGGCGGTTTGAGCGGCGAGCGGCCGCCGTTGGGCAGCCGCATCGCGCTCTGGTACGTCATGACCAGCAGCACGCCGGGCATCGACTGCGCGCGGTTCGTGTCGATCGAGGTGATGGTGCCGCTCGCAATCGTGCTGGTGACGAGCACGGCATGGGCGAGTCGCGTTTCGGGGAAATCGCTCGCGTAGAGCGCGCCGCCCGTGACCTTGAGCATGCCGTCGATGCGGTCCATCGGTTGTCCGGTCAGCGCGCTCATGCGATCTCTCCGGTGCTTTTACCTTGCGTGCCGGCGGCGGCGAGCATGGTCGAGCGGACGATCGCGCGCTGCGCGAGCCCGACCTTGAACGCATTGCCACTCAGCGGCTTTGCCTGCGCGAGTTCCGCCGCAGCGGCCTCGCGTAGCGTCGACTCGTCGAGCGTTTTTCCCTCAAGATGTTGCTCCGCCACGCTCGCGCGACAGGGCCGATGCGCAACGCCGCCCAGCGCGATGCGCGCCGTGCGGATGCGGTGTCCGTCGAGTTGCAGCGCGCTCGCGACCGAGACGAGCGCGAAGGCATAGCTCGCGCGGTCGCGGATCTTGAGGTAGTGCGCATGCTCGCTGAACAACGGTGGCGGCAAGTCGACCGAGGTGATCAGTTCACCTGACTGAAGCGTCGTGTCGAGATCGGGCCGGTCGCCGGGCAGGCGATGAAACGACGCGAACGCAATCGTGCGCGCGCCGCCCGGACCGCTCACCTGCACGGCGGCGTCGAGCGCCGCGAGGGCGACGCTCATGTCGGACGGATTGACGGCCACGCATTGTGCGCTTGCGCCGAGGATCGCATGCATGCGATTGAAGCCGCCAATCGCCGCACAGCCGCTGCCGGGCGCGCGCTTGTTGCATTGGGTGAACGCAGTGTCATAGAAATACGGGCAGCGCGTGCGTTGCATGAGATTGCCGCCCACGGTCGCCATGTTACGCAGTTGCGGCGAAGCGCCGGCGAGCAGCGCTTGCGAGAGCAACGGGTAACGCGTGCGCACAAGCGTGTGATTGGCCGCGTCGCTGTTGCGCACGAGCGCGCCGATGCGCAGGCCGCCGTTGGGCAGCGTTTGAACCTGATCGAGCGCCGCGATGCGCGTAATATCGATGAGCGTCACCGGATGCGCGACGCCGCCTTTCATGAGATCGAGCAGATTCGTGCCGCCGCCGATGAACATCGCACCGGGCCGCTGCGCGGCGGCAATCGCGCCGTTCACGTCGACGGCGCGCTGGTACGAGAGGGCATCCATTTCTGTGCCTCCGTGCTCAGGCGCTGGCCGTGTGCGCGTCGCGCACGGCGGCCACGATGTTGACATAGGCGCCGCAGCGGCAGATGTTGCCGCTCATGCGCTCGCGTATTTCGGCATCGCTCAGTTGCGCGGGGCGTGTGCGCACGTCGGGCGTGGCGGCGCTCGCTGCGCCTGCCGCAAATTCGCTCAGGCATGCCGTGGCCGAACACAGCTGGCCCGGCGTACAGAAGCCGCACTGGAAGGCGTCGTGCTCGATAAAGGCGCGCTGCACGGGACTCAACGTGGCCACGCCCGCGAGCCCTTCGACCGTGGTGATGCGCCGGCCTTCGTGCATCACGGCCAGCGTGAGGCAACTGTTGATGCGCCGTCCTTCGACGAGCACCGTGCAGGCGCCGCACTGGCCGCGATCGCAGCCCTTCTTCGTGCCGGTGAGGCCCGCATAGTCGCGCAGCGCATCGAGCAGCGTGACGCGCGGTTCGATATGCAGCGCGTATGCGCGGCCGTTGATGTCGAGCCGGACCGGTTGCGCGGGCGCGGGGGGCGGCGCTTCGGTTGGGGCCGTGGCCGGCGGCGCATTCTGTGCATGCAGATGAGGCGTCGCGCTCAACGCGGCAGCGGCGGCCGCCGATTGCAGGAAGCGGCGGCGAGTGACGTCGGCGGGCGCGCGGGAGGGGGAAGCTTGGGAGGCGTCGTCGCAATCGCACGGCGCATCGAGGGGACGTTCGTTGGACATGGCGATCTGCGGACTCCAGGATGAAGACGGAACGTAAAGAACGTAAACCGGGACTTCAGGCGCTGGCCGCGCGGGGTTGCGCAGGGCTTCGTCGCGCAGCGGCGCGCTTCTTTCGTGAAGCAATTCCGATGCCGCGGTGGCTCGGCCGGGCACTGCAGAACTGCAAATTGCACTTCTCGAACACGAAAGTAAAGCGCTTACGCGTGAATTTTTCGCTGCCTGGTGCTTGATGGCACAACGCTGTCGCATGGCTGACGCCAGCCCGGCGCGAAGCTGGCGTCGTGGACAGAAATGCAATGCAGCAAACGGGAAAAGCGTATTGAAAGATCGTGCGCGGCGCGGGCGCGTTGCTTCGCGCAACGCTATGCGCCGTCTTCCTGAAGGTAACGATGCACGAAGGCGATCGCCATGCTGCCTTCGCCAACGGCAGAGGCTACCCGCTTGACCGGGCTCAGTCGCACGTCCCCGCAGGCAAAGATGCCGGGTACGCTCGACTCGAGCAGGTAAGGATCGCGCCGGTGCGACCAGCGCCCGGCTTTCACGCTATCGTCGCCGGTCAGCACGTAGCCGCGCTTGTCGCAGGCGATCTCCTGCGGCAGCCAGCCCGTTTCCGCGTCCGCGCCAATGAATACGAACAGGCCGCCACATTCGCGGCGGCTCACGCTTGCGCTGGCCGTATTGAGCACGTCGATGGCGTCGAGATGCGTCTCTCCATACACGCCGACCACTTCCGAATTCAGTTCGACGCGGACGTTCTCCTTTCCCACCAACTGCTCGACGAGATAGCGCGACATCTTGTTTTCGAGCGACTCGCCGCGCACGATGAGCGTCACGCCGCGCGCATGATTGGCGAAGTACAGCGCGGCCTGTCCCGAAGAATTGCCGCCGCCGATCAGATACACGTCGAGTCCGTGCGTGCCGCTCGCCTCACTGCGCGCCGCGCCGTAATAGATGCCTTTGCCGATGAAGCGGTCGAAGCCTTCGATCGCAAGACGCCGCCAGGTGACGCCCGTCGCGAGAATGAGCGTGTGCGCTCGCACCACGTCGCCGCCGTCGAGGTGGACTTCGCGCGCGGCGGTATCGACGCGTGCAACCGCGCGCGTGACGAGGATTTCGGCGCCGAGGCGCCTTGCCTGCTGCAACGCGCGGCTCGCCAGTTCGTCGCCGGAAATGCCGCCAGGAAAGCCCAGATAATTTTCGATGCGCGAAGAGGTGCCCGCCTGGCCCCCCGGGGCTTCACGCTCGACCACAATGGTACGGAGTCCTTCCGACGCACCATAGACAGCGGCAGCAAGGCCAGCCGGGCCGCCGCCGATAATCAGCGTGTCGTATTCCGCGAGACGCGGCTGGGTTTGCAGCCCCAGGCGTTCCGCCAGGTCGCGCGTCGCGGGGCGGCTCAGCAGGGTGCCGTCGGCGAGGCGCAAGGCGGGGCAGTGCTGGTCCTCGGGGCAGGGGCCGTTCCAGCGTGTTTTGAGTTCGGGCGCGTCGGGCGTCATCCACTCGCAGCTGATCTGGTTGCGCGCGAGAAATTGGCGGAGGTTCGCGCAAGCCGGGTCCCAGCGCGCGCCAACGAGCGTGACGCGTGTTTTCGGCGGCTCCGCGGAAAGGCCCTGCAATCCGCCTATGCGTTCGCGGGCGAGCGCGCCCATGCGCGTGGCGACGTCTGACGAGGCGGCGGCGAGCGCGTAGTAGTGCTGCGCGTCCACGCGCATGACGCGCGAGGGCACGGCTGCGCGATACGCGCCGGGAAACGGCGAGCTGAGCGCAAGCGGCACCTCACCGAAGATCGTGCCGGGCAAGCGCCAACCAAGCGTGCGCTCGATGCCGTCAAAGAGCTTGACGACCTCCATCTTGCCGGACAGCACGGCATAGAGCGCACGCTCGCCGCCTTCGTGCACGGCGTACTCACCGGGACTCAGGTGCAGGTCCGCGGAGGTGTGGGCGAGGCGTTCGAGTTCGGCTTCGGGAAGCGTGGAGAACAGCGGGATCGCGCGGATTTCGTCTGTGGTCAGCATGGCTTCGCAAGTCGCGGACAAGCAGGAAACGACGATGGGACAGCGGCGCGGGGACCGGGCCTTCGTGTTGCGGCGCGGCCGTTTTTTTGACATCTCATGCAGTATAGGCGGCGCGCATGCGGACAATCGCCGAATTAATCGACTGACGAATTGCGCACGAGTGTCATTCAAGAGGATCGCTAACGATGTCGTCGGTGTCTAGTGCAGCCACGGCCTCGCGCAGCCAGACGAGCGCCGGATCGGCGTGATTGCGCGGATGCCATGCCGCATGCATCGAAAAGCCGCGTGCCTCGAACGGCAGCTCGAACAGGTCCACGCGGTCCTCGTGGCGTGCGATGAGCCGGCAAGGCAGCGTCGCCACGTAGTCCGTGCGCGCGAGCACCTCGGGCACGAGCGTGAAATGCTGAACCGAGTGCGCCACGCGGCGGCGTCGGCCAAGCGCTTCGAGATGCTCATCCATGAAGCCGAAGAAGCTCGCGCCGCTGGTCGAAACGAGCACGTGCTCGAGCGCGCAATAGCTGTCCAGGTCGAACGGGGCCGCGCCGCGCGGGTGGCCTTTGCGCTGCGCCACGACGAAGCGTTCGTCGTAGAGCTTTCTGGCCTTCAGCGTTGGCGGCACCTGCTGCGCGGAGCCGAGCAGTAAATCGATTTCGCCGCGCTCGAAGCGCTCCGCGAGCGACCCGGATTCAATGGCGATGAACGCCAGCTGCAGTCCAGGTCCGGCCAGACGCGGCCACGCGATCATCAGCGGCAGGCCGAGCACGGCCACGCACTGGTCGCTCGCGGCGACCACAAAGCGCCGCGTGCCCGTGAGCGGATCGAACGCGGGCTCGCGGCGCACCACCATTTCGAGCGTCTTGAGCGCCGCATGCAGCGGCTCCATGAGTTCGAGCGCGCGCGCCGTGGACGTCATGCCGCGGCCATTGGCGGCGGGAATGAGCAGCGGGTCGTCAAAGAGCTGGCGCAGCCGCGCGAGCTGCGCCGAAACGGCCGGCTGCGTGAGATTCAGGCGCGCGGCGGCGCGCGTCACGTTCGACTCGGCGAGCAGGGCGTCGAGCGACACGAGCAGGTTCAGGTCGACGCCAGAGAGATCAATCACAGTGATACGTGGAATGTCGGCAATTGATTTCAAGAATACGTCTTGCTCGCCTAGAGTTCAATCCGTCAGATGCGCACCCTTTCTGCTAGGAGAAGCCATGAAAGCCTGGATGCTCGATCAACCCGGCCAGCCGCTCGCACTGCGCGACGTGCCGCAACCCGAACCGCGCCGCGGCGCGTTGCTGGTGGGCGTGGAGGCCGTGCCGCTCCTGAGCTATACGCGCCAGTACGTGCAGGGCAAGCTGCCCTACGGCTACCCGCAGGGGCCGTTTTCACCGGGGACCAACGGCATCGGCCGGGTGCTCGCCGTCGGCGCAGGCGTGTACGGCTATCGCGTCGGCCAGCGCGTGGCGCTGAGCCCCTACTGGGTTGCCGACGAAGCGCTGCGCGAACCCGCCCAGGCGCTGCTCGGGCTCACGGCGATCAGCCCGGACAGCGCGCCCATGCTCGGCGATTTTCCGCACGGCACGCTGCGCGAGGCGGTCGAGTTTCCGGCCTCGACGGTGTTCCCGCTCGATGGCCTCGATCACGTCCCCTCGGCGCAGCTCGCGGCGCTCGGCAAGCTCGTGGTGCCGTTCGGCGGCCTGCGGCGCGGCCGGCTCGCGGCAGGCGAAACCGTGGTGGTGAACGGCGCGGCCGGCGCATTCGGCTCGGCGGCCGTGCTCGATGCGCTCGCACTCGGCGCGGGCCGTGTGGTGGCGCTCGGGCGGCGCGCGGCGGCGCTGGCGCCGCTCGCGAAGCTCGGCGGCGCACGCGTGGTCACCGTCGCGCTCAGCGGCGAGATGGCGCGCGACGTGGAGGCGATCCGTGCCGCCGCGAACGGCGGCGCCGATCTCGCCTTCGACATGGTGGGCCACGCCAGCGACCCGGGCGCCACGCTCGCCGCGCTGCGCAGCCTGCGCCGCAACGGCCGCATGGTGCTGATGGGCAGCATGGAGGTGGAGTTGCCGATCAAGTATGGCGAGATGCTCATCAACAACTGGGAGCTGATGGGCCACTTCATGTACAGCGGTGCGGACTACCGTGCGCTGATCGCGCTCGTGCAGTCCGGGCAGCTGCCGCTCGAGGCGATCGACGTGCAGCGCCACGCGTTCGATGCGCTGGAGAGCGCGATCGACGCGGCGGAAAAGGCGCAAGGGCTGACCTGCGTGACGGTTTGCGCGTCGTAATTCGTTTGAGCATGCCAAAAACAATTCGGCCCGCAAGCGCGACTGACGCTTGCGGGCCGATGACGTTGCGAGTGCAACGAGGCTCAGTCGATGCCGTGGAACACGGCGTCGTCCGGGCCGAGGTACGCGGGCGGACGCCACACGGCGTCGCGCATCGAATGCTGCACGAGATTTTCCACGCCCAGCAGTACCGCGAAAATCGCCATGCGCACCGGAATGCCGTTGTCGGTCTGGCGGAAGATCGCAAGGCGCGGGTCGTGGTTCAGATCGGTCGAGAGATCGTTGGCGCCCGGGCGGCTGTCGCGCGGCAGTGGGTGCATCACGAGCGTTTCAGCGCTGCAGCACTCGTCCATCAGCGCCTGGTTGATCTGGAATTCGGGCGTGTAGCCTTCGAACGACTCGTCGGCGAAGCGCTCCTTCTGGATGCGCGTGGCGTACACCACATCCGCGCCGCGCAGGCCTGCGCGCAGATCATGCGTCTGCTCGACTACGTGGCCGTTGGTCGAGATCTTGTCGACGATGTATGCCGGCATTTCGAGCTGCGGCGGCGAAATGAGCGTGAACTTGATGCCGCGATAGAGCGCAAGCAGTTTCACGAGCGAGTGCACCGTGCGGCCATACTTGAGGTCGCCCACGAGCGCGATATGCGCGCCGTCGACGATCTTGCCGAGGCGCGAGAACTCACGCTGGATCGTGTAGAGGTCGAGCAGCGCCTGGCTCGGGTGCTCGCCGGGACCGTCGCCGCCATTGATCACGGGGATGTTCACGGCGCGCGCGAATTCGGCCACCGAGCCTTGATCAGGATGCCGAATCACCATCGCATCCACGTAGCCGGCCATCACGCGGCTCGTGTCGTAGATCGATTCGCCCTTGGCCATCGAGGAGAACGTGAAGCCGGTCGTGTCGCACACCGAGCCGCCCAGGCGGCAGAACGCGGCGCCGAAGCTCACGCGCGTACGCGTGCTGGCCTCGAAGAACAGGTTGCCGAGCACCGCGCCTTCGAGTACGCGCGAGATTTTCCGGCGGTGCGCGATGGGCTGCATGATGTCGGCCACGCGGAACAGGGCTTCGACGGACTCGCGCGAAAACTGGTCAACGGAAAGCAGTTGTGGCTTGCCCTCGAACTGCATCTGGCTGGCGAGCGAGCGCGAATCTACGCTTTGCGTATAGTCTTCGCGCGGCTCGCCGTTGCCGACGATTTCCGAAACGAAGCGCTCGACGATCTCCGGCATGGCGCGCGATTCCTGCGACTCCTCGGGCAGCAGCCATGTGTCGAGCGCGCGGCGCGACACGCCGATGCGGCTCGCAAATGCGTCGCGGGTCATGTTCAGACGCCGCATGGCGTCACGGAGGAAGGCTTGTTGCGGAACGCTCATGCTGGCACCCGTGATTGCTGGTTAATGTACGCGGTGCGTATATTAGTTCGGTGGCGCGAGAAGTCAAGTTCTTTTGTCGGAAGAGCACTCGAGAGACCTTGCCGCGCGAGTGAGCGCGTACCGCGCGCGCAGCACGCCGCCTGCTGGCGCGCGCCCGAACTCGCGCGATCTCGGTTACACTGCGCGACATGCTACGTAACCCGCTCCGCCACGATCTGCAGAATGTCACCGCCGCCACGCGCGCGGTGCCGTCGCTCGCGCAGGCCGCATCGGTGTGGGTGAAAGCCAAAGCCAAAAAACAGCCGCTCATCTGACCGGAGTCTGCTGTTCCGTCAGATGTGCGACGGAACAGCCAGTCGAAGGCGCCCCGCCTTCCGCCTCACTCCCGGCTTGCTTCCCTCCTGCGCACCGCTGAACGGGCCTTCCATACGGTCGAGTTCAAGGGAAAGTCATGTCTGAGTTTTCGGGTATCTGGATTCCGCTCATCACGCCGTTCAACGCCGGTGCAGTCGATCATGCTGCGCTCGACGCGCTCGTGCGCCACTACGTCGAGGCTGGCGTGGCCGGCTTCGTCGCGCTCGGCACGACCGGCGAGCCCGCCGCGCTGAGCGACGCGGAAGCGGACGACGTGCTCGCCACCGTACTGGCGTCGGCGGGCGGCCTGCCAGTTGTGGCGGGCGTGAGCGTTAATCATACGGCGGCGGTCTGCGAGCGGATCGCGGCGCTCAACGAACGGCCTATCGCCGGCGTGCTGGCGGCCGCGCCTTACTACATCCGCCCTGCGCAGGCGGGTGTGATCGGCCACTTCGCGGCGCTCGCCGATGCGAGCCGCAAGCCTCTGATCGTCTACGACATCCCCGCGCGCACGGGCGTGCACATCGAGTTGCCGAGCCTGCTCGAACTCGCCGCGCACGAGCGCATTGTCGCGGTGAAGGACTGCGGCGGCTCGCTCGACAAGACGCTTGCGCTGATTCTCGACGGCCGTTTGCAGGTGCTCTGCGGCGAGGACATCGACATGTTCGGCGCGATGTGCGCGGGCGCGAGCGGGGCGATTGCGGCGTCGGCGCATTGGCGGCCGGAGCGTTTCGTGGGGATGGCGCGCGCGTTGCAGGAAGGGCGCCTCGCCGATGCGCGCGCGATCTGGCACACGCTCGTGCCGCTCGTGCGCGCGGCGTTCGCCGAGCCGAATCCGGGACCGGTGAAGGCTGGGCTGGCTGCGTGCGGGCTGATCCGCAATGAACTGCGCGCGCCGATGACGCGCGTGAGCGGTGAACTGGAGGCGTCGCTGGCGCGCCTCGTGGTTTGACGCCGCCCGCGCGGGAAGGGGGCGTGGCGGGATGAGATGCTGGGGGAGGAAGCGCGGCGTGTGCCGCCGCGTGTACGCCGCCCGAAAGCGGCGCCTCTAGCGCGCCGCGCGTGCGTTCGCGGCGCTGGACGCGCGACGGCGGCGCGTGCGAAGGCGTTCGACCGCGGCGGGTTCGCCGTTTAGCAAAATGCGGCGGCCGGGCACGTGCTGCGCGACGAGGCGGGCGATGTCGAGCGCCGTGCTTTCGGCGGGCACGACCTGGCGGCGCGCGCTGTCGTCGAGCGGCGTCGTCCATTCGACGAGCCGGTAGGCGCGGCCCCACGGATGCTGGAGCGGCGTGGAGACCCGGCACGACGCGACTGTCGAAGCCGCGCCATCGCGCAGCAGGGACTGCAGGTGCACCAGCACATCGTCTTCAACCATGACCTCGCTCCTCCTAGGCTTGCCGCACAAAAAAACGCCGCCGATCTTCCGGCGGCTCAACAGGGGTTGACCCTATGGTTGCAGCAAAGAATTAAACCAACCTTAAGAGAGGAAGTTGGGCGATGCGTGCCGGGGTGTGCCCGAGTGGGCCAATGCATGCGACGGTGCGAGCCCTATGCGGGCGCGCACCGCCCAGAAAAACGCGGCGGGGTGGAGCGGCCGGCCTATGTGTGGCCGGCGCAAAGACAAGCTGACAGGCGGTGACTAGTGCGGCTTCGTTCCATTTTGCCGCAGCGTCGCGCGTGTCTTGCGCGCGGCGAAAAGCGGCAGATAGTCCTGGATGCGCGCTTGCGCTCGATATTCATTGAGCGTGTCGGCGTAGATGCGCGCGACCGTTTCTTCCGGCGTGTTGGTTTCTTCGGCGATGGTATGGACGATCTCGGAAGCGTCGGCGGTCTTCGGCATGACTTGGCTCCGATCAGCGAGGAGGGTTGGTAGGCGGCTTTGTATTCAAGGATATCCGGGCGCGGGATACCAATTGAATCCGCCTATCGAGCAAAATCGCCGCACGCACGTCGAAAGCGTGATCTGTCTGAGCTTTAACGCCCGCTCGCACGCGAGTCCCGTATTTTCAGGACTTCCAGCGAAAAACGGCCACGGCGAGACAGAATGCCTGCGCCGTGGCCGCCTGGTGGCATGCGGCCATGGGCCGCAAGCGTTCTTTACGCCGCGCTTTCGAGCGACGGGTAGTCCGTGTAGCCCGTTTCGCCGCGCGCGTAATACGTCGACGGATTCGGCGCATTGAGCGGCGCGTTCAGTTCGAAACGGCGCGCCAGATCGGGGTTCGCGATGAAAAGCTGACCCCACGCGACCGCGTCGGCTTCGCCTGCGGCGAGCACGGCCTGCGCCGATTCGAGCGAGAACTTTTCGTTGGCGATGAACGGACCGCCGAATTCGGCTTTCAGCTGCGGCCCAAGACGGTTGTCGCCAAGCGATTCGCGCGCGAACAGGAACGCGATTTTGCGCTTGCCGAGCTCGCGCGCCACATAACCGAACGTCGCCGCCGGATTCGAATCGCCCATCGTGTGCGCGTCGCCGCGCGGTGCGATATGCATGCCCACGCGATTCGCGCCCCACACATCGATACACGCGTCGGTGATTTCGAGCAGCAGGCGCGCGCGATTCTCGATCGAGCCGCCATAGGCATCCGTGCGCTGGTTGGTGCTGTCCTGCAGGAACTGGTCGAGCAGATAGCCGTTCGCGCCGTGAATTTCCACGCCGTCGAAACCGGCCGCCTTCGCGTTGACCGCGCCCTGGCGGAATGCAGCGATCACGCCGGCGATCTCTTCGGTTTCGAGCGCGCGCGGCGTGACGAAGCCGCGCTGCGGACGCACGAGGCTCACGTTGCCTTGCGGCGCGATGGCGCTGGGCGCCACCGGCAGGTCGCCGTTCAGGAACACAGGGTCGGACACACGGCCCACGTGCCACAGCTGCATGAAGATGCGGCCGCCGGCGGCATGCACCGCATCAGTCACGATCTTCCAGCCTTCCACTTGCTCTTGCGACCAGATGCCAGGCGTTTCGGCATAGCCGACGCCTTGCGGCGTCACCGAGGTCGCCTCGCTGATGATGAGGCCGGCCGTGGCGCGCTCGGCGTAGTACTTCGCCATGAGTTCGTTGGGCACGCGCACTTCACCTGCGCGTTGACGCGTGAGCGGGGCCATGATGATGCGGTTCGGCAGCGTGAGGTCGCCGATCTGGATGGGGTCGAAAAGCGTTGCCATGTAGGGTCACCTTGTCTGCGGGCGCGGCCCGCGGGCTGAAAAGCGATACGGGAATCGAAACGGACGATGCAAATCCAGCGGATGTTTCGTCGCCGGGCAATCACAACTGCGCGTTCATATGGGCGATAAACGCCTCGATGACCGGCTCGTTGCGCTTGAAGAACACCCACTGCCCCACGCGTTTGGACGTGACGAGTCCGGCCTTCTGCAACACGGCCAGATGGGCGGACACCGTGGATTGCGAAAGCTCGCAATGCGCGTCGATCTTGCCCGCGCAAACGCCGTTTTCGAGCGGCAGCGCCTGGTCGCCGAAGTGCATCTGCGGCTCGCGCAGGCACGCAAGAATCTCGCGGCGCACGGGATTGGAGAGCGCCTTGCAGATCGCGTCGACGTCCAGATCGGGAGTGGTAGAGGGGTTCTTCATCGAGGCTGCATCGTAACTGTCCGAATCATATATCGGAATTCTACGATATGGGCGATGACACTGATTTCAATAGGGTTGTCGACACATTTCCCTTTTCCTCGCTCGATTTACGCCGTCGCCCGCTGCGCAACCGTGGCCGCGACGCGCACGCGGCTCACATACGCCAGCGCGGACAAACTGATCATGGCGGTCGCGATCAGCCAGTAGCTCGGCGCGCTCTTCTCGCCGGTGGCGCTCAGCATCCACGTGACGATGGCCGGGGTGAAGCCGCCGAACACGGTCACGCCGATGTTGTAGCCGATCGACATGCCGGTGGCGCGCGTCGCGGCCGGGAAGATCTCGGCCATGAGCGCGGGCAGGGCGCCGAAATAGATCGACTTCAGGAGCGCGAGCCACGCAATCAGCACGAAGAGCGGCAGCGCACTCGCATGGCTGGTCGCCCAGGCGAAGCCGGGGTAGGCGCTCGCGAGAAAGAGCAGCGTCACACAGGTCATCTGCGTGCGCCGCCCGATGCGGTCGGACAGATGCCCCGCGAACGGCGTGACGACGGTGAGGATCACGCCGCCCGCCATCGTCGCCGCGAAGCCGGTTGCCGCCGGCAGATGCAGCTGGCGGATCGCGAACGTGGGAATGTATTGCAGCAGATAGTTGACCGCCGTCGAGACGGTCATCAGGCCGACCGCCGTGAGCACGAGCCGCTTTTGCTGGCCCAGCACTTCGCGCACGGGCGTTTCGGTGCGCGCGGTGCGCTTGAAGTCCTCGGCGTCTTCAATGTCGCCACGGCCAAGGCGCTCGGGCACGGCATCGTGCGAATCGGCTGCACCGAGGGCTTTACGCGCTCGTTCCTGCCCCACGTGCTCGCGCAGCATCACGCCGCCGCGCCGCACGTGCATTTCAATCTGCGCTCGGGCGCGCCTTCGCAGGTCGAGCAGTGGGTGGCCACGGGCGAGGCGGACCTGGGGCTGGCGTTTTCGAGCGGCGACCCCGCGAAGGTCTACGTGCAGTACAGCGCACAGGCGCCGATCTGCGCGCTGCTCGATCCGGGGCATCCGCTGGCGCAGCGCGCCTCGCTCACGCTCGCGGACCTGCGTGATTATCCCGTCGCGCTGCTCGAGCGCGGCAACACGGCGCGCCAGCTATTCGACGAGTGCTGCGCTCGGCACGGCATCAAGCTCGAGCCCATCCTCACGAGCAACAATTCGAGCGCCTTGCATGCGTTCGCGGCGCTGGCGGGCGCGATTACGCTCGGCAGCCGGCTCTCGCTTTCGGGCCTCGCGGACGATCTTTCGCTGGTGGCGAAGCGCTTCGACGAACCCACGCTCAACCAGCGCAACCTGTGTGTGATGACGATGCGCGACCGGCGACTTTCGCGCCCCATCGAGGGGGTGCTGAGGGCCCTGATCGTGGCGATCGAACGCGCGTTGTGATGACCGGGCGCGTCAGCGGTTGCCCGCGCGCCCCGTCATGCGTCCCAGGATGTCCACGCGCTGCACCAGTTGATGGTAGATCACCGCGAGCACGTGCCCGGCGATCAGTACGTACGTCAGGTACGCCAGCCAGTAGTGGACCTTCGAGCCGAGATGGCCGAGCGCCTTGTCTGCCGGCACGACGGCGGGCACCTGAAACAGCCAGAACCAGTTCACCGGATGGCCGCCGCCATACGAGTTGATATATCCACTGATCGGCATGGCAAAGAGAATCAGATACAGCAAGCCATGACCGATATGCGCGAGCTTCTGCTCGAACGCCGGAATGCGTTGCGGCAGCGGCGGCGCGGAGCCGGAAAGTCGTGTCACCACGCGGATCAGCGTGAGCAGCAGGACGGTCAGGCCAATCGATTTGTGGAAATTCACCCAACTGCCGCGCGACGGGTCATGACGGTCCATCGTCGTCATGTACCACGCCACCGGGATCACCACGAACATGCATAGCGCCGTCAGCCAATGCAGCACGCGTAGCGTCAAGCCGTAGGTGGGACGTGCGAACGACAACGCGGAAACGGAGTGTGGGCTTCGGGACATGGTAAAGGCCTTTTCGCGGTCGAATTAACCAAGCCTGCCACAAAAACGGCTCTGCGGAACATCCCCGGCCGATGCAGTTTTGTTAGGTCCCGTTACAACGGCTGTCGCCAAAATGACATTGGATGATAAGTCAACCAGAATTCTTCGATGGATTTCCCTTATCTAGTTGTCGGTTGACCTGCCGATAACTGCGTAAAGTGATTCGGCCTGTCTGTCTCACTTTGGCCGTAAGTTGCATTGTCAATCAGGAGTCGGGAATTCCATGTCCAGCAATTTCGCAGAAGCCCCGTTTGGCGAGGCGTACGCCGCAGCCAATGCCGCTCGCCGGCGAGCGGCCGTCGAAAGCCCGCTCATGAACGCGCGCAAACGAGCCGACAGGGCTTGCGCGCTGGTCAACTGGATTCTTCTGGCCGGCGCCTTGGGGATCGGCTGGCACTTCGACGCGCTCACACCCGTGCTCGTCGTCGGATTGCCGCTGGCGCTCGTGTCCACGCTGCTCGCACTTGCCCTGCCGGGGCACAAGATCGCCAGGATGGGTTCCGCGCTCACCTTCATGGGCGGCGCGGCCCTTTTGATCGACGTGGGGGGCGGCCAGGACGAGTTTCACTTCGTGGTGTTCATCCTGCTTTCGCTGCTGCTTGCCTATCGCGACGTGCAGGTCGTGCTGCTCGCTACCGGCTTCATCTCCGTCCAGCAACTCGCGTTCAACTATTTTCAGGCGTGGGGCTGGCCTGTCAGAGTCTTTGCGCAGACGGGCTTCGATGTCGTGGCGCAGCACTGGGCGTTTCTCTGGCTGCAAACCTTGTTCATCGCAGCGATTTCGGCGCGCCAGGAGCGCGACGCGAACATTGCGGGCGAACTCGCGGCCATGTCGGAGGGGATCGGCCAGGCTTCGGGCTACATCACGCTGAGCGAGCAGGCGCGGCCCGCAAGCGACGTCGCCGGCGCATTCCACGCCACGCTCGCGGCCGTGCGTAAGACGCTGCTGCAGGTGCGCGATAGCGTGAGCGAAGTTTCGGAGTCCGTAGCGGGAACCAGCGCGCGTAACGCCGTCCTTTCGGAGCGGACCGGGCAGCAGCGCCGTTCG
The DNA here is from genome assembly GCF_024206515.1 of Paraburkholderia sp. CNPSo 3281. Taxonomy (NCBI): domain Bacteria; kingdom Pseudomonadati; phylum Pseudomonadota; class Betaproteobacteria; order Burkholderiales; family Burkholderiaceae; genus Paraburkholderia; species Paraburkholderia sp. CNPSo 3281. The sequence goes on along the minus strand of NZ_JAMBPS010000044.1, from coordinate 283 downwards.
CTCGAAGGCATGGTAGCGGCAATGGAGCAGCTCAAGCAAAGCGTGCACGAGAGCGTCGATCACGCAATGACGGCCAGCGCGCTGGCGGGCTCGGCGAGCGAGGTCGCGACGCAGGGGCGCGGGGCGATCAAGGCGGTGATCGAGACGATGGGCGACATTTATCGCTCGTGCGAACGCATTACCGACATCATCGGCGTGATCGACGGCATCGCGTTCCAGACCAACATTCTCGCGCTCAACGCTTCGGTCGAGGCAGCGCGTGCGGGCGATCAGGGGCGGGGGT